>CACZHC010000019.1 GCA_902780865.1 uncultured bacterium
TCGTATTTCAGCTGGCTGCGCGAGGCAATCCGGCTTGGATTCCTTGTCCAGGCGCCAGAAGGTGCGTTCCATCCGGCCCAAAGCGGTTCGCTTCCCCAGCTTCTGACGAAGCATCCGCAGCTTCTGGAAACGATATACGATCACGGACACTACATGGGCGCCGATCCCGGCAGCGATCTTGGACTGGCGCTCTTGGACGCGAAGCGCAGTCCGCTGTTTATGTACGGCGGCAAGACGGGCTTCTTCATGCCAGAACTGAACCGCGAGCCTGGTCCTGATCCGTACAACAACCGGGTGAAGGAAGGTTTCCGCAGATGGGCGGAGCGGAAATACGGAACGCTGGACGAGGCGAACGGAGTTTGGAAGACGTCCTTCAAAACTTGGGATGACGTCGTCATGCCGCATACAATTGGAGAGTGCGTGACGGACGCATCCTCATATGCAAAGCCCGGCTGGCAGGCCAATCTGCCGATCGTCCGCGACATCCGCAACAAGCGCGCCGCGATGCGCGCGAAGGAGAAGCGCGAAACGCCGGAGATGTACTGGGACTGGATGCTCTACGTGCAGGAAGACACCACCGCCGCCACGCGCAGGGAATTCGAACATGCGCGCAGGTTCGCGCCCGGCGCGCTCTTCGGTACGGACGTGCGCGGACACCAGAGTGCGCGCGACAACTACGCGGCCTATGATCCCATTGCCATTGACGCTATGGCGGACATATTCTACATCCATTCCTCCGGCTTCAAGTGCTATGACTACGGCAGGCGTCCGTTTGAGCCGAATACGCTGCACGACGCGATATGCTGGCCGCTTTTCACGTGCCGCTATTTCAAGTGCAACACGACAAAGCCCATCGTCAATTCCGAGGACATCGTCGAAGACGTGATATCGGCCGCGCCGTCCGAGGAGGCGATGAGGGTGAACGACCTTGCGAAGCTGTGCGAGCGGCGGTACGGCGTCCGGGATCGTTCCGACGGGAAGAGACTGCTGTCCTGCGATTTCACGCTGGCGTCCATCCTCGAGAACGACCGCGCCGACGGCTCGAAGCGGTTTTATGTGGCGGGACGCGCCGCCGCGCCGTTTAATGTCGTACTGAACGGCAAGTATCTGGGAAGGGCTGCCGCAAAGGGTGCGTTCTTCAAGTACGACGTCACGAATGCGATCAAGTTCGGCGACAACGAGAAGAATGCCCTTGTTCTTGCACTCGACAAGGGCGAAGAGCCGCCGGCTGACCCCGGCTGCCGCATCCTGACGCAGGACACGCTGGGCCAGTCTGGCGTCTACGGGAAGAAGCACTACACGTCGCAGTACTGGAGCTATCTGACGGAAGGACAGTCCGCCGCCATCGTCTGGCACTGGAACAAGTCGGAGCGCCTTCGCCTGTACCAGGCCGCACTCGCGAAGAAATTGGCGGCCGCCGCGGAAATCGTCCTGCCTGCCGTCCGTTTCAGGAAGGAGAATGTCGCATTCCTCTACAGCTACGCTGCAGGTGTCGGGCTTCCGGCGTCGCAGGAGAGCCGTCACCATGAATTGATGGATTGGGCCGGCGCGCTGGAGTTCTCCGGGCATCGTTTCGACGTCTTGGGTGAAGAGTGCTTCCGCAAGGTCGCGGCAGACTATTCCGTCATCGTCGCACCGGATGTCTGGTGTGCGTTCGACGAGACGGTTGAGGCCGCAAAAGAATATGTGCGGCGCGGCGGAACCCTCGTCGTCACGCCGGGCAGTCTCGGCAAGACCTTTTCACGCTACCGCGACAGCGGTTTTGCCGCGTTTGCGTCGGGCGACACGGGCAGGGGGCGTGTCGTCGTACTTGATAAGGGGTTGGACATGAAGACGCTTGCGGGACGTCTTGCGCCGATTCTGCCTGCACCGGAGCTTAAGGTGGAGATCGCGCCGTCCGGCGAGTTCCCCTGCGTCGAGCGGCTCCTGGTCGGTGACGTCGCGCGCAAAGTGCTGTATATGCAGAACTGGGGCGGACTCGACCAGACGTGCCGCGTTACGCTGCCCGAAGAGATGCGCGGATGGAAGCTGACGCGCATGGAGGGCGAATTCATCCGCACATCGGACGGCGTCGAAACGACCATCGAAGGGTCGCAGGGTGTCGCCGTCTGCGTCCTTTCCGCACCGGGGGCGGAAGTTCCGGACTTCAAACTGTCCGACGCGGAGAAAAAGAAGATTCGCTACGTCCAGAATCTCATGCAGTTCAATCATCCCGCACCGGGAAAGAAGCGTGTCCTCTTCGCGCTGGACGGTCCGGAGCCGGGCGGTGTCGTCAATCCGTACGCCCGCCATCCCTACACCGGAGTCGAACTTTTCCCGCACGAGATCGAAGCCGTCCGTGCGCTGGGTGCCGAAATCGATGCGATCCATCCCATGGCCTGGACGCCGGAACTCATCTCCCAATACGCGGCGGTCGTCGTGACGGAAGGGAACTCTCTTGACTACTGGCAGGCGCTCTTTGGCAAGCCGGAGTTCAGAAAGATGCTTTCGGACTATGTGCAAGGCGGCGGCGCGCTTCTTGCGGAAATCTACACGGGGCGTTCGCTGAACGCCAACATGTCCTTCTTTGCGCTTGGCAAGGAGGCCTGGGGCGTCGAGATTCCATGGACGAAGAATCCGCCCCGCGACGCCACGTCCTTCGGATTCGGCGATCCGCGCCAGATTCTCACGGCCGCACTCGGTGCGCATCCGATTGCCGAGGGCGTCGGAAAGGTGCAACTGTTCGCCCTTACTCCCCTCAAGTTCGCGGACAGTTCGCGAATGGAGAAGGTTGTGTCTCTTCCGAAGACTTCTTCCATGCCAGGCGCATGCGCAGTCGCGGCGCAGTCATTTGGGAAAGGGCGCGTCGTTGTAAGCGCCGATCCGATGGCGTTCCAGCCCTACCGCATATTGGAGGCGGACAATGCGTCGCTTCTTCTCAACACGTTGGGATGGCTTCTTGGCGAGCCGGTGACATCCGCGTCCCGCGCCGCCTTCAAGGATCAATGCAGAATACTGGAATGAGGTAAAATTATGCAGTGGAAATTTAAATGGGCAACGCTGGCCATATTGGCGACGTTCAGCGCAGCGCTCGCGGCTGACCATGGGACAAACAGTCCGTTGACGGTTTCTTCGCCCGACGGAAGGCTTCAGGCCGTCTTCAGTACGGACGACGGAGGAATGCGCTGGTCGCTCCTTCGCGACGGGAAGACACTGGTGAAGCCCTCCGCGATGGGGTTCAGATTCGCGGTCGGGAACGACTGCGACAAAGACGCCGCGGAACTTTCCGCGATGAGAGTTGCGGGCGTGCGTCGCTCAAGTGCCGACACGACATGGGAGACGTCTCTCTATCGGCGCGGCAAGGTGCGCGACCGCTACAACGAACTCGTCGTCGAACTTGAAGAGGAGGAAGCGCGCGCCGCGCGAATCGAACTCGGCGGAACGACCGTCGAGAAACATCCGCGGCGGATGGACATCGTGTTCAGGGCGTATGACGAGGGTGTTGCTTTCCGATATTCATTCCCGCGCCAGGCCGCCTTCGACGGCTTCCAGATAAAGGATGAGCTTACAGAATGGCGATTCGAGCCGGACACCCTGGCGTGGACCACGACCTATGCGAGCGAACAGAATTGTGGAAACGCGAGGTGCCACGATCGCGCTGTGCGAGGCGGCGCTATCCAACTGGGCTGGGCTTTTCTACCGCGCGGCGAACCGCGACGGTGACACGCGCCTCGTCGCGTCACTATCGAAGATACCTCCGAGCCACGCGGCGACGGCGGACGTGGCGGTAATCGCTACCGCTCCGGCCGCGAGCCCATGGCGGGTCGCGATCGTCGGAGACGACGCTCTGGACCTTATCCGCAAGAACGACATCATCGTCAATTTGAATCCTCCGCCGGATCCGTCGATCGACTTCTCGTTCGTCAAGCCCGGCGCGAGCACATGGGACTGGTGGGTCGAGTCGAACAACTCGCTCTCGACGGAGCTCACGCTGAAGCTCGTTGATTTCGCCGCCGAGATGGGCTGGCCGTACCACACGATCGACGGCGGATGGTACGGCTTCGCGCGGCGTCCCAACCACGGACCCAACGTCCGGCTTGAGCCGCGAAAGGGTTTTGACTTGGAGCGAATCGTCTCGCACGCGAAGGAGAAGGGCGTGGGAATATGGGTCTGGATACACTGGATGGAGATCGAGGATGTCGGCATTGAAGAGACGTTTTCGCGCCTTGAGAAGTGGGGCGTCTCCGGCGTGAAGACGGACTTCCTCGAACGTCAGGACCAGGAGATCGTGAACTGGTGCGAACGCGTCTGCCGCGTGGCCGCGCGCCACAGGATCATGGTCAACTTCCACGGGTCGTTCAAGTCGACCGGCGCGGAGCGCACATGGCCCAACATGATCACGCGCGAGGCCGTTCTTGGGAACGAGGCGAACATCTTCAACCGCAAGAATACGCCCGAACACTGTGCGACGCTGCCGTTCACAAGATTTCTGCTCGGACCTGCCGACTTCACGCCAGGCGGGTTCTGCAACGTCTATTCAAGGGACTTCGCGCCGCAGGTCGCGAAAGGCCATCGCTACGGCGACGAGACGGACCGCTGCCCGCACTGGGCGGAGGAGATGGGAACGCGCGCCCACTCGCTCGCGCAGTGTATCCAGTTCGACTCGCCGCTTATGACGCTCTGCGACTGGCCGGAGCGCTATCGCGGCGCGGACGGGATAGAGGCGCTGCGCCGCCTTCCCGCCGCGTGGAAAGATACGCGCCCCGTCGCCGGCAGGTGCGGGGAGTACTATGCGGTTGTCCGCGAGACTCACGACGGAAGGTTCTATTTCGCCGCGACGACCGTCAGTGCGAGGACTGTCGATCTTCCTCTTGATTTTCTCGGCGACGGCGAATGGAAAATGACCGTATACGCGGACGATCCGGCGAAGACTCCGTCAGATGCCAAGGCGCTTTCCGTCTCCACGCGCACCGTCCGCAAGGGCGGCAGAGAGAGTTTCGCCATGTGCGACGAGGGCGGCACAGTCGCCATATTCGAGCCCGTAAATCTTTAACTGTCGATGTGTCGTTGTGTGCACGTTTTTCACAACATGATATAATACCACTATGAAAAAAATTCTTTTATATGCTTCGGTTGCATGCGTCGCCTGTCATCTGCATGCTGGGGTACTGGACAACGCCTGGATAAAGGGCACTACCGACAAGGATCCGCTTTCGTACGGTCCGAACGAGGAGATGGTCTTTACACTTGAGCCCGTAGGCGTCGAAGGCGAAATTCCGGAGGGCGAATATTTCCTTTCGTGGAAGCGCACCGATGATTACGGAAAACTCGAGAGCGGCGAAGTGCCGTTCACCGGAGAGCCTTTCGTGTACAAGACCAGTCTCGACAGGCCGGGCTTCGTGCGGCTCGATGCGTATGTCGTCGACAAAGACCGCCAGCGCGTTGTCAAGACGTTCACGGGTGACGCGACGACGCCCGAGGGCAGAAAAGCGATGAACGAGTTCGAGAGGATGAAGAAGAACGTGTTCTTCGACGGCGGCGCGGGGGTGAATGTCGATTCGCTCGCACTTTCGCCGGACGTCGAGCCGAAGGACTTCGATGAATTCTGGGCGCGCCAGTTTGCACGGCTTGACAAGGTGCCGATCCGCGACGAACGTATCGAGATTCCGTGCCGCAATTCCAAGGCCCGGCTGTTTGCTGTGCGCATAGACTGCGCCGGGCTGAGACCTGTCACCGGATATCTTTCGGTTCCTAAGGCGGTTGACGAAGGGGCGACTTTCCCATGCCGCCTTGAGACGCATGGCTACAGCGCCGACAGGTGCACTCACCAGGCGCCGACATGGGTGAGCGACGGCGAAATCGTCCTGAACATCAATGCGCACGGACTGAAGCTCGTCGAATTCGGCGCGACCGATGCCGACACAAAGGCGCTCAGATGGGAAGTGCGTTCGAACGGAAAGACTTACGCGTTCGACCCCGAGCAGAACAAGGATCCGGAAACGGCGTATTTCAACGGCATGGTCCTGCGCGTCAAACGCGCTCTCCAGTATTTGAAGACGTGCAAAGGCTGGAACGGAAAGGATCTCTACGCCTCTGGCGGCAGCCAGGGTGGACTTCAGACCATCTGGGCGGCGGCCTGCGGCGAGGGGGTGACCCGTGCGGATTCGAGCATTACATGGTGCTGCGACATGGTGATGAACGATGTCCGCAACGCTTACAAGGCCGCTTCAGGCGGATGGTACATTCCTTTTACGAAAGGCATTGCCTACTACGATGCCGTCGTGTGGGCGAAGCGCATCCCGAAGACCTGCCGTACAATCATTCCCAGAGCCGGACTTGGCGACTACACCTGTCCGCCGATGGGCCTTGCCAAGCTGTACAATGCCATTCCTGGAAACAAGTCCATCGTCTGGGTCCAGGGATCCGAACACGGCTATGTTCCGCCCATGTACGAAGGCCGCGATTTCAAACGCGAGTGCGACATCGCGAAATAGCCATTTGACTGCCTTGCGCATGACGATCACCGGGAAGAATATTCTTTATGTGTTTAGACCTTCGCAATATGAGCGATTTAATTTGCGTAATATAAGCGATTTGTGTTGCGTAAAGGGGTTGGTACTTGATACAATGGTTGCGATATGAAAAAACACTCAATTGTTCCCTTCTGTTCGTCGGCTCTCATCGTCGTTTCGTTCGCGTCTTTCGCCGTCGAGATACCGGTTGATGTGCCGGAACGCGGCTATGTGTCGATCCAGGTCTGCGACGCGCAAGGCGCGATCGTGAGCAGCGCGGTCAGTCCGGAACCGCTCGAAAAGGGCGCGCGCACAGTCGAATGGGATATGCGCGACACGATCGACGGCAACAAACTCGGAACGGGCGAATACACGTACAAGGCGGTGTGGATTCCAGATCACACGCTCACCTATCGCGGATGCTTCTACCCGACGCCTCTTCCTGACGGCCAGACGCCGTGGCACAACGCCCGCTCCGGCGGCGGCGGATGGCTCGCCGACCATTTCGCGCCGAAGTCGATCGTGCGCGTGGGCGATTTCATGTACATCACCGCGATGTGCGAGGCCGCGCACGGACTCATCAAGTGCGACAAGGACCTCAACAAGCTCTGGGGCACGCGGCACTGGGTCTTCAACACGCCGTTCACGTCCGCAGCTGAAGGCGATACCTACTACGGCTTCAAGAATGGCGTCAAGAAGGTCGACTCTCGCACCGATCAGCTCGGCGGGGTGAAGACGATGGCGAAAGGGCAGTCCTTCGCGGTGATAGGCGACAAGGCGTATTTCAGCGAAGGCGATGCGGTAAACGTCTGGGACTTCTCGGAGAAGTCGGACGCAGAAACGGAAAAGCCGCTCGACACGATTCCCGTGCCCAAGGCCGGGCAGATTCGGAAGATGCCGAACGGCAAGCTGCTGCTTTGGAGCGACAAAGACGTCGTGCGACTTGATCCAGAGACGAAGACGCTGAAAACAGTGCTCAAAGACGCGGCCGAAAATCCCGGTGGCCTTGCCGTGCGCGAAGATGGCGTCTTCGCCGTAGGCGACTGCGGGAAGCATGTCGTGACCGTCTATGGACGCGATCTCAAGCCAATCCGTATGCTCGGGAAGGGCGGGCGGCGTCCGGTAGGTCCGTGGGACGAAGACACGCTCGAAGATCCGTTCGGCATCGAGTTCGGTCCCGACGGACGGCTCTGGATCTGCGAGCAGAGCCAGCAGCCGAAGCGTGTGGGCGTCTGGAACATCGACACCGGACATTGCGAGAAGTCTGTCGTCGGTCCCACTAACTACGGCGGCGGCGGAACGCTCGACCCTGATGATGCGAACCGCGCGTTCTGGGGGTATCTCGAACTCACGAAGGGAACGGACGGCAAGTACCGCCCCGCGCGGATATTCTTCCGCCCGGGCGAGGAAGGCTGCGGTCCGTGGGGAGGAGTTCCGACCTACGCCTTCCGCGCGCGCGGAAAGCTCTGGTTCACCGACCAGCAGAACGTAATGGGCAACGGCGGGAACATACTCTATGTCTACGAGAACGATCGCGCGCGTGCTGTCGCGGCATGGGGCAATGCGAACTTCCTCGCATCGAAGCTCCCTGAGTTCAAGGGGAAGAACTTCGCCTTCTCGTGGACCGATCTCAACGACGACGGAAAGATCACCGCCGATGAATGTGTGATCGACGAGCACGTCAAAGGGCTCGGCACCGGCTGGGTCAACCGCGTGAACGAAAACTTTGAAATCGCGTTCGGATGCGACGGGTCGAAGATCGTCAAGTTCACGCCCGAGCGCTTCACCGAGAAGGGGTATCCCGTGTACGCGCATCTTGGCGAGCCGATTCCTGCGCCGTTCGTTCCCGCGCACCACCAGCAGCGTTCGGCAAGCTCGCACCTCGTCGACATGAAGGGGAATATCCTTACGCTCTCGAAGCCGCTTATGTCCATAGCCCCCGACGGCACGGTGAACTTCCGCTACCGCAACCGCTGGCCGTCTCTCCACGACAGCCACGAGACGTCGGAGTCTGGTCGGAAGCTCGGCGAGCTTATCGGCACCACGCGCTTCTGGGGCGCGACGAAGCTCAATGACGACATCGGCGAAATCGTGTGCTTCAACTCAAACCTCGGCTGCGCGTACCTGATGACCACTGACGGCATCTTCCTCGCTCAGCTCATGCAGGACCAGCGCTGCGGGCTTCACTGGTCGTATCCGCAGTTTCCCGACTCGGACACCTTGAAGAAGACGTCGATGCAGGACGAGCACTTCCTCGGCGAGTTCCAGCGCACGAAGTTCGACGGTCGCGACGCGCTCGCGATCGTCTGCGGCAAGACGCATGCGTCGGTGATCGAGATCGGCGGACTTGAGCGCGCGCGACGGCTTAAAGGCGGCAAGTTCACCGTTTCCGCAAAGTCCCTTGTGGCGGCGCAGAAGTCGCAGGCCGACGCGGCGTTCGGTTCTTTCAAGCCGCCGGAGTTAGTTGTGAAGAAGACTGCGCCGCAGAAGCTTGACAAGAACGGACGTCCGCCTGAGGCGGTCTGGAGCGCCGGCATTTTGGTAGACGGACCGGCGGGCGACAAGTTCCGTCTCGCGCACGACGGCACGTATCTCTATTATGCCTACACCTGCAAACGCAATGGCCAGCCGATGAAGAATGGCGGAAAGGATCCAACGACGTATTTCGAGACAGGCGGTGCGTTCGACTTGATGCTTCAGACGTCGTCTAAGGCGAAACCAGACCGCAGGGAAGGAGCGAAGGGCGACATACGGCTTCTCTTCGCACAGGTTGGCGGCAAGGTCGTTTGCGTAAAATACGACTACGTCGGCGCAAAAAGCGCGAAGAACGCGCATACGTTCGAGTCTCCAGTCGGCAAGCTCAAGGTTTCGTCCGTCTCCATAGAGCCGTCTGTCACCACATGGACCTACGAAGGTCGCGGACACTGCACACTACGCGCTGTTATCCCGCTGGCGCTTCTCGGCAATGTCGACCTCCTCGGCGAGACGCGCGGCGATTTCGGGCGCATCGTAGGCGATTCGACTGGCACGGTGTCCGTCGAGCGCAGCTACTGGAGCAACAAGGCGACGTCGCTCATGAGCGACGAACCCACGCAGGCCGGCGTCGAGCCGCGGCTTTGGGGCAAGGTGCGGTTTGAGTAGAAGTTTGAAGTTTGATGTTTGAAGTTTGATGTTTAAAGTTTGATGTTTAAAGTTTGATGTTTGATGTTTGAAGTAAGAAGTATGAAGTTGAATGTTTGAGGTTGAACGCATGAAAACAAGAAACATAGTTGCATTGGTTTTGTCCGCCGCGTGCGCGGCGGTTGCTAATGGAGAGATAACCGCGCCAACGGCGATGCCGATACAGCGCACGCTGAATGCGCTCGAAAAGTCCACCGCGGCGAATCCGGCGCGCGTGAGAATGCTGTTCTACGGACAGTCCATCGTTGAGCAGGGCTGGCACACGAACATCGTGCGACAGCTGAAGGAGCGGTATCCAACCGCAATTCTCGAAGTCGAGAACCGCGCGATAGGCGGTTTCACTTCCCCAGACCTCATCAGGACCGCAGAGAGCGATCTCTATCCGTACTATCCCGACATCCTCTTCTTCCACGTCTACGGCTCGACCGAAAAGTACGAGGCGATAATCCGCAAAGTGCGCGAAACGACTACGGCGGAAATCGTCCTCTGGACGAGCCATCTTGAAAAGAAAGAGGCCGAGTCGCGCGAATCGATAGAGCAACTTCTTGCCGAACCCGACGGACGCTCAAAGGCGATCAAGGACATCGCCGCGCGGTACGGATGTCTCTTCGTTGACCTCCGGAAGAAATGGTGCAAGATGATGCTCGAAACGGGCAATACGTGCGACGTGTTGCTGAGAGACGTGATACACATGCGTCCCGACGGCCCAGCGTTTGGCTACTATTCCAATTTCATCGCCGAGGAACTTGTGCGCATCCCTGAAACTAACGGCGAGCCAAAGTTCAGCGGGACGATCACCGAAATCCCCGTCACCGACAGCCGCGTCAAATCTGCCGCGGACGGTTCGCTGCGCCTTGAGTTCGAAGGAAACCGCGTGGTAGCCGTTTCCGATGGAAGTGGCGTTGGCGAATCCAGTGTGCTGCTCGACTCCAAACCACCCCGGGAATATTCCGATATGTATTTCACGACGCGTCCGTCGAAGATGCTCTCGTGGATGCCGATGATCAAGCACGTGGAAATCGCGCCAGGCGCGATGCCAGTCGTCGAAGACTGGACGCTCACCTACATCGACGGCACTATGCCGCTTGGCGATCCAATACACTACAAGGTTGAGGGAAGCGTTACGGGCTTCGATGGCGAGGGCTGGAACACGAACGACTTCAAGTCCGTGTCAGGCCGCGCCGTGATCAGCAAGTCCGACTTCCATTCGTGGCAGTATCGCTACTTCATCAAGGAGGGAAATGGCGACAAGACGCGCGATTCCGTCCCTGGCCAGAAGATCACATGGTCGACAAGGGCGCTCTTCACAGATCCTCTTCCGGCGGGCAAGCTAGATGCGCGCACGACACTTGTGCAGAATTGCGCAAACGGACGGCATGTTCTCTCGATAAGCCCGCAGGCCGGCGGCAAGGTCGGCGTAAAGTCCTTCATCGTATACACTCCAGCAAAGAAGAAATAACACGAAAGAAAACAAAATGAAATACATCGCAAAGCTTGCATTCGTCTTCGCCGCCGTCTCCCTTTCTGCGTTTGCTACCGAGACGGAAAACGTCAGGTTCAGGGTCATAAGGGCGCCTGGAGCTGTCAATGTCGACGCAGACTCCTCGGATTGGGATCTGTCGGGTTCGATATTCTGCTGCCCGGACGTCGAGAAGTTCCGCACGAGCTATGCCGTGTGGATTTCCGCGATGTACGACAAGGACAACCTGTACTTCTTCTTCCGCTGGCTTGACGCGACGCCGATGAACAACCCTGGGCTCGCGGGAAGCGACTATCCCTGGCAGGGCGACTGCATGCAGGTGCGACTCGCGACGAGCCCGCAGAGCGCAACGGCGTTCAACGGACTTCGCCACAACACCGACGTTTCGAAACTCCCGATGAAGTTCGCGCACTTCGAGTTCTGGCGCGATCGCAACGCCACGGCGGCCGCGAGCGCGACGCTCGCCTTCGCCGCGCAGCCAAAGGGCGAAGACGTGATGTCGAAGGGCGTGAAGGAGGCGTTTGCCGAGATTCCCGGCGGTTACGCCCAGGAAGTTTCCGTGCCGTGGTCGCTCGTCTGTGCTGGCGCGTATCGTCCAAAGGCGGGAGACAGGATGCTACTCACGTTCGAGCCCAACTACCGCACGAACGGCGACCAGCGCCTCACTACGAAGGAGTTTTTCCGCGAAGGGATTGAGCCGGACCGGGCGATGACGTTCATGCGCTGCGACGTATGGGGGCTCGCAGAATTCGTCGACAAGGGTGGTGCGACGCAGGCGCTGCGCCTGGCGGACGGGCGGACGCTTCCTGTGGCGATTAAGAATGGAGCGCCGGAGGTCGACTGGAGTTCCCTTAAATCGGTCAAGGCGAAGCCCGGATTCAAGCCGATCAAGTTCAAGCTCGACGAGCCGGCTAATGTCTCTGTCATCATAAAGAATGCCGCAGGCGACGTCATCGCGTGGCCGCTCAACAACCAGCCGCTCCCTGCGGGCGAGAACGAAATATTCTGGAACGGACTTGACGCATGCTACGACACGCATGTCGGAAATCCCGTTCCGGCCGGCACTTACACGTGGGAAGGTCTTCTGCACAAGCCGTTTCACATCGAACTGCAGGGCTGGGCACACGCCGCAGGACCAAATCCCTACGACTTCGCGGGCGGTGGCTGGGGCGGCGATCACGGCGATCCCTGCGCTGTCGCATGCGACGCCGATCGCGTGTATCTCGGCTGGCATCGCGCCGAGGCAGGACAGGCGGTAGTCGCCGCAGATCTCGACGGCAACATGATTTGGCACCACAAGCGCGGCGGCTTTGGTTCCGCTCGCGCGCTTGCGGTCGACGGCGAAGGACATCTGTATGTCTATGACGCCGGACAGGGCAACACCGTCTATCGTCTCGATGCCGCAAAAGGCACGTACGAAAACTTCCCCGGTACGGCCAGCGCGGAGTTTTCGCTCGATCCGTTCAAGCTCGGTCTCGCGAAGCGCATGCGTTTCGTGGACGGACGCCTTGAATTCGTATTCGAGAAGGAAGTCGTCTCGGTTGCAGTGTCGAAGCTTGGTGACGCGAAGCGCCGTCCGACGACGCCACGCGACTTGCAAGCACGCGCTGTCGCGCCAGACGGCACCGAATATGTCGCGACCGGTGCGCCAGATCACCAGGTTTCCGTCGTGAAGAACGGCCGCGAGATTAGCCGTATTGGAAGAAAGGGCGGGCGTCGTCTCTCCGGCAAGTGGGATCCGGACGGCATGTACAATGTCGCGGACATCGCGCTCGACTCAAAGGGCTTCCTCTGGGTGGCGGAGGCAGACTCTCTCCCGCGCCGCGTCTCGAAGTGGAACGCCTCGAGCGGCGCATTTGCCGCGGAGTTCTTCGGTTCTACTGTGTACGGTGCGCTTGGTGGCGCGATATGCCCGACAGATCCTCGTATCATGGTCGGACAGGGATGCGAATGGCTCTTGGACGGCAAGTCCACACGCGCAAAGTGCGTCGGCTATGTCTCTCGCGCGGCGGGATGGGGCTGCACGCGCTTTGGGCGCGGACCGAAGGGCGAAGTGTACGTCGCGATTGCAGGTTGGTGGATGACCGACGCGTCGAAGGTGAAGATATACCAGCGCATCGGACCAGGCGAATGGAAGTTCCGCGCCGAGCTCAACCAGAGCGGGAAAGGACTCAAGGCGTGGGCGGACGAAAACGGCGACGAGCAGCAGCAGCCGAACGAATGGCGAGACTTCTCGTCAATGGACCTCGGTTCGTGGATTACGGGCTGGTACATGACGATGAACCAGGCGATGACTTGGTTTTCCGGCAGGTATGTAATCCCCGTGACGGGCTGGACGAAGTGCGGTGCGCCGATCTACGATCTCGCCAAGGCGAAGAAGATGGGCGACGATGCCGCGAAGCACTCGGGCGGAATGGGCGCTACGGCTGGCTCGGTTTCGGAGGACGGGCGCTTTGCGTTCTACAACGCGCAGTACAACACGAAACATTCATACTCGCCTTGCTACGACATCGCGACCGGCAAGTGCCTCTTCAGGATTCCGAGCTGCTATGTCGGCGTCCACGGCGGACACTCGGCGCCGCCTGCGAAGCGCGGGCTTATCCGCGCCGCGTACGACATCATCGGTACGGCAAAGTTCCCCGGTGCGCTCGGCAACATATTCGTGATCGGCACCGACAAGGGCGAGTGGCACATAGTGAACGACAAGGGCTTCTATGTGGCTGGGCTCTTCGAGCCGGAGCCGATGAGCGTCGCGTGGCCGGAGAAGTTCGAGGTCGGGACTCTCCTCGACCGCACTCCTCCAGGACAGGGCTCGGAGGACTTTGGCGGCTCCATCATCCGCGCGGACGACGGCGAGCTCTATGCGATGTTCGGCAAGACCGCGTTCATCAATGCGAAGATCGCTGGGCTCAAGACGGCGAAGGCGATCCCTGGCGGCAAGATTGAAGTGACGCAGGCGGATGTTGCGACGGCAAACGGATTCAAGCAGCAGCTCGCCAGCGGCAAACTCGCCGCGTTCACTTGCGACTTTGAGTCGGAAGGTGGCGAAGAGGCGAGGGAGCTCTTCACTGCGTCTGCGAAGTGCGCTGGCGGACGAGTCAGCTTCGAATACGAGGTCGAGGACAAGACGCCGTGGGTAAACGGCGCAAGCGACTTCAGGAACATGTACGCGATGGGCGACACCGTTGACTTCCAGCTGGCGGACGCGAACGGCGACCTGCGGCTTTCTGTGGGATCGCTCCAAGGCAAGGTCGCGGCTGCGCTCTACAAGCCGAAGAGCAAGACGGAGAAGGCGCCTCACACTTTCTTCTCCGGCGTCTACAAGGACGGGGTCACGTGGGAGCTCGTGAAGGAGATTCCGGTCGATGCGAAGGTCGAGAAGCGCGACGGTGGCTACAAGATCGCGTTTTCCGTCGCCGAGAAGGACTTAGGTCTTGCCGCGCCTCTCGCCGGTCGCAAGGTGAAGGGCGACTTCGGCGTCACGTTCGGAGACACAGCCGGACGCGACACGGTGCTTCGCGTCTTCAAGTTCAACAAGGAGACTGGCATCGTCTCCGACGAAGTGGAAGAGCTAAAACTCCAGCCGAACAACTGGGGAATGATTACGTTTTAGAGGTTCACAGCGAAGGAACAATGGATATCTCGGCCAGATCATGTTGGTTTGAAACTCCGATGGTTGGGGTTCTCGCTAACGCTCCACAGCTTCGCATTCGACAACCCCGATTCAGGTCCACGGTGGTTGTAGTGAGCCGCAAAGGACGCAAAGGATTTTTATCTGGGGGCTGTGCCCCCAGACCCCCCAATCCTCTGCGATCTATGCGTACTTTGCGGCTAAAAACCACTAACCACAAATCACGCCTCCAGCCCCTTCCTGCGGCGAAGCCGCAGACATTCAACTCTTTTTCTACAGGCCGTGGAGGGCGAATGGTATGTGCGAAGCAAAGCACATTCTGCGGAGCGGTAGCGAGAGCCATACGGATCGGAGTTTCTTAGAATTTTGAAAATACAGAATAAGGAAACAAGACATGAAACAATACTCAACAACATTCGCAACCAAGTTCGCCGCGTTTGCGGCCGCACTCTTTCTGGCTGGCGGCGCATTTGCCGCGGAGCCGGTGAAGGTCGAGACCGAAAACACAGTTCTGCTCTTCGAGCGCGAGAAATCGGGCGCAGGCGAGCGGCTCTACCTGCGTCACTTCGGTCCGAAGGTCGCAGACGAGGCCGGTGCGCTCGCGCTTGCGGTACGTCGCGGACCCGGCAGCTCGCTCGGCACGGACAATCCGCTCGCCTATTCGGTGTTCGGCGAGTCTGGGCGCGGGCTCAATCGCTTTGGAGGACTTAAGGTCACGCACGACGACGGCACGGTTACGCTTGATCTCATAGTCGAGAAGATCGAACGCGATGGCGATGCGCTTAAAGTCAGCTGGCGCGATGCGGCACATGATTTCCGCGTCATTCAGACGTTCCGCTCTCGTGCCGACGCGGATGTCGTCGAGACTTGGGTCGAGCTTGTGAACGGCGAGAAGGGCGCGGTAAGAATTTCGCGCATGTCGTCGTTCTCGCTCGTTTTCCCGATACTCGCCAACGACTGGCGGCTTATGAGTCTTACGGGAGAATGGGCTTCGGAGGGCGAAGTCGTCGAGACGCCGATAGAGCGCGGCAGGAGGATCGTTCTCGATTCGCGTTCTGGTGTGCGCGACGCATGGCTCAACAATCCAGCGTTTATGCTTTCGATTGGCGGGTCTTCGACTGAGACTGACGGGCGCGTAATCGGATGTGCGCTTTGCTGGTCGGGCGCGTGGGAGATGTCATTCCGCAGGAGTGAAGTCGATCTTCTCGAAGTCGTCGGCGGGCCGGCCAACGTCGCAGGCGACTATGTTCTCGATTCCGGGAAATCGATCAAGCTGCCTGTCGCCGCCTTGACCTACTCAGAGAAGGGCAAGGGCCAGGTTTCCCGCAACTTCCACCGCTGGGCGCGTCGCCACTGGATGCCAAATGGCGCGAAGGAGAGGCCGACTCTTCTCAACAACTGGGAGGGGACGGGGCTTGCCTTCACCGAGCCGCAGCTCGCGACGATCATGGACGGCGCGAAGTCCGTCGGCGTCGAAATGTTCGTTCTCGACGACGGCTGGTTTGGACGCGGTGCGAATGCGCGCGACATCGACGATCGCGGGCTTGGCGACTGGTACTTGAACGAAACAAAGCTGCCGCATGGACTTGCGGGCCTTGCCGCCGAAGCGAAAAAGCGCGGACTCAAGTTCGGCTTCTGGGTGGAGCCGGAGATGGCGAATCTCGGGAAGTGCGATCTTCTCGCAAAGCATCCCGACTGGGCGCTTCAGGAGAAGGGTAGGCCGATGCGCGGTGGACGCGGCGGCACGCAGGTCGTCCTTGACTTCGCCAATCCGGCAGTGCGCGACGAGATATGGCGCCAGCTTGACGCGGCGTATTCTTCCGTTCCAGACCTTTCGTTCATAAAGTGGGATGCGAACGCGAACATCGACAACGTCGGCTCGACGTATCTCGACGCGGCGCATCAGGCGAATCTCTACTTCGACTACACGATGGGCTATTACGACGTCCTCGCACGCCAGAGGGCAAAATATCCAAACCTCGACATGCAGGCATGCTCTTCGGGTGGTGGTCACATGGAGTACGGCTCGCTCAAGTACTGCGACGAGTTCTGGACTTCCGACAACACCGACCCGCGCGACCGAGTGAAGATGCAGTGGGGAGCGAGCCACTTCTATCCTGCGTGCGCGATGGCGAGCCACGTGACCGTGACAGGACGCCAGGTTCCCTTCAAGTATCGCGTAGACGTTTCATTCTCCGGTCGTTTCGGGCTCGAGATGCAGCCGAAGAGCATGACGCCGAGAGAACTCGAATTCGCGCGAAACGCCGTGAAGGAGTACCACCGCATACGTCCCGTCGTGCAGCAGGGAGATCTCTATCGTCTCGTTTCGCCTTTCGAGCACGACTACTCTGCGCTTATGTACGTGAATGAGGAGAAGTCGCGCGCCGTCGTATGTCTGTACGGGCTTTCCCGCGACATGCGGAAGAACTATTTGCCGCCTCTGCGTCTGCAGGGACTCGATCTGAATAAGCGCTATCGTCTTCGCGAGCTGAACACAGAGAGCTGGCGCAGGCCGCATTCGCCGCTTCTCGGGAAGTGCACCGACTTCGTGGCGGAGATGGAAGAAAAGACGATCCCGACAGGCGAGGCGTTGATGAAGATGGGGCTCCCGGTTTCGCTTGGCGACAAGGACTACGACTCCGCCATCTTCGAGCTCATAGCTGAATAGTACTGCGGATTATGTGGATGTGCTGACAGTATAGTGAATGAAACTCCGATCCGTATGGCTCTCGCTACCGCTCCGCAGAATATGTTTTGCTTCGCGCATAGCATTCGTTTTCCACGGCCACTCTTGCCTTGTTTTATATCTGCGGCTTCGCCGCAGGGGGCTCTTATGGGGGTCTGGGGGCTTGCCCCCAGTTATAAAACCCGCCCAACTAATTAATGAAGGAGGGTTGGAAGATGCGAAGCTGTGGAGCGGTAGCGAGAACCCCAACCATCGGAGTTTTAAACACTAAAAACACCGAGGAATCGAAGGGTAATCAAAATGCATAAGTTTATAAAGCTCGTAACTTTTGCCGCGGTGGTTGCGGCGGCGACTGCCGCGGGTGCAGGCGATACTCCGCCGTCCTCATGGGCATGGCTTGGTTTTGTCCGCGAAGGCGGCGCAGTTGTCTCGCCTCGTCCCGACTCTCGGTTCGACTGCCCCATGCGCGGCAAATCCGTCGCGTGGGAAGCGCGTGACACGTTCAATCCCGCGGCCGCCACGTTCGGCGGCGAGCTTGCAATCCTATACCGCGCCGAAGACGCGTCCGGCGAGGGCATAGGCGAGCGAACGTCGCGCATTGGCCTTGCCCTATCGTCCGACGGCTCGTCTTTCAGGCGGCTTGGCAAGCCGGTGCTCTTCCCGGGCAAAGACGGTGCTGAGAAATGGGACGCGCCTGGAGGGTGCGAAGACCCGCGCGTCTGCGAGACGCCGGACGGGCGCTATCTCATGCTCTACACGATGTGGAACAGGAAAGTTCCCCGTCTTGGCGTTGCGACGTCGCGCGACCTCTTGAAATGGACGAAGCACGGTCCCGCATTCTCAGGGCGTTTCCGCGATTTCGCCACAAAGTCCGCGTCCGTGGTGTGCGAGCGCAGGGGAGATTCGCTTGTCGCGGCAAAGATCGGCGGCAAGTATCTTATGTACTGGGGCGAGGAGTTCGTGAACCTCGCGACTTCCGACGACCTCGTCAACTGGAGTCCGGTTTGCGACGCGAACGGAGACTTGCTGCGCGTAATCGAGCCGCGCAAAGGGAAGTTCGATTCTGCGCTCACCGAGTGCGGCCCGCCTGCGGTTCTTACACAAAAGGGAATTCTTCTCCTCTACAACGGAAAGAACAAGTCTGGAACGGATGGAGACACGCGATATGCGGCGGGCGCGTACTGCGGCGGGCAGGTGCTCTTTTCCGTAGACGATCCGACAAAGGTCATCGCGCGTCTTGATGAGCCGTTTTTCATTCCCGAGGCAGAATACGAGAAGTCCGGGCAGTATCCGTCCGGAACGGTATTCCTCGAAGGCCTTGTTCCGTTCCGCGGCAAGTGGCGTCTTTTCTTCGGCTGCGCCGATTCGCGCGTCGGAATGGCGACATTGCCTGACGATGGAATGGAAAACAGGGCCGTCGGGCTTTCGTCCTTCGCCGATCCCAAGAATGTCCCGCCCGGGAAGTTCACTTTCGTTTCGCCCGCCGAGGAGTGGAAGGGCGACGATCTCAAGCATGACGAAAAGGCCGCGGCATTCTCAAGGCGCGTCGTAAATGCGGCAGACGTCGCGCGCGTGGAACTGTTTGCCTCCGCGCTCGGGACATTTGAACTTTACGTGAACGGCTCTCTCGTCAGCGTCGAGGAAGACGGCAACAGGGCGGACTTCCTAAGACCAGGCGCGACCGATGTCTGGCGCAGACGGCATTTCCTCTCGTATGACGTCACGCATCTCTGGCGGCGAGGCAAAGGCGACAAGAACGACGTCTCCGCGTTTGTGGCGCGTTCGTGGTTCTCCGATGCCGCCGGTGGCCGCAAAGACGTAAAACCCGCCTTCGCCGCGAAGGCGAAGATTGTGTTCAGCGATGGATCGAGTGTGGTCGTGGAAACCGATGAAAGCTGGAGCGCGTCTTTTGCAACGCCTTTTGAACGCGCGGGAATCTACTTCGGCGAAGTGCGCGACGCGCGGGTGAAGCAAGACGCCGCAACATGTGCAGGAAGCACGCCTGCCGAAGTGAATACCAACTTTACCGGCGCAGTCACCGCCTTGGAAGGGCCGGGCGTGTCGCTTAGACGCGACCTTGCGCTTGATCCCAAGGTGGCGTATGTCTACTCAGACACGGATGTCTCTGGCGCAACGAGCAATGCCTTTGGGAAGGTCGCGGCGAGAAAGGTTCGGTTCTGCGTTGGCGAAAGCGTCTCTCTCAAAGCTGGCGAGCGCCTCGTCATCGACTTCGGCCAGAATGCCGCCGCGGTGCCGGAGATTGTTGCACGCGCAGAAAGTGGAGTCGCCCTGTCCTTCAGGGGCGGAGAGATGCTTAACGACGGCAATGGCGAAAAGTCGCGCGGCAACGACGGCCCCTGTGGAAGCGTCTACCGCGCGAACCTCCGCAAGCTGGCGTCGGACGGGGCGATGGCGAAGTGCGTCTTTGCGGGCGGCGACCCCGAGAAGTATGCGCCCGCATTCACTTTCTTCGGCTATCGCTATGCCGAGATTTCCGCGACGGGTCCCGTCGAAATCCTCTCCGTGAGGTCGATTCCGGTGACTTCCGTAGCCAAGTCGATGGAGCGCGGCACGGTTACGACCCGCAACGACGACGTGAACCGCCTCGTCGCGAACGCGCGCTGGGGGATGTACTCCAACTACCTTTCGATTCCGACCGACTGTCCGCAGCGCGACGAGCGGATGGGCTGGTGCGGCGACACGCAGGTATTCGCGCCCGCGGCCTTTCGCTTCGCCGACGCGTACGGTTTTCTGTCCAAGTGGATGACGGACATGCGCGACGCGCAGTCGGCCGGGGAGGACGGCCTCTATCCCGCCGTCGCGCCGATGATGAGTTGGGGCGCGGTCATGTGGGGACGCCTGGGCTGGGCCGACGCGGGCGTTGCCGTGCCCTGGACGGCGTGGCGGATGACGGGCGACACGCGGATAATCGAGGACAACTGGGCGTCGATGGCGCGCTATGTCGACAAGATCGCCCGCACGCAGCATCGCACGACGGACGGCTTCCAGTGGGGCGACTGGGTCTCGTACGAGCAGATCACGCCGACGGGTTCCTGGCCAGCGGACCACCAATGGGACGGACGCTATCTTTTGCCCGAGGCGCAGAAGTACTTCGACTATCTCGGCGGCTGTCAGTGGCTCATGGACGCGCGGCGGATGGCCGACATGGCGAAGGCGACCGGCCGCGGCGACGAGGCAGCGCGCTACGCGCAGATGGCGGACGAGGCGCGGGCGTATCTCAAGGCGAACTTCTTCGAGCAGGACGGGGGGCTTTTGAAGATCTTCCGCCATCTGCAGACGCCCGCGGTGTTCGCGCTGCGGCTGGGACTCTACGACGACATGGCGAAGGAATTGGCCGTCGTGGCGCTTCTCGAGAACATCAAGGACCACGGCGGGTGCCTGCAGACCGGCTTTCTCGGGACGGCGATGATTCTCGATGCGCTGACGTACGACGCCGACCGTCCCGACGCGGCGTATTCGCTTCTTCTCCAGGACAAGGATCCAAGCTGGCTCTTTACGGTGCGCCAGGGCGCGACCACGATGTGGGAGCGCTGGAACAGCTACACGAAGGAGAAGGGCTTTGGTCCGGTCGACATGAACAGCTTCAACCACTACGCCTACGGCTCGGTCGCTGACTGGCTGTTTGGCGCGGCCGCCGGGCTGCGTCCCGGTCCCGACGGCGGCTTCGACAGGCGCTTCGTCCTCGACCCGAGGCCCGACCGGCGGCTCGTCGCAATTGCGGCGAAGTACAAGACGAAAAACGGCGAGATAACGAGCGCTTGGCGGTATGAAGACGACGGCCAGCTCGGTTTGGTCTTCACCGTGCCGGAGGGGTCCGTCGCGACGGTCACGTTCAACGGCGAGACGTGCGACTATCCGTCCGGCAGGTATGTGCTGGAGAAGCCGCTTCCCCGTCTCAGGCCGCCGGCCGTCCCGCTCGTGGCGTGCGACCCGTTCTTCTCCGTGTGGTCGCCGTACGACAGGTTGACGGACGGCGAGACAACCCACTGGGCGGCGTGGAAGACACAGCCGCTCAACGTGGTTCTCGAGGCTGACGGCGTCGCCTATCGGCTCTGCGGCACGGAACCCAGGTCCGCGCCGCCGCTGCGGCAGGTCGACTGCGAGGTGCGTCCGTTGACAACCGTCGTCCGGTACAAGGGCCTGCGCGGACTTTCGGTGCAGTTGGAGTTTTTGACGGCGAAGGATCCCGGCGACCTCGAGGCCTTTTCGCGTCCCGTGACATACCTCACCGCGTCGGTCGCAGGCGCGAAGGAATGGAAGCTCCGCGCTTGGTTCGGCCCGAACATCTGCCGCGAGGACGAGTCCGCGCCCGTGGCGACGAACGCGTGCACGATCGCCGGGCATCCGGCCGTCCGGCTCGGCCGCGTGGAGCAGAATCCGCTCGGGAGCTCGGGCGACACGGTGCGGTGCGACTGGGGCTATGCCTGGACGGTCGACTGCGGCGACCATTTCGTCCTCGCGTACGACGACGTGAAGTCGATCCGCTGGTTCGACCGCGACCTGCCCGCCTACTGGCGCCGGGACGGCAAGCGCTTCGAGACGATGCTAGAGGAGGCGGTCAGCGCCTATGCGACGGTGCGTGCGCGTGCAGCGCAGAAGGACGAGGCGCTTACCGCGGCCTTCCGCCGCCGCGGGGGCGAGAAGTATGCGCGGCTCTGCGCGCTTGCGTGGCGGCAGAGCTTTGCGGCGTGCAAGCTCGTGGCGGGACCGGGTGGCGATCTGTTCTACCTCTCGAAAGAGAACGGGTCGAACGGTTGCATCGGCACGGTCGATGTCCTCTATCCCCAGCTTCCGCTCCTCCTCTATTCGTCGACGGAGCTCGTGCGCGCAACGCTGCGTCCGGTCCTCGAGTACGCGGCGTCGGAGAAGTGGCCCTACGACTACGCGCCGCACGACCTGGGGCAGTATCCGCTCGCCACCGGGCAGGTCTATTCGATGGGAACCGACGCAAAGACGGGTCAGCCCTATGCGGACGCGGACAGGATGCCGGTCGAGGAATGCGGCAACATGCTCATCGCGCTCGCGGCGCTCGCGCAGAAGGAGGGGAACGCCGGTTTCGCCGAGCAGTGGTGGCCGACGGTGACGAAGTGGGCGGAATACCTCAAACGGTTCGGCTTCGATCCCGGAGACCAGCTCTGCACGGACGACTTTGCGGGACACCTGGCGCACAACGCCAATCTCTCGCTCAAGTCGATACTCGCCCTCCGGTCGTATGCGCTTTTGCTGGAGATGCGCGGGGAAGACGGCGAGGCGAAGCGGATCGCGGCGATGTCCGCCGGCATGGCGGAAAAATGGTGCGCGGCGGGGCAGGGTGGCCTGTGGGGGATGACACGGCTCGCGTTCGACCTCCCGGGCACCTGGAGTCTCAAGTACAATCTCGTGTGGGATCGCGTGCTCGGGTTCGGACTTTTCCCCGACGCGGTCGTCCGCGGCGAACTCGCCGCCTATCGGATCTTGGCCAACAAATTCGGCGTGCCGCTTGACAGCCGGAAGACCTACACGAAGAGCGACTGGGCGCTCTGGTGCGCCGCGATGGCGGAGCGCCGGGAAGAATTCGATGCGCTCGTCGCGGGCGTCTATCGCTTTGCGGACGAAACGCCGTCGCGCGTGCCGCTCTCGGACTGGTACGAGACCGTGGGCGAGGGAAAAATGGTCGGGTTTCTCGCCCGCAGCGTGGTCGGGGGATTTCTCATGCCCATGCTTACGCCTGCCGCCGAGGACGACGTCCGACGCACCAGGCAGCCTCATGACGAAGGGAGGTGTTCAAGATGAAGAAGCGCGATATACTTTTTCTTTCTTCTTCGGCGACAATAGACATTGCCGTTCTCCTTTCGGGAATAGCCGAACTTCGCGACAAGCATGGATGGAGCGTTCATATCATCGGCGACATCGACTCGCGCAAGACGCTTTTGAAACTCCTCGAATTCTGGAATCCGGACGGTTGCATAGTCCACTGCGCACTTGACGACAAGGCGTTCAATGCAGCGGACTTCGCGGGCATGCCGACGGTGTGGCTCGACCGCGATCCGGCGACGCTTCCGCATGGCGCTCTCTGCGTCATGCAGGACGCGCGATCGGTGGGAATCATCGCCGCGAAGGAACTGCTGCGCTATGATCTCGCGTCCTATGCGTTTGTAGACCGCGCCGATGCGCCGTTCTGGTCAAAGGGCCGCCGCGAGGCATTCAAGGAAGCGGTCGAGCTTAACAGAAGTCCGTATTTCGAGTTCTGCGAGAAGGGCGCTTCCTCGTGGGCGAAGAGACTTTCGGGCTTCATCCGGTCGCTGTCGCGCCCTGTGGGCGTGTTCTGCGCGAACGACACGGTCGCGGCGGACGTGATATCCGTGGCCTCGCGCGCAGGAATCTCGATTCCAGACGAGCTTCTCGTTGTTGGCGTCGACGACGTCGAGGCGTACTGCGAGGCGCTTTCGCCGACTCTGACGAGTGTGCGGCCGTCATTTGCCGAGGAAGGGCGCGGCGCTGCAGATCTTCTCGCAAAGCGCCTTGCCAATCCGAGACTGAAAGGTATCGTCAAGACATTCTCAGCGCACGAGATAACGCTGCGACAGTCGACGCGTCGGATCTCCGCCAAGGGCGGTAACATCGACGCCGCGCTCGAGATGATTAGGCGGCGGGCGGCCGATGGAGTGACGGTTGGCGAAGTCGTAAAACTGATGAAGTGTTCCCGCCGTTCTGGGGAGATTCGTTTCAAGCAGTATCTCCACTCGTCCATTCTCGACGAAATACATTCAGCGCGAATAGAACTCGCGAAGAAACTGATTTCCGACGGAGACGGACAGATTGGCGGGTTGCACCTTCGCTGTGGTTTCTCTTCTCCTGCGACATTCCGCCGCGTATTCAAGTCGTTTACAGGCGTCTCGCCGCAGGTTTATAGGCAAAAGTCCGCCACTTCGTTTTCTGAGCGGTGATTTTTGCGCGATATGAGCGCAAATTATATTGCCGTCTATCCTGATGTTGTGTATAATATAGGCGTACAAAATGAGGAGTGCTATAGTATGAAGACTTCTAAACTGCTCACGCTAGTGGTGGCGGCCGCTTCCACTTTGTTTGTTTCGCTCTCCGCTCGTGCGGAGTTTACTTGCGAACTCACGTTCCCGTCCGCGCCGCAGACCGCGCTTGAGAACTTCCCCGTGTTCGTGCGACTCGCGGAGGACGCGCCGACCGGCTTCTCCTATGCGGACTGCCCCACGGCGAGCTGCATCTGGTTCACGGACGAGAACGACGACGCGATCCCCTGCGACGTCGATACGTGGAACACGACCGGCGAGTCGCTCGTCTGGGTCTCGGTGCCGTCGCTTTCCGACGCCGCGAAAATCACGATGCACTGGGACGCCAGCGGCGCGCCATCGGGCCTGCCCGCGTCGTCGCAGGTGTGGTCGCTCGCGAACTACGTCGGCGTCTGGCACATGAACGAGATTCTCGAGGACAACGGCCTCCACTACACCCCCGACGCCTCCGCGAGCGGCTGGAACGCCTACAAGGCGAACGAGGCCGACGGCTACCCGGTGACGATCTCCGACGCCGGCATCGCGGCCTCCGCGCCGCCGACCGGCCATGCGATGGTGAATCAGCTGGGCGACAGCCAACGCAAGACAGGCGGCTTCATCGTCCCCTCCGCAAGCACTTCCTCGACGACAATCGGCGTCAACGGCTTCACGGTCTCCTTCTTCGAGGAATGTACCTCGACTGGAAACGACCGCGCCGTCGCGTTCGGCGCGGCCTACACCGACATCGGGTGCATGACCGCCGCGGCCAACAAAACCTATGTCATGAACGGCAGCGACCACAAGGACTTCGACTACAACGACGGTCTTCCAAACAACGCTTGGCGGCACATCGCCGGCGTTTTCGCCTCCGTTCCCGTCGGCTATGTCGGCGGCGCCTCCCGAGCCCTCGGCAAGAGCGGCTGGAACGTCGCGAAGTCCCTCTCGAAGGGCATCGGCCTCGGCACGTTCACGACCCAGGGCGAGACCTTCACCGGCTACCTCGACGAAATCCGCATCCGCAACGTCGCCTCGACCGGCGAATGGATTGCCGAGGAATACAAGACCGTCACGACGGCGAACTATGTCTCCTTCGGCACGGTCGATACGGGCGTCGAGGTCCTGCGCCTCGGCGCGGTCGCCGTGTCGGATGTGACGCCGACGAACGCGGTCGTGACGGGCGAGCTGCGCACGCTTGGCGAGGGCGCGACCACCGCCGATGTCTGGCTCGTTTACACGGACGGCGCCACGACGCGCTCCGTTGCGCTCGGCGCGAAGGGCGCCGAACCTTCGGCCCTCTCCGTCACGCTTGAGAACCTTGCCGCCGCGACGACCTACACCTGCTGGTTCACCGCGACGAACAACTTCTCCGCCGGCGCGAACTCTCCGGCGGCCTCCTTCAAGACTAAGCGGATTGTCGCTGGAACCGGTTTCCTCTGCGAACTTACCTTCCCGTCCGCGCCCGCGACGCCGCTTGCGAACTTCCCCGTTCTTGTGCGCATCTCGGAAGCTGGCATCGAAGGGTTCTTCTACGAGCACTGCCCCGCCGCCGCGAATCTTTGGTTCACAGATGCGAACGGCGACGCGCTTCCCTTCGAGGTCGATACGTGGAATGCGTCCGGCGAATCGCTCGTCTGGGTCTCGGTGCCGTCCTTCTCCTCCTCCACGACGATCACGATGCACTGGGCGCCGAATGCGGTGTACGCCGAGGACTCGCCGCCTTCGCGCGAGGTCTGGACGCGCGCGAACTATAACGCCGTCTGGCACTTCTCCGGCAGCAACGCGGAGTCCGTGACGAACCTCGTTCCCGCCTCGACGCGCGGCCAGCCGACCTACGACGGCAATCTCTCGCTTCCCGGCCCCGTCGGCAAGACGCTCTGGCTAGACGGCTCCTCCGACCTGCGCTACGCCCCCGATCCCGCGTGGACGGCGATCGGCGACGGCTCGGCGCTCTCCGTCTCCTTCTTGGTGCGCTCGTCAAGCGGGGGCTTCGCGCGCATGATCTCGTGCATGTCCGATTGGAACAAGCCGGCCGGATATGAATTCACGTTCCAGAACAGCAATACCAAAATCACCGTCGGTTCGTCCAACGGCAGCCAGGCGCAGACGGATATCTCAACGGGACCTGGCTCCAAGTGGAAGCACTTCGCGGGCACATGGTCCGGAACGGCGGTGAAGTTCTACGACGATGGCAGCAAGGCGAAAGAAGCCACGCTGAACGCGGTCGTCGCGCCGACCGAAGCCCTGACCTTCGGCGCCCAGGGCGGCTCCAACACCGGTGCCCCCCTCACCGGCGGCCTTGACGAAATCCGCATCCGCCGGGAAACCTCTTCGGACGACTGGGTCGCGGCGGAATACGCGACGGCGACGGACGCGGACTACATCTCCTTCGGCGAGGTCGAAAGCGACGGCGTCAGCGGTGCGGCGCTCGAGCTTGGCGCGCTGTTGGTCTCGTCCGTCTCGGCGACGGGCGCGAGCGTCTCGGCCCGCCTCAAGGGCCTCGGCGAGAACGCGACCTCCGCGAACCTCTGGCTCGTCGTCACCGGCTTCGGCCAGACGCGCACCTACCCGCTCGACCCGGCGACGGAGCCGAAGGTCGTCGTGGCCGCGCTTTCCGGCCTCCAGCCCGGCGCGTCGTGGACCGCCTACCTCACGGCCACGAACAACGCCGTGCCCGCCGTTGGCGCGGACTCCGCCCCCGCCGCGTTCACGACGCTTTCCGACGCCGGTTCCGGCTCGCCGGGCCTCTACCAGGCCGTTACGACCGCGAATGCCACCGCCGCCGACGCGGCGGCGAACTGGGATATTGCCGCGTCCGATGTCGTCACGCTCGGTCCGCTCGCCATGCGGTCTTCCGGTAACAACCACGACTTTTGGCAGGCAGTTGATGGAACGTCCTTCACGTGGTCCAACAACATCGGCTTCGGCTACGCGGGCTACATGTACATGGAGGGCGGCAAGGACTACTGGTTCGGCGCCTCGGCCGACGACGCGGGCTACGTGTGGGTCGACAACGGCGACGCGAACTGGGACGCGAAGCGCACGGGCTCGCAGTTCCCCGGCTACGGCAAATGGCAAGCCGTCGGCCCCTACGCCATCGCCGAAAGCGGCTACTACCGCGTCGTCTTCGCCAACTGGAACAACAGCGGCGGCGCGGGTGCGGAACCGACGGCCTCCGTGTTGTACCCCAAGTTGCGTTACATCGCGCTCGAGAGCGGCGCGTCCACGCCGACCGCGGGCGACGCAGGGTGGCAGGAAGCGGTCGATCCGGGCGACGGCACGCTCTTCCTGTCGGAGGCGCCCACGCGCGCGGTGTCCGTCCTCTCGGCGGCGCGCGACGGCACGCTCCTCTCCGCGAAGGTCGCGCTGGGCGAGACGTTTACCGGCGAATCGAGCGTCCTGCGCTACGTCTACGGCGCGACGAACGGCGGGAACGATCCTGCGGACTGGGACGGCGGCTCGCTCGTCGCCTCCTCGCTCCCGGCAACGGCCGTGACGAACGACTACCTCGTCGCCATTGCGGCGGACACGCGCTACATGCGCTTCTACACGCAGGATGGCGACGCGGTTACGTGGTCTGCCACGGTCTCGCTCGACTGGGCCGGCGAAACGACGATCGCGGGCGGCTTCATCTTCCTCGGCGATCCCGACGCATCCGCCGTTTCCGGCGACAGCGCGACGCTTTCGGCCGTTCTCAACGCGCCCGGCGCGGACGCGACCTCGGCGCAGGCGTGGTTCATTCTCACGGGCGGTGGCGAAACGCGGGTTCTCCCGGCCGGCACGGCCGCGGAGCGCACGAATCTCGCCGTCACGGTCACGGGGCTTACGCCCGAGACGACCTACACCTTCCACGCCACCGCGACGAACAACGCCGCGACGCCCGTCGGCGTCGACTCCGCCGTCGCGACCTTCACGACCGTCGCCGGCGCGTCCGCGTGGAACACCGCCAGGGCGACCTTCACTCCCGACGGCAAGTCGCTGACGGCCACGGTTCCCGTCACGAGCCTCGGCGTCGGCACGACAACCCTCTACCTGATGACGGGCAGCAACTGGAACAGCGAGAACACCGTCTCCGCGTCGCAGGTCGTCACCGCCACGGGCGAGCAGACGCTCACGGCCACCTTCCCCGATTTGCCGTGGGGGACGAAGGTCTACTACTCGCTCATGCTCGTGAACGGCACGGCGGAAAGCGCGACCACCAACTGGCCGAACGTGAACGTCGCGGGGAGCAACGTCTTCTACAACATTGCCTTCGAACTCCAGGACAACTCCACCTACACGTGGATCGGTGGCAGCGCCGGCGTGTGGAACGTTCCCGCGAACTGGCAGCTCACGACGGCGGGCAGCCTCGCCCCAACCGGCTACGAGGGCTATCCTGTCTTCGGCTCCACGGCGCTCTTCGCGACGGAGGAGGGCGACGACCCGATCGTCGTGACGATCCCGGAGACGCAGGGGACCACACGCTATGGCAACGCGACATGGTGGTGGGTTTCGGCCCTGGACGTCGGTGGAATGAACACCAATCTCGTCTTCATCTCCGAGGACAAGACTGTCGCCGCGGCCAAGTTCCGGGCATACGCCCTCGCCAACACGGGGGCCGGCACGCGCCTTGTCTTCGACGATTGCAACGTCTTCCTCGACAACATCCAAGGTGTTGGCGCGTCCGCTGCGAACGAGAACGGCGAAAACTTCACCATCACCCTGACAGGGGGGACGACGGCGCAGTTCAACGGCTTTAAGTTGAGCTACCCGGGCACGAAGGTCCGCGTCGAGGACGGGGCCACGCTCAATGCGGGCGGCCTGACCGGCGGCTCCGCCGCGCCGCCGCCCGTCCTCGAAATCGATGGCGGCACCGTGACCGCCGGCAAGCTCGAGCCCGACACCTGGAGTTCCGTCAATGGAACGATGGTCCGGCTCGTCGGCGCGGGTTCGGTGTTCACGCCGCAGTGGCTGCAGCTCAAATACGCGACGAGCACGAACGTGTTCGAGTTCGTGGTCCCGGTCGGCGGCTACACGGCGGTGCCGGTGCGGTTCACGAGCGGCTCCAACAAGTTCCCGAACAACACGAACGACGCGAAGATGACACTTCGTGTCTCAAAGGACAGCCCTGGGCTTGAGTCGATTGGTTCGCGCGGCATCCAGCTCTTGCAGTCTCCGGGCGGCATCAACGCAGCGAACGTCCGCTTCGAAGGGCCGAAGAAGTGTGTCTTCTTCTTCAAGGATGAGGACGACAACGAATACGCCGACGCCGCGGCGATCGAGGCGGCCGGAAAGACCGCCGCCGACATCACGCAGATCTGGTATTGTCCTCCTGTAAGCCCGTTGAAGATATACTTGAGGTGAATAAAGATTATGAATCGACTTGCGCTATTTTTGAGTGTTGTTGTTTGTGGCTCTTTTGTGGCATCTGAATCACGCGCGGCCAGTAAGCCGTTCCACGCGACAGTCGCGGCGGCGATGGAACAGGCGAACACGCGGCTTGCAAACGAGTTTGTCTACGGGCCTGGGCTACTCATGGACTACGTTGGCCCGATGCCTACTCCAGAGGAAGCGGCGCGCGCGTTCCCGAACGCGATGGGTTGGTGGACGCCTGTCGAAAACGGCCCGATGTTTACGGGCCAGTGGATGCCCGCAGTCGTGCAGCGCGGCGACGCCAAGCTCGCGAAGCGCCTGGCGGAAGGGCTACTGAAGCTTTCCGAAGTCTCTGATGTTCCGGGCTTCATCGCGCGATGCGTGCTCGAAGACGGCAAGTCCCACTGGCCGTGCGGCTCGAACGACCAGACGACGCCGTGGCTTATCGGGCTGTGGTCGTACTGGCGCGCGCCGTTTGCAGAGCCGGCGCTAAAGGCGAAGATCGCCGCGCGATGCGCCGAAGTCGCGCGTGCGCTCGAGGCGAACGGCTGGTGGTGTCCTTGCGACGGCATCTTCAAGGGGCAGAACCGCGGCGGGCTAAAGGACACCGAGCGTCCCTACTACGAGGCGGCGCGTTTTCTCTTCACGCTCCGCGCGCTCTACGAGATGACTGGCGACAAGCACTGGCTCGACCTCTATAAGACCGAGCGCGAGGTCGCGCGCGACATCGTCGCGAAAGGGCTGCCGAAGTGCGAGCAGGATGCGATCGGGCGCACGAACGACCACTGGACTTACGTCTCTGTCGCGATGGCGCTTCGCGACCTCATCAAGCTCGAGGAAGATTCTGAATGGCGCGCCGTCTACCGCGAGGGCTTTCGCGACTTCGCGGCGCGCACCGCGCCCTACATGGCCGACCGCCAGTACTACGACAACAAGAAAGCCGAGTTCCTCTATGCCAACTGGCGCGAGGGCTATCCGTGGCATCCGCATACGAATCAAGCCGTCTCGGTGTCTTTTGCGGCATCGCCTCGGACCGAGGTGCTGGGCGTGCGCAAGTGGATCGAGCGCAAGGACATGACGAACCCTCTGTGTGCCGCCGCGATCTGCGCTGCCGAAGGCGACCCTTGCTACGCCGAGGAAGTCGAAAAGACGCTCAAGTTCTACGACTACTCAACGCCCAACGTCTCGGAGTTCTTCTGGGGTGCGCTCGCCGGGGCATACTTCGAGGAGAACAAGTCTGCTAAACTATCTCCTCCACCAGAAACAGACTGGATGGCCGGCAAGATTGGCGCGTTTGTCCACTACTGGCCTGGAATCGCAAGCCGCGAGGCAAGGAAGTTCGACGTAGAGCAGTTGAAGCGTGACCTTGTCTCCATGGGCGTCGACTACTTCTTCCTCACGCTCGGGCAGAACGCGGGAACGTATATCGCGCCCAATGAGACTTACGAGCGCATCACGCGCCGGAAGCGCGGCATCGCGACGGCGGCCTGCAACGGACGCGACTTGCCGCGCGAAGTCATCGAGGCGCTTCGGGGCACGGGGATTAAGTTCTGCCTCTACCTGCCTTGCCGTCCTGCGGCACGAGCACCGGAAGACTGCGAGAGGATGGGGTACATCCCTTCGCCAGACGGACGCGCTGATTGCACCGACACTCCTGAGGGTCTCGAAAACTGGTGCAAGGTCATCGCGGAGTGGAGTGAACGCTATGGGCGCGACGTGTACGCCTGGTGGTTTGATGGCGCTGGCGGCCCTGGCTTTGCCGGCGACCGAGAGACGCTTGCGATCCGCGCAGCCGCGAGACGCGGCAATCCCGCCGCGGTCTGCGCCTTTGCGAAAAGGATCGTCGACTACGACCACGGCTATCGCTGGGTCCTGGGCATGGATCGCAAGGAGGGGCGCGAGCTCGGCACTCTCTTCACCGACTACAACTGCCGCGGCGAGGCGAAGCATGACGTGTGGGCTGGCTGCGACTTTACCGCCGGCGAGTCGACAAACCCGATGCGTCTCAAGTGCGAAGGGCGCGAGGCGCTCGGCCGCCAGTGGTTCACGCTCACCTACATGGGCGGCATGTGGGGCTGGACAGATTGTCGCCACACCGACAACGTGTGGGTCGACTGGATGAAGCGAGTCTTGCCGCGCGGTGCAAGCATCTGCTTCGACATCGGCTTCGTACATGAAGACGGCAGGATCTCGCCAACACAAGTCGCGCAGCTCGGTCGTATAGTCACGCTCGTGCGCGGCAAGGCCGACGCAAAGACCTTTGCGCGCCACGAGCGCGAGATGCGCGTAATCGACTCGCTCAAGGACGTCGAGCTTTCCTATGGCCGCGGATGCGAGAATCCGCTTGTACCGGAAGGGCGCGCGACGGCGCAGGAGGAAATCGCGTCTTCGCTTGACAACAACGGCGCAGTCTTCGTGAACGAAGGCGACAAGCCAATTGTCCTGCGCGGCACTATTGCGCTAAAGCCCGGGCGTGTGTTTATTGCCGACAAGGACGCAAAGTTCGAGGCGGCTCCAGGCGAGCGGCCCGTAGTGAAGCTTGCGGATAGCGTGATGTTCGAGGGCGGCACTTGGAAGGGCGTAGACTTCGATCTCAGAGGATGCAAGCACTTCATCTTCCGCCGCGCGTGGCTTGAAGGATGCGAAGTGCGTACAGATGGCGTGTCGGAGTGCGTGATCGAGTATCTCGACTCGCCTTCGCCAGTTCCACATCAAGTCTTTGAGGTGATGCAATGAAAGCAAAAAAATGGTAGGGGCGTGTCTCCGACACGCCCGTTGCGGTCGGCACGGAGTGCCGCCCCTACCAAGTCAGTTTTAAAATAATCAACAGAAAGGAAAACTAAACGAGATGCAGGGCTTCGAGGAGCGTGACGCCGGGAAACTCTCGGACGTCAAGTGGACGCCGTTCTCCGACAGAAAGGTGCGCGTCGGCATCGCGGGCGAGGGCGTGTGCAGCTTCGGTTCGCAGTTCGCCTACCAGTTCCATCCGAACGCCGAGGTCGTCGCGGTCACCGATCTCGATCCCGCGCGGTGCAAGCTTCTTCAGGAGCGCACCAAGGCGAAGAAGACGTATCCGAGCTGCGAGGAACTTATCAAGAACGCCGCGGCGGACAAGATCGAGGCGCTCTACATCGCGACCGACGCTCCGAGCCATGCGCGTCTTGCGATCATGGCGCTCGAACACGGGCTCCATGTCGCAAGCGCGGTTCCAGCGTTCTTCGGCAAGGACCAGCTCGAGCTCGTCCCGAAGATCGTCGAGGCGGCGAAGAAGAGCGGCAGGCTCTACATGATGAACGAGACGACGGCGTTCCGTCCCGAATGCGTCGCGATGCGCGCACTCTTCGAGGGCGGTGTGATTGGTAAGCACGTCTACACCGAAGGCGAATACTTCCACTACTGGGGACAGAACGGAATCCCGTCCTACAACGGCTGGCGCCACGGCCTGCCGCCGCAGTACTATCCGACGCACTCCAACGGATTCTACACCTGCTCGACGCACGGCTCCTTCACCGAAGTCTCCTGCATTGGCATCACGAGCGACCTACCCGATTTCAAGGACGCGAAGAATCCCCACAAGAATCCGTTCGGCTCGGAAGTCGCGCTCTTCAAGACGTCCGACGGCGGCGCGGCGCGCATGGCCGTGATGTGGGACGCTCCCGGCTATCACGGCGAGACAGGGCGCATCAACGGCTCGAAGGGAAGCTACGGCACGTACACTTCGGTCTACGGAGGACTTGAGAAGGAACTCGCGGCGAAACTCGACACGCTGAAAAAACCGCTTCCGCCCGGTGTCTCCGCAGGAAGCCACGGCGGTTCGCACGCGTACCTCACGGATGACTTCCTGCGCGGCATACTCGTTCCGGGTCACAAGGTGTGCTGCGGCATCAAGACGGCGCTAGACACGACGCTCGGCGGCGTGTATGCGCATCTCTCGGCACTCAAGGGCGGCGAGACGCTGAAGATACCGCAGATTTGAAACATGGTAGGGGCGAGCGTCCCGCTCGCCCGCGGACGCGCGGGACGCGCGTCCCTACCAGTAACCAATAAAAGGAGTAGCCAATGTTCAGCAGAAGAGGATTTCTTGGTGGGTCTGCCACGCTTTTCGCCGCCGGCGGTTTCGCCGCTGTGCAAGAGCAGCATAAAAAGCAAGGCGACTTCGACGACATGTATGCGGGCGAACTCGATCTTGCAGAGTGGAAGCCGTTCTCCGACAAGAAGGTGCGCGTCGGTATCGCGGGCGAGGGCGTCTGCGATTTCGGCTCGCAGTTCGGCTACCAGAACCATCCGAATGTCGAGGTGGTTGCGGTCACCGACCTTGATCCGAAGAAGTGCAAGCTTCTCCAGGAGCGCACGCGTGCGCCGAAGACGTATCCAAGTTGCGAAGAGATGATCAAAAACGCCGCGGCAGACAAGCTTGAGGCGGTTTACATCGCGACCGATGCGCCGAGCCACGCACGTCTCGCGATTATGGCGCTTGAACACGGGCTTCATGTCGCAAGCGCCGTTCCCGCCGTTCTCGGCAAGGACCAGCTTGAGCTTGTGCCTAAGCTCCTCGACGCGGTGAAGGCGAGCGGCAAGGTGTACCAGATGAACGAGACGACGGCGTTCCGCGAGTCCTGCTACGCCATGCGAAAGCTCTACGAGGCCGGCGAGCTCGGCAACATCGTCTATGCGGAAGGCGAATACTTCCACTGCTCGGGGCTCAAGGACGGTCTCGGCGTCGGCAGCTACAAGGGATGGCGCGACTGCCTGCCGCCGCTCTACTACGCGACGCACTCGACGGGCTACTACACTTTCACGACGCATAAGCGCTTCACCGAGGTGACTTGCATCGGGCGTCCAAGCGTCCTCCCCAAGTATAGCCGTCCCAACCGTTACAACAACCGCTTTGGCAGCGAGTTTGCCTTCTTCAAGAACGAGGAGGGCGGCTCGGCGCGGATGCTCGTCGCGTACGATGTCCTCGCGCGAAACGGCGAACGCGGGCGCGTCTGGGGCACGAAGGGCAGCTACGACGACATGACGATGTCGTTCCTCGGCGACAAGGAGGTTCTCGAGCGCGTCGCGTGGCGCAAGCCGAAGCTCCCGCCCGGAATGCCTGCCGGCGGCCATGGCGGAAGCCATGGGTACCTGACGGACGACTTCATCCGCGCGATTCTCGTCAAGGATCATCGCCATTGCTGCGACGTCAAGACCTCGATAGAGTCGACCATAGCCGGCATTTACGCGCATATCAGCGCAGAAAAAGGCGGAGAGACGGTAAAAATACCGCAAATATAGCGGAAAAACTTTTAATCCAGTTTTCTGTCCTGCCCCGTGGCGAACGCGGGGCATTTTTGCTATAATATCTATTTCAAATGGTCTCATAGGGGAAAATATGGGCATACGCATACTTGGAACGGGCAGCTACTTGCCGCCGAAGGTCGTCACGAACGACGATATCGCCGCGGCGCTCGATACGTCCGACGAGTGGATTTACTCGCATACGGGAATTCACGCAAGGCATGTCGCCGAGGAAGGCGAGACGACTTCGACGATGGCAGCCAAGGCCGCCAAGTCAGCGCTTGAGATGGCCAAGGTCGCGCCCGAGGAAATCGGCCTTATCGTCCTCGCGACTTCGACGCCCGACTACGCCACCTTTCCCTCGACTGCCTGCATCGTACAGGATATGCTTGGCTGCGTCAACGCCGGCGCGTTCGATCTCCAGGCCGCGTGCGCAGGGTTCATCTACGCGCTCGAGCAGGCGCGTGGGTTCGTGAACTTCTATCCCGACAAGAAGGCGCTCGTCATTGGCTCGGAGTGCCTGACGCGCATCCTAGACTGGTCTGACCGCTCGTCCTGCATCCTTTTCGGCGATGGCGCTGGAGCTGTTGTCCTCGGGAACGACGAGGCTCCTGGCGTCGCGTCGACAAAGACGGTTGCGCACACGATTCTCGGCGCGGACGGAAAGGGGCAGGATTTCATCAAGCGCACAGGCGGTACGCGCGAGGCGCTGCCGCTTGACGAGAAGACCGGCATGCCGATGAAGCCGGAGCCGATGCTTTCGCAGCTGACGCTTCAGGGCCATGATGTCTTCGCGTTTGCAGTCCGCAAGCTCTCGAAGGTCGTCGGCGATCTCTGCGAGCGGCTTGGCACCACTCCCGGCGACCTCGATCGCGTTTTCGCGCATCAGGCGAACGGGCGCATCATCGAGGCGACGGCCAGGCGCATGAAGCTGCCGCTCGACAAGTTCTGGCTCAATCTCGAGACTACGGCGAATACGTCCGCCGCATCGGTGCCGATCTCGCTCGACCAGGCCGTACGCGCCGGCGAGCTCAAGGACGGAATGAAGATCGTGATGGTGGGCTTTGGCGCAGGACTCACCTTTGCTGGCACATACTGCGTGTGGCCTGAGCTGTAAGATTTAAAAGGGGATACGACATGAAGAAAGTGATGATTACTGGCATCGGCATGCTGACCGCCGTCGGGAACGGCCGAGAAGCGTCGTGGGCGAACATCAAGGCTGGAAAGCCCGGCATCGGCAAGATAACCAAGTTCGACGCTTCGCGCTGCACCTGCCAGGTCGCGGCCGAAGTCAAGGGTTTCGATGAGTGGGCGATTGGAGGCGGCCTTCTCGACAAGCGCGAGGCACGTCACATGGCGCTTTTCTCGCAGTATGCCGTCGCGACGGCAAAGGAGGCCTGGCACGATGCGGGATTCACCGCCGAACAGAAACCAGATATGGACAGGGTGGCCACGATCCTCGGCGTCGGCATCGGCGGGCTTGAAGTCACTGAAGAGTCGTTCAGGACTCTTTTCGACAAGGGGCCAGACCGCCTCTCTCCGCTCGCGATTCCCGAACTCATCGCGAACGAAGGCGCCGGAAACATCGCCATCGCGCTCGGCGCGAAGGGGCCGTGCCAGGTCGTCACGACGGCATGCGCATCCTCTACCGACGCGCTTGGCTTCGCGATGGACTTGATCCGCGCGGGCCGCGCCGATGTCGTCATTGCCGGCGGCAGCGAGGCCGTCATCATCGAATTCACGGTCGGCGGCTTCATGAAGGAGAAGGCGCTCTCCACCCACTTCAACGACACGCCCGAGAAGGCGTGCCGTCCGTTCAACCAGGACCGCGACGGCTTCGTCATGGGCGAAGGCGCGGCGATTCTGATACTCGAGTCCGAGGAGCACGCAAAGGCGCGCGGCGCGAAGGTCTACGCCGAGCTTGCCGGTTATGGCGCCACGTGCGACGCCTACCACATCACGGCTCCCGATCCTTCCGCCGACGGCGCCGTGAAGGCGATAGAGGTTGCGCTAAAGGACGCCGGCGTGACGGACAAGTCGACAGTCGGCTACATCAACGCCCACGGCACTTCGACGCATCTCAACGACCAGATGGAGACGAATGCGTTCAAGCGCGTCTTCGGCGTCGAGGAGGCGAAGAAGATCAACATCTCGTCGACAAAGCCGTGCCACGGCCACTGCCTTGGCGCGACTGGCGCCATAGAGGCGGCCGTCACCGCGCTCGCGATCAAGGAAGGTTTTGTCCCGCCGACGATCAACTACGAAAAGCCGGATCTCGAAGTTGATGCCTCGAAGGGCGAGACGCCTCTCGACCTCAACTACACGCCGAACGTCGGCGTGAAGCGTGACATAGAAGTTGCGCTCTCCACCTCGCTTGGCTTTGGCGGGCACAATGGTGTGTTGGTCTTGAGGAAGGCATAAACGATGGAATATCCAAAGTTCAAACAGGAATTCAACCGACCCGGCATTGAGCTGCTGCCGCATCGCTCACCGTTCCTCTTCGTCGACACGCTTGTGTCCGCCGACGAGACCGGGGCGCTTGGCGAATACACTTTCACTGCCGAGAAGAACGACTTCTTCAAGGGACATTTCCCCGACTATCCCGTAGTTCCCGGTGTCGTGCTCGTCGAGGCGATGAGCCAGGTCGCGGGAGCTTCGGTCGTTGCGCGCGGCGTCCTTGGCAATCAGGCCGCGTTCGCCTTCGCCGCGATAGAGGATGCCCGATTCAAGAGACCTGTCCGTCCGGGCGACAAGCTTGTCACCGTCGTCAAGATCGTGCGTGAGCGCGTTCCGCTCGGCGTCTACGAGGTGACGGGCTATGTCGGCGACGAACTCGCCGCGAGCGCCAAGGTCAAGTGCATGCTGATGAACGGACGCAAATGATTAGAATCGTCAAGACTGGCGATCGCCGCATCGAAAAGTTCAACGCGCGTCCGGCGTTCCCCGAAGAGGCCGAGAAGGCCGCAGCTGCGGCGCTCGCCGAAATCAATGCGCGCGGCGACGCGGCTGTTCTCGAGCTCGTCGCGAAATTCGAGGGCTTCAAGGCGAAGAACGCAAAGGCGCTGAAGGTCGATCTCTCGAAAGTCTCCGAGAAGGGCATCGACTCGAAGATCGTACGCGCCGTGAAGGACGCACATCGCCGCGTGCTCAAGTTCTCCAAGGCGTCTTTGCGCGGCCCCTGGTCGATGAAGTCGCCTCGCGGCGGTACTTTAGGCGAGTTCTACTCTCCGATGGACCGCGTCGGCGTCTATATCCCGGGCGGCACCGCTCCGCTCGCTTCGACTTCCGTGATGACGGTGACGCTCGCCAAAGCCGCGGGAGTCAGGGAAATCGTCGCATGCACTCCTGCGGGCAAGACCGGCGAGGTGAACCCAGTCCTCCTTTACGCGCTCAAGCTCGCGGGCGCGACGGAGGTCTACCGCGTCGGCGGCATACAGGCCATCGGCATGATGGCGTTCGGTACGAAAACCTGCAAGAAGGTGCAGAAGATCGCCGGCCCCGGCAACGCTTTCGTGACGGCCGCGAAGCGCCAAGTGTATGGATATGTAGCAATAGACCAGGTCGCGGGTCCGAGCGAAATCGCCGTCCTCACAGATGGTTCCGTAGATGTCCGCTGGATCGCGGCAGACCTTCTTTCGCAGGCCGAGCACGGCAGCGGCTGGGAAAAGTCGCTTTGTGTCTGTACTTCAACGAAGTTCGCGGAGAAGATTCGAGCCGAGGTTCTTCGCCAGACCGAGTCGCTTTCGAGAAAGGCGCTCGTCAAGCGCGTAATTGACAGAGACGGAATCCTCATCGTCGTCGCGAAGAGCGTCGCCGAGGGGCTTGAAGTTGTCAACCGTTTCGCGCCCGAGCACTTCGAGATTATGACGAAGGACGCCACAAAGGTGATGAAGGGCGTGAGGAGCGCTGGCGCGGTGTTCGCAGGACCGTGGACCCCCGAGTCTGCGGGAGATTTTGTCGCAGGGCCGAGCCACGTGCTTCCGACCGGTGGCGCCGCGAACATGTTCAACGGTCTTACGCCCGACGACTTCCGCCGTCGTCACAGCTTCGTCGCGTTTACGAAGGGCGATCTCGCCGAGACGAAGGCGACAATCGAATCGTTTGCCGCCGTCGAGGGGCTTGACGCGCATGGTCGCGCCGCGACGATACGATTCAACGCTTGATTCGTCCTTTGGGCCGCCTCGGTTCCGTGCCGTGGAAATTCATGAGGGTGATGATGGAAAGTCATGCCATTGACATGCGCAACAGTGTTTTTGGCCACGCGTTTGCGCTGGCCGTGTTGTCCGTCGCGTGTGTGGGGACGCTCAGGGCAGATACTCCCACGCCCGCGGCGGAAGTAGCCGAGTTTCGTCTCGCTCCCTATCTCGCCTGGCGATACGGCGCCTGGGTGGCGAAGGGACCGCGCATCGTCTCGGACTCGGGCGAGCCGCTTGCGGCAGCCCGCGTCGTTGAGCTTGACCGTCATGGACGGAACTCCGTTGAGCTGCCGTTGGACGAGGACGGGCGCATTGTCCTGAATTGCTATGTGAATGACGGCAAGAGAATCAAGGTGTCTTGCGAGGGATACTATTCGCGGCAGGTCACCTTGTCGTCCGACTGCGGGGAAACCGAGATCGTCCTGCGGCGGAAGCGCCGTCCGCATCCGATGCTGAACCACGAGGTCGACGTCACGCTGCCGATGTCGGCGACGAACGACGTGATCCAGGTTGACCTTGTCGAAGGTGATTTGCTCGCGCCGTATGGATACGGCATCCATGCCGACGCGGAGTTCAGGTTCGACCGCCCCATCGACACGCACGTTGCTCTTTCGTCTCATTGCTTTGTGCCTCCGCGGGACGATTCGGGGCAGATGTTCCTGTTGAACGAAGGCGACGGGGTGGGGCCGATCGATAGGGCCTTTGACGACGATTTTGGAATGCCGTACGAAGCGGATGACGCAATCTGCACGAATCGCATGCTGCGCTGCGACATGTTCGGACGAGGCTTCGCCTTCTGCTTCCGCGTGCGCGGACGCTATGGCTGCACGAAAGGCGCTCCAATCGTCTGCAAGTCGCAGAGGCACGTGTACGTCACGCGGCAGCTTGCCGACCGAAAGGGCTGGAAGAGCACGAGCGAGCCTGAAGACTGCCTTCAGATAAGGCTGGCATGGTGCATCAATGCCGAGCCTGGAGACCGCGGGCTTGAACCGGACGAGTGGCGTCCGAGCCTTTCGCCTCCGCCGGAGCGGTTTGTCCCTTCTGACACGAACCTGCTGGCGTTCGGCGTCTCGCCCGACGGCCGCTCGGCGCTCTGCTTCGGCTGCGTCTCGCCGTTCGTCCGCGTGCCCGACGTCTTCCCGCGCGCCGTCTACACCGCAGAACCTGCGAAAGACCTTCCTGCACTCGAAACGCTCTACATCGACCAGCCGTCAGCGGAAATCGGCGCGGGCGCGTTCGCGGAACACGCAGCTCTGCGCTCGGTCGTCCTTTTCGGCGGCTCTTTCGCCCGCATTCAGGAGAAGGCGTTCGCGAACTGCCCCCGGCTGAACGCATTCGTCATCCTGCGGCGGTACGACCGGCTTGTCGTCGCCGAGGACGCCTTCGCCGGCTGTGCGGACGACTTTGCAGCCATCTTCGTCGGAGAGCCCCTGTTCGCGGACGCGGATTCGAGTCCGGAGAGCCGTGGCAAATGGACCACCATCCCCTGCGCGAACGTCTTCCCGCGACAGATTTCCGTTCCGCTGGATTTCATGATGGTGGAGAAATCGTTCGGTCCCTCGGTTGACCTGGACTCAGGAAGGGTCGAGCTGCCGCTCCTGCGCTTTGACGGTGCTCGTCTTGAGCGCGAGACGTCCGACGGAAAGGTTTTTTCCCTCGACAGCAGCGGACGGGAGACGAAGCGGAGGGTCGCAAGATGACGGCGTCCGTGCTTCTTGCCGCGTTCGCGCTCGTCCGTCCAGCGGAATATCCGTTTCGTTCCGCCGACTATGTGCCCCCGCCTCCGCCCGTCCGCTACTTCGTGGTGACGGCGACGGCTGCGCCGAGGCTCATAGAGGAGCCGCGCATGCCCCCTCGGCCGGATCCCGAGCGTGTGCACGAGCATGTAATTGAGGGTCGCGAGTTGCGGGCGTTCTGGCAGACGCCAGATCCTGAGCCGTGGGAGCTGCCCGACCCGCCCGCCGACTACAACGCCTGGCTAAAGCGGCATGTCGAAGAGATGGGGAAAAGCCGGGAAGGGGCGAGACTGTGCGCCGACGAGCTCGTGTCGGAATTCGTGAAGACGCGCAGCGGCGATCTCGCGTTCGAGATATTCCTGCTGCTGACGGCGGAGGGGAACAAGCGAAATCCCTACACGAAGTGGACGCCCGAGGAGGCCGACTATTTCCTTCGCTTCGCGGCGAACCACGGCAGCGTGCGGGCTCGGCAGTTCTTCGACGGCGAGGGGGAGATCAAGACAGGACGGGCCTACGAGTATGTCTTTGCCGAATACTCTCCAAACTACCGCGTCCGCCGTCCGTATCCGTACGACCTCGCCGGTGCGCCCGGCAGCGGGATGCCAGGCGCGTTCCGCCTGTACGACGCGGACGATGCGCTCAAGGACCTGATGTCGCGCCATTCGCTCGTCGCGATGTGGTTCGACCTCGGGATGCCGAAGCCGCCGGACCCGAACGCGGAAGAGTATGTCCGTGCGGTTGCGCGCCACCGACGGCCCGTGGATCGGAGTTGCGACCACGCTCTGCCGCCGAGCCTGCCGTTTCTCGCGTACCGTCCGAAAACGAATTCGGACGATTCCGTGCCGCTCGTCGTCTACATGCCCGGGAGCGGCGAGCAGGGCGAGGACCTGAAGCTTCAGTTCCGGCAGACGGCCTGTCTTGCGAAGGTGACGTCCAGCGTGTTCCAGGCGCGGCATCCTGCGTATTTCCTCGTGATCGCGCCGCCGGAGTACGGCAACCAAAACTGCGGGTACGGCTATCCGTTCGAAGCGGCGAACCGTGTGAACGAGGCGTACAACGACCTCGTGCTCGCGTATGTCCGCGCGGCAAATGCGCCGCGCATCGACCCCGACCGCATCTACTTGACGGGACTCGGCTCCGGCGCGACCATTGCGATGGCCATGGCGCTGGACCATCCCGGGCGATTCGCCGCCGTCGCGCCGGTGTGGGCCCATCCGTACTCGCCGATCGTCCATCCCGAGAATCCCGGGAACTGGCGGTTCTACAACCTACCGCGGAAGTCCGACGACGCGCGCGCCAAAGCCCGCGAGTATTGGGGCAAGCTCAAGTCCGAATTCACGGCGAACGTCCGCGCGGGCGGCGGGGATTGCGCGTTCATCGAGGTGCCGCGTCGCGACGATGTGGACGGGGTCTGGTGGGATCGCGTGTGGACGTCCGACGAGTTGTGGGATTGGATGTTCTCAAAGCGCGCCGGTTCGCTAGGCCAGCGCGAACAGTGACTTGGTGTCGCGCTGGCGCACGGCATAATTTGGTATAATACATATAATGAATTTTGTCCATAGGCATGCATACGACGTCGGGGCCGGTCTTGCGGCCTGCGTATGGCCGTTCATGCCAAAGCGCCGCAGAATTGCCGTAGAGAATGTCCTGAAGTGCGGTATCACGTCTGACGAGAAGGAGGCGCGGCGGATTGCGAAGAAGTCGTTCTGCCATCTCGCGGGGCACGTTGCAGAGGCGCTTTTCGTTCCAGGCGTGGTGACTAAGGAGAACTGGCGCGAGCACCTTGACTTTTCCGCGGCCGATCCTGAGACCGTAAAGCTTCTTCTCGACACTCCTGACACGCCGATCATACTCGTAAGCTCCCACCATGGCGTATGGGAAGCGGCGACAAACGTCCTTTCTTTCGCACGTCCGATGATCGCGATTGCGCGCGTCATGAACAACAAGCTCGCCGCGAAGTGGATGGCGAAGTACCATTTCCGCGGGCCTGTCACCGTAATCGACAAGAAGAAGGGATTTAAGCCGGAGATCATGCGCCAGTGGAAGGACACGAGGGCGGCGATGACGATCCTAATGGACCAGCACACATCGGGCGGTGCAATGCTCAAGTTCTTTGGGAGACCCGCAAAGACTTTCACTTCTGCGACGCGGCTTGCGATGAGGACTGGATATCCGATAGTCGTCGGCTCTTTTGTCCGCATCGCGCCGTTCAAGTACCGGCTCGTCGGCGACAAGCCGCTCGTGTTCTCGAAGTCGAGCGACATGAACGCGTCGACGCAGCTTCTCAACGACCGTCTCGAAAGCGCCATAAGGCAGTACCCCGAGCAGTATCTATGGGCGCACCGCCGCTGGAGGAACGACTGATGGCGGTTGAACGGACGCCGGAGGAATACCGCGCCTTTTTCGCAGAGGTGTTCGCCGCGCTCGATGCAACGCCGCGCTCGATGAAGGTCAAGGTTTTTGCCGAAGGGCTCACGATTGATCTCGTCGAAGGAAATCCCGTGTTTAAGACGGCAGGTGGCTCCGCAAAGGCCGACTTCCGGCTTCGCTGGCTTGCGGAACATCCAGTGCCCATTACGCTTGGGAAAAAGTCGGTGTTCACTTTTGTTCCGACGACAGGCAATCGCGTGAAAGTGAGGGTAAAATGAGCTGCAGAGGACTTTCCCTGATGAGCGGCGGGCTTGATAGCCAGCTTGCCGTGCGTGTTCTTCAGAGAGCGGGCGCCGAGGTGGAGGGTGTGTGCTTTGAGACGCCGTTCTTTTCGTCTGCGAACGCGCGCAAGGCCGCCGCCGCCCTTGGCGTGAAGCTCCATGTCCTCGACTTTACCGAAAACGAAGTCGGTCTTCTCGAAAATCCTCCTCACGGCTTTGGCGGCGCGATGAACCCATGCATCGACTGCCATGCGACGATGATCCGTCGCGCAGGCGAGCTGATGACATCGCTCGGCTTCGACTTCGTCGCGACGGGCGAGGTGATGGGGCAGCGCCCGATGTCGCAGAACAAGCAGTCGCTCTGCACTGTCGAGAAGTCTTCGGGGCTCAAGGGGCGACTCATCCGTCCGATGTCGGCGAAGTTGCTTGAGCCAACCATTCCTGAACTTGAGGGCAAGCTCGACCGAGAGAAGCTTCTCGACATCCACGGCCGTTCGCGCGAACGCCAGATCGCTCTCGCAAAGGAATTCGGCATCACTGACTATCCGTCGCCCGCCGGTGGCTGCAAGCTGACCGAGGATGCATACGGCCGCAAGCTCCGTGACCTCATGGAGCACGAGGGCCTTCGCGATAAGGCGACTGGCGCAGTCAATCGCACGCTCCTCGATCTTCTCGTTGTCGGGCGGCGCTTTCGTCTGCCAGGCGGTAGCTCCGTGATACTCGGCCGCGACGCCAATGAAAACGCTTTGCTTGAGAAGGGCTCATTTGCCGCGATATTGAAGCCGACGAACGGAATCCCCGGGCCGACGGCGGCGATCCCCGTCCTCATCTCGGAATCTGATATGCCGTTCGCGCAGTCTCTCGTAAACGCCTATGTGCGCGGTACTACGCCAGCCGACCGCCTGCCTTTCAAGCCCTATCAGCTCACTTGACCACCGCCTCTCAACTGTCTACTAGGCGCAGCTGCGCAATAGGTGAGGCGTTAAAAGTTTTGCTATAATGCCTCGATACAAACAGGAGCGATGGAAATGAAATGTAGATTGCTTGTTGCCGCAATGCATTTGGCGGCAGTTGCGGCGCTGTGGCCGTCGAAAGCGGCGACGCTTGATGACGTGCCGTGGATCGGCGACGGACGGCCCGAGCGAAACGGCGCCGACTGGTACGACGAAGACCCCGCGCCCGAGTTCATGGCCGAGTTCGTGATGCCGGAAGGCGTCACAGAGACGAAGGTTCATTTCGCCTGCGCCGGCTTCGGGACGTGCATGGTGGAAATGTGCGAGGAAAGAGATCAAAAGGCCATGTATGTGTCTAGGTTTGACATCCTTTGGAGCGTATACGACAAGACGGTGTATTCAAGTACCTCCAAATCCACAAAAGTCTACCCCGGATCCGCCACGAACACTGTCTACGTCCGTCTCGGCAACGGGTTCTACAACCTGCCGCCGCTAAGGTTCTGGGGGGCGTTTTGCTTCCGCGAGGCGCTGTCGCACGGGCGGCCCTGCTTCAAGCTCGCCATCGACGGACTCGACAAGCCGCTCGAATGGAAATGGCGCGAGACGAATGTCTTGCGCAACTCCGTCTACCTTGGTGTCGAGGAGGACGCGACCCGGTCCGAAGACGAATGGAAGCCGGCGGCCACCGTCGCGGGGCCGAAGGGGAAGATCGTCGACTGGCCTCGGGAGAATCCCGCCACGATGTGCCGTGCCTCCGACGCTGGCACGTCGCGTTGGCTGCGCGAGGGCGAGGTGCAGGTCGTTGACTTCGGGACGAATGCCTCGGGATTCCCGAGATTCAACTTTCAGGGCGAGGCGCGCGGCACACGAGTTGAGATCATCTACGGCGAGCGTCTCAATGCCGACGGTTCGGTTAATCCGCTGACGCAGACAGCCGGGCAGATCAAGCGACAGGGGATGGGCGGACCGGGCTCGCCCGACCTCGCCTGCCAGCGCGACGCGTACGTCTGCGCGGCGACCTGTAAATGCAGGGGCTTTCCCGAAGCCCACGACCATTTCTATCCCTCGTTCACATGGCACGTTTTCCGGTATGCCGAGATACGCGGCGCGAAAAACCTCCTCGGCGGTCGCGGCGCGGCGCGGGACACGATCTCGATGCTGCCAGAGACGAAGCCGTTCAAGGCGGATGATCCAAAGCTCGATGCGCTGCACGAAGTGTGCGTGCGGACGTTCCGCTCGAACTTGATCGGCGGCGTGCAGTCGGACTGCCCCGGGCGCGAGCGGCTTGGCTACGGCGGCGACATCGTGGCGACGTACGAGGCGTATATGATGAACTGGGACATGCGCGAAATCTACCTCAAGATCCTGCGCGACTTCGCGGACGAGGCGGAGGACGACGGATGGATCACCGAGACCGCGCCCTACGTCGGCATCGCGGACAGGGGATTCGGCGGACGCTCGGGCCCGATTTCGTGGTCGCTCGCAGTCCCCGAGCTTATGGACGGCATCCTTCGCCACTACGACGACAAACGCGCGTTGGACTTCTATCCCGTCTGCGCGCGTTATGTGCGGCTCGTCGCAGAGAAGTGCCCCGACGGACTCGTCCCCAACTGCATCGGCGACCACGAGGCGCTGGAGCGTGCGCCGGACGGCTGCACCGCGACCGCGCACTGGCATCGCTTTGTCGAGCTGACGGCGAAGTTCGCGAAGATGCTCGGACGCACGGACGACGAAAAGGAGTTCACGGCGCTCGCCGAAAAGATTCGCAAAGCTTTTGTCGCGAAATACGTGAAGGATGGCGTTGTCGCTAACGGAACACAGTCCGCGCAGTCGATCGGGCTTTACCTCGGTCTTGTGCCGAGCGACCAGGTCGCCGCCGCGGAGAAGCGGCTCGTCGAGGCGGTGGAGGAGAAGGGCTGTGGGCCGACGACCGGAATTTTCTCGACGCGCTACATGCTGATGTACCTCTCGGAGCATGGACACGTCGACCTTGCGCGTAAGATTGTCCTGCACAAGGGCTTCCCTGGCTGGCTCCACATGATTGAGCGTGGCGCGACGACTCTGTGGGAGACGTGGAAAGAGTCGGACAACGTCTATTCCAACTGTCATCCGATGTTCGGTTCTGTCGACGAGTGGATTCTCAAGTACGGCGGGCGGGTTTTGAAATAGGCTTTGGCATCGCGGCTGCGGTGAGGCGGGGGAGCGAAGGTCCGAGCGAGGGGATACGGCGTATTCGCCGAGGGTTCCCCGAGGAGGAGCCTTCGGCCACCGCCTCACGAACTGTGTCAAGTGATTGCGTCACATAAGCGGCGGGAAATTTGGTATAATATCTACCTACATTGCCGGGGTGGTACAGTGGTTGACTACGCCTGATTTGTAATCAGGATCCGCAAGGACGCATCGGTTCGAATCCGATCCCCGGCTCCATTTTTCGAAAGGATACTCTTAAGATGGTTCTGCTGCTTGGTTCGGAGGCGTATTCACCGTTCAGGTTGGATGCGATAAAGGAGGCAATTGCAAAGATCGACCCTGCGCTTGGTCCGCTCAACATCGACGCAAAATGGGTCTATGCCCTTGAACTCGCTGACGAGGCGTTCGACGTCACAGAGCTTGAGCGCGCGGCGTCGCTCCTCAACGCAGAGGGCAACTGCGACGGAGCCGATTTCTATGTGACGCCCAGGAAGGGCACAATCAGCCCGTGGAGCTCCAAGGCGACCGACATCTTCCGCAACTGCGGGCTCAAGTCGATCAAGCGCGTCGAGCGCGGAATTCGCTACAACGTCTCGCTCGCGAACCCGTGGTCCCCCGTCACCCAGGAGGACTTCAAGAAGTCGCTCCCGCGCGCGAAATGGCTCGCGGCTCTCTACGACAAAATGACCGAGGGCGTTTACGACGATCTTTCCGACCTCTTCGACGTCGCCGACCCGAAGCCGGGCCGCACTTACGACGTGATGGCGAAGGGCGTCGAGGCGATCCGCGAGGCGAACGCCGAGATCGGTCTCGCGATCTCCGAGCCGGAAATGGAGTATCTCGCAAAGAGCTTCGCCGCGGCCGGGCGCAACCCGACCGACACCGAGCTCGTCATGTTCGGCCAGGTCAACTCCGAGCACTGCCGCCACAAGATCTTCGGCGCCGAGTTCATAATCAACGGCAAGAAACAGCCGAAGTCGCTCTTTGAGATGATCAAGAACACGCACAAGAAGCGTCCGCAGGACACCTTGAGCGCGTACAAGGACAACTCCGCCGTCGTAACTGGCTTCAGGACCGACATTTTCGCGATCGACCCCAAGACGAACGAATACGGCTTCAAGAAGGACACTCTCGACCAGCTGATGAAGGTCGAGACCCACAACCACCCGACTGCGATCTCGCCGTTCCCCGGCGCCGCAACCGGCGTTGGCGGCGAAATCCGCGACGAGGCGGCGACAGGCCAGGGCTCGCGTACTATCGCGGGCATCTGCGGCTTCATGGTGTCGAACCTCCGCATCCCCGGCTTTCCTCAGCCCTGGGAGCGCGAGTTCGCGTCCTTCCCGACGCGCCTTGCGACGCCTCTCCAGATCATGGTCGATGGTCCCATTGGCGGTGCGGCGTTCGGCAACGAGTTCGGCCGTCCGCAGCTCTGCGGCTTTTTCAGGACTTACGAAGGCGAGATCGCTGGCGAGCTTCGCGGCTACCACAAGCCGATCATGCTCGCGGGCGGCATGGGCGTCATTCGCCACAGCCAGGTGCAGAAGAAGCCGGTCATGGTCGGCGCGCTCATCGTCCAGATCGGCGGCCCCGCGATGCGCATCGGTCTTGGCGGAGGCGCCGCGTCTTCGATGATGACGGGCACCAACTCCGAAGCTCTCGACTTCAACTCCGTCCAGCGCGGCAACGCCGAGATGCAGCGTCGCTGCCAGGGCGTGATCGATGCGTGCTCCTATCTCGGGAAGGCCAACCCGATCATGTCGATCCACGACATCGGCGCGGGCGGTCTTTCGAACGGCTGCCCCGAGCTAGTCGAGGCGACAGGCGGCAAGTTCCAGCTGCGCGAGGTCCACAACGAAGAGATGTCGATGAACCCGATGGAGATCTGGTGCTGCGAGGCCCAGGAGCGCTATGTTCTCGCGCTCAGGCCCGAGGCGCGGTTCTTCTTCGAGGAACTCTGCCGCCGCGAGCGCTGCCCTGTCGCGTTCATCGGCGTCGCGACTGGCGACGGACAGCTCGTTCTCGAGGACTCGCATTTCGGCGACTCTCCGATCGACATGGACATCAAGGTCCTGCTCGGGAAGCCCCCCCGCATGGTCCGCAAGGTGAAGCGCGTCGCGAAGAAGCACGCTGGCACGAACTTCGAGGGCGTGAAGCCGTTTGACGCCTTCAAGCGCGTTCTCCATCTCCCTGCCGTCGCGGACAAGACGTTCCTCATCACGATCACCGACCGCACGGTAACCGGACGTGTCGCGCGCGACCAGATGGTCGGCCGCTACCAGCTTCCCGCCGCCGATTGCGCCGTCACGATGATGGGCTACAAGACCTACGAAGGCCAGTCGATGGCGACTGGCGAGCGTTCTCCCATCGCTCTTCTCGACGGTCCCGCATCGGGCCGCATGGCGATTGCCGAGGCGATTACGAACCTCGCCGCCGCCGATGTCGGCGACATTTCGCAGATTCGACTTTCCGCTAACTGGATGGCTCCCTGCGGAGAGCCGGGCGAAGATGCGATCCTCTACGATACCGTCAAGGAAGTGGGGCTCAACTTCTGCCCGAAGATGGGCGTCTGGAACGATCCCGACGGCACGTCGAGAAAGCAGGTCGCGCCTCTCTCGCTCGTCGTCAGTTCCTTCGCGCCGGTGAAGGACGTGCGCCTTACGCTGACGCCCGACCTCAAGCCCGATCCGGAAGGGCAGTCGACGTTCCTCGTCTACGTCGATCTTTCGAAGGGCGAGTATCCTCTTGGCGCAACTGCGCTCGCGCAGGTCTACGGACAGCTTGGCAACACCCACGCAGACGCCGACCCTGTTCTCATCAAGCGTTTCTTCAACGCGATGCAGAAGATTGTCAAGGCGAAGAAGGCGCTTGCCTACCACGACCGCTCTGACGGCGGCATCGCGGTTACGCTCGCGGAAATGGCGATCACCGGCGGCCGCGGCATCATCGCGAAGCTCCCAGGCGGCGATGCGCTCGAGCAGCTTTTCAACGAGCAGCCCGGCGCGATCTTGCAGGTCGCCGAGAAGAACGTCGCTGACGTTCTCGCCGTGTTCAAGGCGGCCCGCGTGCCGGCGTCGGTTGCAGGCGCGGTCACGCGCGCCTCTCGCACTTTCGAGGTGTTTGTCGGCGAGCGTCTTGCGCTCAAGACCGACTTGACGCTCATCCGCCGCGCGTGGAGCGA
>CACZHC010000020.1 GCA_902780865.1 uncultured bacterium
TAAATCAATAATAAGTGTAAAATGATAGCATGTTCGGCAATGACGCCTACCATTATGGGGCCTGCTGGTAATTCAAGCGTAATTATACAGAAGGGTCAGGTACGCCGAGCAAAACTCGGTTGAACTAGCAGAATGAAAGGAGTCTGCACTGAGGCTACAGGGTCAGACATGGTTACCACAGTAAATTACCACAGTAGCGGGAGTTTGTGATATACTGTTCAGGATAAGACGTAGCAGGATACATCTTCCAAACCGGTGCAGGTGAAAAAAAGAGGACATAGAAGACGTTGGCGAATAGATATGGATGCCTTGGGCTGTGTTTTGTTCTTTTCGTTCATTTTTTTGGTGTTTGCGCTGCTGGGATTGTTGGTAAATGGCATTGTGATTGTGGTGAGGATGTGTCTGCGCGGTTCGGCATTGGGCTTTGCTTTGTTGGCGGCGCTTGTCATGCTTGTTGTTGGTTTCTTTGTCGTGCGGCATATCCTGAGGGGGCGGGAGTTTCAGGCACTGTTGTCGCGGGGTGTCGACTTTGGACTGAAGGACGAGTCGCTTCAATTGGTTGATGAGATCATTCGCGAATGCGGGAGGCCTTGTCGAAGGATTTCGACGCTCCGGGCGGAGATAGCTCCAATGGTCGAAGCGCTCGCCAGCCGATACAATTCCATTCGTATCGGCAAGAAGAATGTCTTTAACAGCCATGATTTGCGAACGGGCGATTCCGTCGGTTACAAGGGAAGTCCCGATGATAGTTATTTTACAATCGCCTATGAAGAAGAGTCTTCTTATCTTGTCAAACGTTCGCCTTCAGATGAAACAGTATACTACATCGAGTACGAATGGATGCGTTCGCCAATTCCCTATGCAAGCGACATCAACCACTACATAGCATTGCGATATCAAGAACAGTCGGGGGATTGACATTGCTAACCAAATAAGTTATCATATCTGTGTTGGTTATCAATGGGATTAGCCGATGATACGGAGTTTCAGAGACAAGGACACAGAGAAGTTCGCAGGCGGGGAGTCTGTAAGGAGATTCCGTTCGTTTGAGCGCGTTGCCTATCGGAAGATTAAGTATCTTATGGCGGCGATTTCGCTTGAGGACCTGCGCGTGCCGCCGGGGAGCAGATTGGAAGCACTTTCCGGCGACAGGGTCGGCCAGCATTCCATACGAATCAACGACCAATGGAGAATATGCTTCGTATGGAGCGACGGTGCGGCGGAGAATGTGGGAATAGTGGACTATCATTGAGGAGGACAACATGAAAATGAAGCCTGTGCATCCTGGTGAGATATTGGTCGAGGAGTTCCTCGTGCCGATGGGAATCTCGCAGTATCGCCTTGCAAAGGAGATACACGTGCCGCTTCGTCGCGTGAACGAGTCTGGCAGAATCTCCAGAGCCAGTACGAGATGGACGTTGCAAGAAACAGCATCTGGAAGGACATAAAGTCGACAATCAAGCCCGCGCTTGGTCGGGTTGCCTGTCTCTGAAGCAAAATGTCACACTAGCGGGAGTTTGTGATATACTGTCCAACACACCTCGCGGTAAATCCCTTGCGATTTCGTCCGCGCCATTTGGTATACTATCAACCGTGAAGAGCGTACCAAAAGAGTCGGACACCCGCATGAAGGCGAACGTCTTTATCGCGGCGTCGGCCGGGACTGGCAAGACGCAGGCGCTTGCCGGGCGGCTGATTGCGCTCGTAAAGGGCGGGCTTGAACCGTACGAAATCGTCGCGCTTACCTTCTCGCGTGCGGCGGCGGGCGAGATCTTCGAGCGGTTCGTCTCGCTTCTCGCGGAGCGCGCGAAGGACGACCCTTCCTGTGCGCCTCTTCTCCGCAAGGTCATCGCGACGCAGCACCTATCGCAGATAGGGACCCTCGACAGCTTCCTCATGCGTATCGTGAGGAGCTTCCCCCTCGAACTCGGACTTGACGGCGGCGTCGAGATAATGGACGACTACCGCGCCGGGCAGGAGCTCGCCCGCACGTCGTTCTCGATCCTGCGCCGCACCGACGCGTCCGCGCGCCGCGCGTTCACCGACGCGTTCTCGCTCGCCATGAACGGCGAGGACGTCAGGAGCTTCATCGGCTCCTACCGCGAATTCGTCAAGAAGTGGCAGTCGCTCGTTCGCGCAAATCAGTCGGAAAGCGCATGGGGCGACGCGTCGTCGATATGGGGCGAGTCGCCGGCATGGGCTGCGACCGACGAGAAGGAGCTTTCTCGGCTTGCCGACGATCTCGTCGGCATCTGCGACTCGAGTTCGTGGCCGGAGTTCGTCGAATGGGTGCGGAACTTCCGCGGCAGTTTCGACGGACTTAAGGGATTTGCCAAGAAGTTCTTTGAGATGGACGACTTCCTCTCGGGCGCGACAATCGACGTGTCGTTCAACCGAAAGGCGTATTCCTTCGGCGGTGCCGAGGCGCGAGCCGTGCGTGCTGCCATCATTGGCGTCTGCGGCTTCGTCGTGCGCCGTCGGCTCGAGTTCGCACGCGGCGTCTACCGCCTCATATCGGAATACGAGAAGGACTACGACGCCAAGGTGCGCGGGAAGGGGCTTCTCGTCTTCGACGATGTGCCGCGCCTCGTCGCGTCTCTCCCGGACGATGTTCGCCTCGCGCTCGAATACCGCCTCGACGCGAAGATCCGCGCATGGGCGCTCGACGAATTCCAGGACACGAGCCGCGAGCAGTGGGCTGCGCTCTCGCCGCTCGTCGAAGAGGCGAAGGAATCGGACGGCGAGAAGTCGGTCTTTATCGTCGGCGACAGGAAGCAGGCGATCTACGGCTGGCGCAACGGCGATGTCGGGATATTCAATCGCGAGAAGGAAAGCGGGGCGTACGAACCAGACGAACTAAACGAGACCTACCGCTCGTCGCCCGCCGTCGTTGAGGCGGTGAATCGCGTCTTCGTGCGCGGGCGGCTGCACGTCGAGTTTCCCGGCTGGGATGCGGACGAGCACGTCTCGGCGAAGCCGACCATGCCAGGGTTCGTTCAGGCGGTCGTCGCGGCAAGTCCGAAGTTCGACGACTACTTGGAGCCGGTGTTCAACGCGCTTGCCGCAGTCGATCCCGTGAAGCGGTCGATCGCCGCCGCAGTCCTCGTCAGGAGCAACGCGACAGGCGAGAAGATCGCCGCGTACCTGAAACTCAAGGGAATGGGCGGCGTCGTGTGGGAAGGCGAAAGCGCGATTCTCGACACACCCGCCCTGCAGGGCTTCGTCGATCTCGTGAAGCTCGCCGACCACCCTGGCTACCAGCAGGCATACAACCATTTCTCCTCTACTCCCCTCGCGGCGGCGCTCTATCCCGATGGCGTTCCGCCCGCCGCCGAGGTGTCGCAGTTCGCCGCGCAGTCGTTTACGGCGAAGGGGCTCGTGCGCACCTTCCGCGACTTGCGCGCGCGTCTTCCAGAAAATCCCGCCGAAGCATGGAGCGAATTTACGGAAGCGCGTTTTACCGACATGCTGCGCGCGGCGGCCGAGTTCGAGCTTGGGCTTGAACCGGGAACGCGGCTTTCGGACTTCGCGGAATTCCTCGCGGCGAAGAAAAAGCGCAATCTTGCCGAGCCGGGGAAGATCAAGATAATGACGATTCATCGCTCGAAGGGCCTCGGCTTCGACTATGTCGTCCTTCCGCTCTACGAGCCTGACGCGCTGAACGCGTCGTCGGACGGCGCGCTTGTCGCGGATGGTTGGGTTCTGCCCGACCCCGGGACGAAGGTGTCGAAGATTCTGCCGGGGCTTTCTAAAGCGCGCGCGGCGCGGCAGGAGCGCGTCGAGGAAGAGGCGCTTTGCACCTACTACGTTGCGATGACGCGTGCGAAGAACGCGATGACTATCGTCTGCCGCCCGCCCGTGAAGAGCGGTTCGTCGGTCTATATCTCCGATTTCGTGCGCGAGGCGCTGCCAGACACGGTCGGCGATCCCAAGTGGTACGAGAAGTTCGTCGCGAGCCATGCAAAGCATGCTGCCGCGGCAGATGTGTCGCGCGCGTTCTCGCGCGGCAAGCGCAAGAGCGTCCGCCGCCGTCTTCCGTCGCTCGCGTTCCGCTCTGGGATGTCGGCGGGCGAGCTTTTCACCGATGGTTCCGCGCGCCAGGCGGCGCGGCAGAGGGGAACGGACGTCCATGCGCAGCTGGAGGCGATAGAGTGGATCGACCCCTCGTCGCCTAAGGACGACCTCGAGCGTCAGATTCTCGCGAACGGCTGGACGGACGCGTTCGTGAAGGGCGCGGGCGAAGTGGCGCTGTGGCGCGAGCGGAGCTACGAGCGGCTTGTCGGCTCGGAGTGGGAGTCCGGCCAGTTCGACCGCGTCGTGTTCCGCGGCGAAGGTGCCGCGCGTCGCGCGACCATCTACGACTTCAAGACGAATGCGATCCGCCGCGGCGAGACGAAGGAAGAGTTCGCCGCGAGGATGCGCGAGGCCTACGCAGGCCAGATGTCGGCCTATCGCGCGGCCGTCGCGTCGCTCGCGGGCCTTCCGATCGAGCGCGTCTCCACCGTCCTTCTCCTCGTCTCCACCGGCGCATCGGCATAGGGTCGGTATTTTATGACGCATGCCGGCGACCGATTTGGTATAATGTCGACATGAAAACTTGCATTGTAGCGGCGCTTGCCCTTGTGGCGGCGGGAGCTTTTGCCGATACGCCCAACGCGGCGTACGAAATCTGGCCCAAGGGCAAGATTCCCTTGGCGAAGGAGAACCCGAAGCCAGAGGGCGTCGAGCCGATGACGGACGACGTGATGCGCATCGCAAACGTCAGCGTGCCGCAGGTCGTCGTGACGCCTGTCGTCGGCGCCGAGAAGCCGACCCCCGCGGTCGTCATCTGCCCAGGCGGCGGCTATGGAATCCTCGCCTGGAACCACGAAGGCGTCGAAGTCGCGCAGTGGCTCAAGGACCAGGGCGTAGCGGGCGTCATTCTCAAGTACCGCGTTCCCGACCAGCGCGACGGCGCGCTTGCGGACGCGCAGCGCGCGATACGCTGGGTAAGGGCGAATGCGGCGAAGTTCAACATCGATCCCGCCAAGGTCGGCATAATGGGCTTTTCCGCCGGCGCGAACCTCACGGTGCGCACTGCGACGAACTCGAAGCGCCCGATCTACGAGAAGGTAGACGAGGTCGACGAGAAGTCGTGCCGCCCCGATTTCCAGATGCCGATCTATCCGTGGGACCTCGTGAAGCGGAAAGACAAGGACAACGTCTGGAAGGGCCACGAAGGGATGGACATCCGGCTTGACGAATATCCGGTCGACGCGGACACTCCGCGAGCGTTCATCGTCCAGAGCGAAGACGACTTCTGCCAGATCGAGACGTCGCTCGGCTACTACGCCGCGCTAAAGAAGGCGGGCGTCGGCGCCGAACTCCACGCGTTCGAGAAGGGCGGACATGGCGGCCACGGCTACGGCATCCGCCGCCTCGGCTTCCCGACGGATGCCTGGCCCGCCCTCGCCGAGAAGTGGCTCGAACAGTTCAAGTAACCGGAGGATCGTCATGAAATACGCATTTGCATTTGTTGTTGCCGCGGCCATGGCCTGCGGAGCGTGCTCTCTTTCCGCACAGGACCTGCCCGCCGCGACTCCTGAGTCGCAGGGCGTCTCTTCAAAGGCGATATTGCGCTGGATCGAGGCGTGCGAAAACGACTCGGCGACCAACCGGCTGGGCGGCTATGTGCACGGGTTCGTCATCCTCAGGCACGGGCGTACTATCGCCGAGGGAACGTGGGCGCCGCAGAACACGCTCGAGAAGCCGCACATGCTCTATTCGCATTCAAAGAGCTTTACCTCCACGGCAATCGGCTTTCTCGTGGACGACGGAAAAATCGACCTTGACCGCCGCGTCATTTCGTTCTTCCCCGACGAGACGCCGGAGAACCCGTCCGAGAACCTGCGCCAGGTGCGCGTGCGCGATTTGCTGACGATGAACCTCGGCGCAGACCGTCCGGACGCGGAGCGCGACGACATCGCCGGCGATTGGGTCAAGGCGATGCTTCACAACAAGATAGACCGCGAGCCAGGCACGGTCTTCAAGTACGATTCCGGGGCGACGCACCTGCTCGCGGCGATTGCCGAGAAGGTCAGCGGGAAGCCGCTGATGGAGTTCCTCAAGGAGCGGCTTTTTGATCCGCTTGGGATGACAAGCCCGTGGTCGACCGTCTCGCCTACCGGCATCGCGTGCGGAGGCTGGGGCATGAACATGACGACGCGCGACATTGCGCGGTTCGGGCAGTTTCTGCTTCAGGAGGGGCGCTGGGACGGCAAGCAGCTTCTCTCGCGCGAATGGGTGCGCCTTGCGACTGCGCGGCAGACGTGGTCTGGCGGAATAGTCGTCCAGTCGCAGACGATAGGTTCAGGCAGCGACTGGCAGCAGGGGTACGGCTTCCAGTTCTGGCGCTGCCGCCACGGCGCCTACCGCGCGGACGGCGCGGCCGGGCAGCTGACGGTCGTGTTCCCCGAACAGGACGCAGTCGTCTCGGTCCACGCCGGACTTGGCGACATGCAGCGCGAGCTGGACCTCATCTGGACATATCTCCTGCCTGCGTTCGGCCCGTCCGCGGCGGCGGAGGACGAAGAGGCGCGTGCGGCTTTGCGGGCGAAATGCGCATCGCTCGCGCTGCCGCTCGTGGATAATGCGGAAGATGCGTTCGAGGGCTTCGACAAGGCCGTCTGCGAGCCCGCGCCGGACGGATGGGTTCTGACTTTGGGCGACCGCCGGCTTAACGTCGGTAACGGCAAGTGGGCGGTGACTTCGTGGAAGTTCGGCGACTCGAACGTCGAGCCGCTTTTCATAAACTGCGGCACGCACGAGATAGCCGCCGTAGGCGCGCCACGTGCCGACGGCTCGCTTTCGGTGACCTGGCAGTTCCTCGGCGGCATCCGCCACGGACGCTTCACGGTTCCTAGGCGCTGAAGACGCAGCGGATCGATGCGGACTGCCGGTTTTTTGGTATAATTCTCCAAACCCCGGACCGGGGAGAAAGACAGACATGGGAGAATTTTCGATAAGGCAGGCGAAACTCGGCGACGCGGAGGGCATATACGCCCTCATCGGCGCAAACGTCGACCGCCTTGTGCCGAGGTCGCTCGGAAACATCGTCGAGTCGATAGACAGGTTCGTCGTCGCGGAGGCGGACGGCAAGATGGCGGGTTGCGCGTCGTACCAGATACATCCCGAGATCGGCGCTCCCGAGGCGGCGACGGTCGAGATCGTCTCCGTCGCGGTGAAAGAGGACTTCAGGCGCCGCGGCATCGGGCGCGAGCTCGTCGAGGCGGTCGCGGAACGCGCCGCGGCGTTTTCGCCGCGCGAGCTCGTGACGCTTACGTTCACTCCCGAGTTCTTCGCCTCTCTCGGCTTCGTCGAGGTGCCTAAGACGAAGATCATGCACAAGCTCTACACGGGGTGCATAAACTGCACCAAGCACGCCGACCCGTTCACCTGCCCCGAGAAAGCGATGATTCGCCGCGTGCGCGAGCGGAATTTATGATATAATATGCGCCTATTTTTCGAAAGGAGAGGCAAATGGCCGATACGGAAGCGTTGGTGAACCAGTTGAACGAGTGCGCGGAGAAGCAGGACTTCGAAGGGGCTTTTCGGCTCGTGCGCGAAAACAGGGCAGAACTTGACAAGAAGATCCGCGCCACGGGTATAAGGGACGCATTGAAGAAGACGACAAGAGATCGTCTTCTTCTTTCTTTTCTGGACGGCGTCGGCTTCGGCGAGAGCCCGCTTGACGAGTCGCTCGTGAAACTCGAGAAGCTCGTCGGCTTCCAGCCGGGCGCACTCGTCCTCAGCAAGGCGTGGGGCATCGGCAAGGTGAAGCGCCTCGACTACTTCTACAAGCGCATCACCGTCGACTTCAAGACGAAGAAGGGCCACCAGTTCACCTACGCCGCCGCGTGCGACATGCTCGAGGGCGCGCCGGAAGGCCACATCCTCGTTCTCCGCGAGGCCGACCCCGCGGCGTTCGAGGCGATGCTCAAGGAGCGTCCCGGCGACTTCGTGAAGGAAGTCCTCAAGAGCTACGGCGACATGACGATCGTCCGTCTCGAGGACGTCTGCGTTCAGAACGGCTTCGTCAAGTCCGTCAACTGGAAGAAGTTCTGGGAAGAGGCGAGGAAGGCGCTTCACCAGGACAAGCTCGTCGAGATCCCCGCGAAGCGCACCGACCCGATCCGCCTCAAGGCGTCCGTCGAGGACTACGGCGACGGATGGCTCACCGCGTTCTCGCACGAGACCGACCCGAAGCTCATTCTCGCCGCTGTCCGCGAATACGTCTCGCAGGGCCGCTTCAAGACCGCCACCGACGACGCGAAGTCCAAGATCGCCGACCGCCTCGAGTTCGCGGTGACCGCCGCGCGCAACGTCGACGACGCGCTCTATGCGCGCCTCGCCTCGCTCGTCCTCGAGCTCGGCTTCACGAAGCCCGCGGCGGCGGAAATGCGCGCGTATCTCTGGGAGCGCAAGCGCTACATCGCCGCCGCGTCGTCGCTGCCGGCCCGCGAGGTCGGCGCGATGATCTCGTTCCTCGCGGACTCCGACGAGGCGAAGGCGAAACTCTACGCCGCGATTCCCGAACTCTGCTTCACGGCCGTCGCCGAGATCGTCTCGCGCTTTGGCTCCGAGACGGCGTGCCGCGCCGCGCTCGGCGGCTTCATGAAGGACACGCAGGCGCCAGCGACGCTCGTCACGCTCATCGTCGGCAAGATCGAGCAGTTCGGCAAGTTCGAATACGCCGATGTCCCGATCGACGGCAAGAACATAAAGGTTCTCAAGTCCTACGAGCTGTGGCCCGAGCTTCCGCCGGTCGCTACGATCCTCACCCACGCGATTGCGCTCGGCGAGGGCAGGCGCGGCGGCGAGACGCTCAAGATGCAGAACATCGTCCGCCGCCTCTTCGGCGACAGGGCTTGGCTCGAGAAGATGTTCAAGCTCCTGAACCCCGCCGACCAGGTGCTGTTCTTCGAGCGCTTCCAGGCGTCCATCGCGTGGGACCCGTCGACTCACCACACGATCGTCGTGCGGATGACGCACATCGTTCCCGCGCTCGAGAGACACCTCGTCAAGACCGAGAAGAAGAAGGAGTACGCGCGCGTCACTTCGCTCCGCAGCTACGGCCTCAGGAAGCAGGAATACCTAAAGCTCATCAACGAGGACATGCCCGCGAACGTCAAGCGCATCGAGTTCGCGAAGAGCTACGGCGACCTTTCCGAGAACGCGGAGTACCAGTACGCAAAGGACGAGCAGCGCGTGCTGATGCAGAAGCAGACCGTCATGCAGGCCGAGCTCGAGGCAGTCAAGCCAGGCGACTTCTCCGACGCCACGACCGACGAGGTGATGCCCGGAGTCACCGTCGTGATCGAGGGCCCGGAAGGGCGCAAGTCCTACACGGTGCTCGGTGAATGGGACAACGACATCGAGAAGTGCATTCTCGCGTCCAAGACGCGTCTCGCGCAGAACATGCTCGGCAAGAAGGTCGGCGACCAGTTCGAGCTTCCCGGCGCAGAGGGCGAGGTGAAGTTCGCCACGGTCGTAGAGATACAGCCGCTGTCGGATGAAATTCGCGAGTGGATGAAGCTTCCACCCGGCGTCCAAATATGATAGAATAGAGACGTTGTCAAACAGAAGAGTTTTATAGAGAGGAGGCCAATCATGGGAGTCAGCATCAAGAAGTCCTCGAAGGCGAAGAAGCCGGCAAAGAAGGTCGTCGCAAAGAAGCCTGTCGCGAAGAAGCCAGCGGCGAAGGCGAAGAAGCCTGTCGCCAAGAAGCCGGTCAAGAAAGTCGCCGCGAAGGCGAAGAAGCCCGCCGCGAAGAAACCTGCCGCGAAGAAGCCAAAGTCCGAAATCAAGCGCGTGCCCCCGCGCATCACGCGCCGCGTGGTCGCCGTGGAGAAGTCGGTCTCTCCGGACGTCGAGGCGATGGACACCGCCAAGGCCGTCGAGTTCGCCATGTCTATCGCCGAGGAGATGAAGCGCTCCGCGGCGATGGCCGACAAGGTGCGCACCGGCAGCGAGATCAAGCTTTCGCGCCGCCCCACGACCCGTGCCCAGGGCAAGTCTACGGTCAAGTTCCCTGCGTCCGACCTCAAGGACTTCCGCAAGCGTCTCATCGAAGCCCGCGCCGCGGCGCTCTCTGGCGTCAACGCGATGAAGGCCACCGGTTTCAACGAAGCCGAGGACCACGAGTCCGACGGCGGCGACGGCACCAACCAGACGCTGCGCCTCCAGGCGCTCGGCCAGATGGGCAACATCAACCGCACCATCCAGCAGATCGAAGAGGCGCTTCACCGCATCGACGACGGGTCGTACGGCGTCTGCACCGTCTGCGGCCAGCTGATACGCAAGCCTCGTCTCCTCAACCAGCCGTTCGTCCTGACGTGCATGGAGTGCCAGAGCGAGATGGAGCGCAACCGCACCTGATGAGGCGACTGCTTCTCGTCTTTGCCGTAGTTGTGCACCTCGTTCTCGCGGACGCGGTGGCGAAGGAGCTTGCGGCGGGTCTGCTAAAGGAATCGTCGCCTTTCACTGTGATCCCCGGGTTCTTCGACCTCGCGTATGTCGAGAACAGGGGCTGTGCGTGGGGCATGTTCCAGGGGCAGGTCTGGCCGCTCGCCGCGTTCGCGGTTGTCGCGCTCGCGTTTCTCCTCTGGAAGCGCAAGGCCATTTTCGGAGAAGGGCGTACGGCGGCGGTCGCCGAAGTGCTTCTCTATGCCGGCATCGTGGGCAATCTCATCGACCGCGTCTTCCGCGGCTTCGTCATCGACTTCTTCGACTTCCACTGGAAGGCCGCGTACCACTTTCCCTGCTTCAACCTCGCCGACACATTCATCACTGTCGCGGCGGGGCTTCTTGTCCTATGCTCGTTCGGGAAGCGTACATCCTAGCGGGGCCTACCGCGAGCGGCAAGAGCGACATCGCGGCAGCGCTTGCGCGCGAAATGGGCGCGTGGATTCTGAGCGCCGACTCGATGCTCGTCTACCGCGGCATGGACATAGGGACCGCCAAGCCATCCGTTGCCGAGCGCGAGGAGTTCCACATGGGCGGAGTAGATGTCGTGACGCCCGCAGAGGAGTTTTCCTCCGGCGCGTGGCTGAGGGCCGCGTCGGCATGGGCGGCGGACGTTCCCGAGGGAGTGCCGATAGTGATCGTCGGCGGCACGGGGCTCTATTTCTCCGCGCTTCTCCGCGGGCTTGACCGTCGTTGGGAGAAGCCGCCGCCGGAGTATCCCGTGATCAGGATCGACCGTGCAGTTGTGCGCGCGCGCATCGCCGCTCGGCTCGATGCGATGTTCATGGCCGGGCTCGAAGCCGAGAAGCGGCGGCTGAAGGAGCTGTATCCCGCCTGGTCGCGAACGGCCTCTCTCGCAATCGGCTACCGCGAGGGCGACGACCGCGCGAAGATACTTACGCGCACCTGCCAGCTCGCGAAGCGCCAGGACACGTGGTTCCGCCACCAGGCGACGCCAATCTACGTTGATCCTACCGTCGAGGCCGTCAGGGAGTGCTGGCGTTCCTGCGGTCCGTGGAAAGTCTCGTTTCCCACTTGATTTTCGCGAAAGAATTCGGTATCATATTCCCAACTTCACACATAGGAGAAAAAGATGAAAATTTCAACATTGATGGTAGTTGTCGCAGTCGCCCTCTCCTTCGCGGTCTCGGGTTGCAGGTATGGAAAGGCGAATACGGGCGCCAATGGCGGTGCAGCCGGTTCCGGCCTTGGCGCGGCAGGCGGTTCCGACATTCCCACCAACAACGAAGACGGGCAGGAAGGTGATCTCGACGCCGCTGGCGTTGGCGATCGTCCGTTCGAGGAATACTGCACGCGCTGCACCGACGTCGATTTCGCGCCCGTCTACTTCGGCTTTGACTCGACCGTCGTTCCCCAGGGCGAGATCGTCAAGATCGACGAGGTCGCGCAGCACCTCGGTTCGCACGCCGACCGCGTGGTCGTCGTCGAGGGCAACTGCGACGAGCGCGGCTCGAACGAGTACAACATGGCGCTTGGCGAGAACCGCGCGAGCATCATCCGCAACTATCTCGTCCAGAGCGGCGTCGACGCGTCCCGCATCCAGACGCGCAGCTTCGGCGAGGAGAAGCCGGCGGTCGTCGGCAGCGACGAGTCCGCGTGGGCGCAGAACCGCCGCGGCGAGTTCGTGATCTACCAGAAGTGATTTTCTGCAGATGACGCTGGCGGTCATTTTCGACAGCATCGGCTTCGGCGAGTGGTTTGTGCTGCTCGCCGTCGTTCTTATTGTCGTCGGCCCGAAGCGGCTTCCTTCGGCGGCGCGCACGTTTGGCCAGTACTATTCAAAGTTTCGCCGCGCCGCAGAGAATTTCAAGCGCCAGCTCCTCGACATGGACACCGAGTTCACAAAGGCCGTGCAGGAAGTCGAGAAGCAGCCGGCGGACGCGTTCACCGTAGACTCTGCGAAGAACGACGAGACGGCGGCCGCGAGTGCCGATGACGGCGGCTCCGTTCCCGTCGATCCGCCTGCTGCGGGCATGCCGCCAGTGGAGGGTGCGTAATGGCGATCTCCCTTCTAAAGGACCCCGACGCGAGGAACGACCCGCCGCGCCCGCTCCTCGAGCACCTGCTTGCGCTCCGCGACATGCTCGTTTTCGGCGCCGTCGCCTGGGCGATCTGCGCCGTCATCGCGGGGTGCTGCACTCCGTGGGTGCTTGAGTGGCTGAAAAGCCCCGCCGGCGAGAGCGAAGAGCTTCTGCAGGGGCTCGACCTCACGACCGGCGTCTCCACGATAATCTCAATCGCCGGCTGGGGCGGCACGGCGCTTGCGTTTCCGTTCATAATGTACGCCATCCTCCGCTTCATCTTCCCTGCGCTCACAAACCGCGAGAAGGTCGTCCTGATGTCGATACTCGTCGCGGGAAGCGGCTTCTTCCTCGTCGGCCTTGGCGTCGCGTACGCGAAGACGCTGCCGATGGTCGTTAGGGCGTTCAGGGCGATAAACGAATGGTGCGGAATCCCGTCGACGATCATCCGGCTCGAGGGCTACATCTCAATCGTCCTCAAGACGATCATCGCCTTTGGCCTCGTCTTCCAGCTGCCGCTCATCATCTTCGTCCTCGGGTGGTTCGGCGTCGTCACCTCGAAGGGACTCCGCGACAAGCGCCGCATCGCGATAGTGCTGTCGTTCGTCCTCTCGATGTTCCTCACGCCGCCCGACCCGATGAGCCAGATTTTCATGGCCGTTCCTCTCTGCCTCCTCTACGAGCTGTCCATCTGGATGGTGTGGCTTAAGGAGAAGGGTACTTTCGGAAAATGAAAAGCCGCATTTCCTTCGCGCTCGGCTTTCTCGCGCTGATCGCGGTCGGCGCGGTCGTCCTCGCGCTTCCATGCTGCCGCGCAGACAACATGCGCGGAGACTTCGTCACGTCGCTCTTCACGGCGTTTTCGGCCGTGTGCGTGACGGGGCTCACCGTCGTCGACGTCGGGCGCGAGTTTTCCGTTGCCGGTCAGGTGGTCCTGATGGTGCTCGTCGAGCTCGGGTGCCTCGGGCTCATGACGTGCGGCACTTTCTTCCTCGTCGCGATAGGGCGGCGCCTCTCGCTCGTTAGCGAGTTCTCGCTTATGAACGCCTACGGGGTCAGGCAGATACAGGGCCTCAGGGGGCTCATCTGCTGGATCGTCGGCTCGATGCTCGTGATCGAGGGCATCTTCACGCTGGCGCTCTACCCGCACTTCGGCAACTGGTACGAGGCGGTGTTCTACTCGATAATGAGCTTCTGCAACGCGGGCTTCGGCCTTGAGTCGGACTCGCTTGCGAAGTTCCCGCGCAGCTGGCCCGTCATCGTGATGGGCGTCGAGACGATTCTCGGCGGCATCGGCTTTCTCGTCATCTACAACCTCTGCACGTTCAAGTTCCTGCACCGAATCTCGGGCGCGAAAGGGCGTCTCTCCCTGCATACGCGCGTCGTCCTGCGGTTCACGTTCTACCTGCTCGCCCTCGCTTTCATCGCGTTCCTCGCCGTCGAGTGGAATCTCTCGCTGAAGGACATGAGTCTTTCGGACAAGGCGGTCATCGGCTTCTACCAGGCCGTGACGCCTCGGACGTGCGGCTTCTGCGTGATTCCGACCGAGTCGCTCCACCCGCTTACGCGCCTCATCTACGAGTGCCTGATGTTCATCGGCGGCGCCCCCGGCTCCGCCGCGGCCGGCATGAAGGTCACGACGCTCGCCGTCATTCTCTACACGGCGACGGCGATGTGCCGCGGCGAGACGGAGACCGTGATGGACGGAAGGCTGATTCCGACCGAGATCGTGCGCGAGGCGCTCGTGATCCTGATGGCGATAGTGATGTTCGCCGTAGTCGTGACGGGCGCGCTTTTCGTCACCGAGGCAGGCTCCGGAATCTCGTCCGACGCGCTTTTCTTCGAGGCGGTCTCGGCCGTCACGACGACGGGCCTTGCGGTAGGCGACACCACGGCGTCGCTCTCCACTCCGGGTCGCTTTGTCATAATGGTCGCGATGTTCATCGGCCGTCTCGGCGCACTTACGGTCGTCTTGATGATCGGCGACCGCGAGTCGAAGAGGCACGTGCGCTTCCCGACCGAGGAAATCGTCGTCGGCTGATCCAAATGAGGTCGCTAACCGTAATATGGCTGCACGCTTCGCGCGAAGACGACGCGAGGCATCTTCCCGTTGTGGAGCACGGGATGTCCGACGCGTTTCGCGACTTCTGCGCCGAGGCGTTCAACGTCCGCATGCCCCTCGAGTACCCGCCGCTCAAGCTTACGACGGTTCCGTCTGCCGACGCGCTTCCCGATGCGCTTTTCATCGACGGCGATCCGTCGAGGGGAATGACCGAAGGCGGCGACGACATCTGCCTGTTCATGGTCGACGACGCCCTGTATTCCGGGTCCGTCCGCGGCGTCTTGCTGAAGGACTGGCTTAAGACTTATCTTCCTGCGATACCAAAGGTCGTGGTGACCTATCCCGGGAACGCGCCAGTGGTCGTGCCGCAGAGGCGATGGTCGAAGAAGGGCGCGGAGGTGCTTGCAAACCCTGCCGTCCACCACGAGCGGATCGTCCATCTCTTCAAGTCGTTCTGGCTGCCGCGCTTCTGGAGCGCGATGCGCCAGTACGTGCAGGTCAAGGCGGGCACCAACTGGCACACTCCCGGGCACAACGGCGGCAACGCCTTCTCGGCCTCGCCGTTCCTGCGCGGTCTCCACGAGGCGTTCGGCTCGATGATCTTCAGGTCCGACCTTTCTGTGTCGGTCGAGTCTCTTGGCGATCTCTCGAGCCCCGAGGTGCAGACGCCGCTTTCCGAGGCGCAGAAGATGTCGTCCGAAATCTTCGGCAGCGCGCTTAGCCGGTATGTGACGAACGGCACTTCGACCTCCAACAAGGCGATGCTGATGACGCTTCTCAAGCCGGGCGAGGTGGTGCTCGTAGACCGCAACTGCCACAAGTCGGTCCATCACGCGATCGTCACCTCGGGCGCCGTGCCGCACTACCTGCCGTCGCGCTGGAACGCGCGCCTCGGCGTGTGGGGCCCCGTGTCGCTCGCGGACGTAGAAGCCGAGCTCGAGAAGACGGCGACAATGACCGAGCGCCGCGTTCCGGATGCGTCAAGCCCCGTTTCTTCGCGGCCGAGGCTGCTGATACTTACCACGTGCACCTACGAGGGAGTCCTGTATCCCGTCTGGGAGGTCGCGCGGCTCTGCGAAAGGGCGGGCGTGCTTTTCTACGCGGACGAGGCATGGGCCGCGTACATGGGCTTCCATCCGTTCTACACGCGCACCGACCCCGTCACCGGCCTCGCGATGCGCTACAACGCGGTAAACGAGCGTGCGGGCGCACACTTTGCCGTGCAGTCGACCCACAAGACGATGGCGTCTTTTTCCCAGGCGTCCATGATCCACGTCTCGACGCGCTTCAAGCAGCTGCTTGAGGAAGACGCGTCGCCGCAGTTCCGCTGGCTTAGACGGCGCTTCGCGCTGAACGGCCATGGCTCCTTCGAGAAGTTCACCCACGACCTGCACGAGTTCCTTCGCTACTGGCACTCGACGTCGCCACACTATCCGTTTCTCGCGACCCTCGACGTGGCGGGCGTGCAGATGCGCCTCGAGGGGATGAAGCTCATCGACGAGCGCCTGAAGTGGGCGGCGGAATTCCGCGCTCGCGTCGCCGCCGAGTGCGGCCTTCCCGAGGAGGAGTGCTTCGCGGACCTCGCGGACATCGCAGGCGTTGACCAAGACTGGAGCGGCGCCGGGTTCCTCAAGGATCCGCTCAAGATCGTCCTTATGCTCCGCAGCCCCGCCGCGTGCGCGGCCTTTCGCAAGGCGCTTCTCAAGTCGCACATCCAGTGGGAGAAGGCGACTGCGACGACGATTCTCTTCCTCGTGACGGTCGGTACGGCCGAGGAGCATTTCGAAGACCTCTTCCGCGTCTGCCGCCTCAACCGCGAATTGATCGGATGCCCCGCGCAAGTTCCCGACGACGGCGGAGTCGGCGGCGCTGTCGCGGGACAGCCTGTCGTCCTGCCAAGGGACGCGGCGCTCTGCGACGGCGAGTTCGTGACGCTCGAATCGTCCGTCGGCCGCATAGCCTCGCAGTTCCTTGTGCCGTATCCGCCGGGAATCCCTGTTTTCGTTCCCGGCCTCAGGATAACCGAGGCGATGGTCTCGCTCGTGAAGGGCGTGATCGAGACCGAGGGCGTTGCGGCGGTGCACGGTCTCTTCTGCAGGGGCGGCCACGCCCCGTACTATGTAGAGGTGCTGAACCGCGACGAGGGGAAGCGTCTCGAGTGCGACACCGCGCCTTTGCGATAGTCGCTTTCGCGCTGTCTCGCTTGTGATTTGGGGCGAGACAGAAGCAGGGTTTTTTGGTATACTTCATTCTATGAACATCAAAAAGGGGATTGGTTGTCTTGCCACCGCATTTATGGCTCTGGCATCTTGGACTGCGACCGTTGATTGCGAGTTCGCCACAATAGAACACCCGGACGAGTGGGATCCTGCCTCAGGCAAGGGCTTCCAGATCGTCGTAACGCCAAAGGAGGCGTGCGCCGGGCAGGACCTGTCCGTTCACCTCCACTGGATGAGAGTCAACGGCTATGGCGGCTTCGCCGGGTGGCAGGCGCCGAAGAAAGGCATTGTCGCCGGCAAGAAGTACACGTTCAACTTCAAGCCGAAGGGCGAACAGGACAATCTCCACCACTTCGCCGCGTGCGTGTTCCTCGCGCCTGGCGGCGACTACAACAAGAAGACGGTCGAGCGCTTCGTCGAGATCAAGATCCCGCCGCCTCCGCCCTATCCCGAGATGCCCGCGGAATGCCGATTCAAGAAGAGCTACATCAAGATCGACGAGCAGCCCGCGCCCGTCAGGGTCGGAGAGGATGTCGTGCTCAAGGTGCACTACTACCTCGACCCGTCCGAGACGTGGGGCCCGAAGCAGTCCATCCTCTCGGTTACCCCGCTCGGTCCGTGGATCGACAACCCCGACGGAGTCATCAACAAGCGCCGTCACCACGTCAGCTACGGCGGGGGGATGTTCACGAAGGACCAGCGCGTCGAGGCGGGCGAGCATACGGCAGAGTTCCGCTTCAAGCTCGGACAGGCCTTCCGCTACAACGCGTGCTTCTTCCTCTGCAAGTTCAAGACGCCGGAGGGGAAGGACTGGCCGTGGGACTACCGCGGCGGTTCGCTCTCCGTCGCGCCGGAGATCGAGGTCTTCCGCATGTATCCGACCGCGCGCGGCGGCATGTTCTACTACGACGAGACGCCGTCCGTCGCGCTCGTGTGGGGTCCGACGGCGCACGGGAAGACCGTTGACGCAAAGGCCGTCGTCAAGGACGCTTTGAACCGCGTCGTCTGCGAGCGCACGTTCCGCCTCAATCCCTCGCGCCGCGTGCAGTCTCTCTTCTTCCCCGAAATCAAGGCGCGCGGAATCTTCTCGCTCACCGTCAAGGCGCCGGGATACGGAAAGGACGGGGCGGAATTCGAGGACTTCTGCTACTTCGGACGTATCCCGCGCTTCGAGCGCATCGAGGGACGTGCGACGCCTTTCGGCGTGACCAACGTCGGAAGCCTCGACCTCTCGAGCCTCGCCTACGACATGGGTTTCTCGACCGTCCGCCACTTCACGAGCTGGAGCGGCATCGAGCCAATGAAGGGCAAGTGGTCGCTCGGCGGACTCGACTCGGCCGTGGAGAACAACCACAAGGCCGGTCTTAAGGCGTGGATCCAGCTCCACGGGCCGCCCTCCTGGACGCTCCCGCCCGAAATGGGGCGGACGGGCGAGTTCGAGCCCGCGCCGTTCCGCCTCGAGGACTGGAGCGACACGATCGACTTCCTCGCCAAGCGCTACAAGGGCAAGCTCTACGGCTTCGAGTTCCTAAACGAGATCGTGCCGGGCAAGGCCTGCAAGGACCCCGTGAAGGAGTACGTCGAGATCTGCCGCGCCGGATACGAGGCCGCGAAGCGCAACGACCCCGGCCTCGTCTGCCAGCTCGCGGGCGGACTCTGGCCGCACACCTTCCGCATCGACTGCCTCAACGCGGGGATCGCCAAGTACATCGACGTCCTCCCGATCCACTACGGCAACTACGAGGGGATCCGCGAGGCGCAGAAGGACCTCGCCGTGCGCGGAATAAAGAACGTCCGCGTGGCGGACAACGAGACGGCGACCGGATACTCGATCTGGAACTATCCGCCCGACATGGCGTTCGAGAAGTCGCTCGCCCAGTGCCGCTACGTGATGTCGCGCTGGCCCGACGAGCTCTGCGCCGGAGCGGACTTCATCTGCTACTTCGGCGGAAACGGCGACGCCTGCGGAAACTGGAGCTACATGATCGACCTCACCTCGCCGCGTCCAGTCGCCGCGACGCTCGCGGTCGTGCAGGGACGTCTCGCGTACGCGAAGCCGGTCGGCAAGTTCTTCATAGGAGATACCGCGTGCCACCTCTTCGAGAGGGACGGGAACTCCTGCCTCTTCCTCGCCACGCCCGGGAAGGAGGGCGTTAAGGTCGCCGTCCCCGCGAAGGGCCCCATGACCGTCGTCGACTTCCAGGGCAACGAGACGAAGGCCGAGGGCGAGGTCGCGACAGGCGACATGCCGGTCATCGTCGAGGGATGCGACCTCGAGTCGCTCAGGCTCCACGCCGCGCTCGAGATCGGCGCGTCTGGCTCGCCCGTGGCGCTCCCGCAGCACACCGCGGACATCGAGTCCATCAAGCTTCCCGTCACCGTCCGCAACACATACGCCGCGGAGCGCGAGTTCACGCTCTCCGTCGAGAAGCCGAAGTGGGGCAGCGCGTCCGGGGCGAAGGTGCGTCTTGGTCCGGGCGAGTCGAAGACGCTCGAGCTCGCGTTCGAGGCCGCGGGCGGCGCATCCGCCGCGGGCGCGACGAGGCTCGGCGTCACTATCGCGACGGACGGCGTTCCGTCGGTGACGAAGCCGTTCGTCCTCTACGTGACGGACTCCTCCTCGCTCGGGAACCTCGTGGTGAATCCGACGTTCGACGGCGACATGCAGCCGTGGAAGGGCCAGGGTCGCCAGGTGGAAGAGCCGCTTCCGGGAGACCCCGCTAACAAGGCCCTCGCCATCGACGGCGTCGGAAAGGGATACAGGCACCATTCGCAGAGCGTGAAGCTTCCGGTGCCGGGCGGAACGTATCTCTACACCGCCTGGGCGCGCGGGTACGGAATGGGCGGAGGCTCCAACCTCGACGAGTACGGGGCTGACGGAAAGCACATCAGGAACTACATGATGCTGAACGTCTTCGCGGTCCCCGGCACGGGCTCGAAGGGGTGGAACTACTACGCGAAGAAGTTCACGTTCAAGCCCGAGACCGAGAAGCTCGCGATGACGCCTGTCGCCACCGGAAAGGATGGCGCACATGCGGCGTTCGACAACATCCAGCTCTCGCTATACAAGGGCTGCGACTTCGTGGCGTTCGCGTCCGCCGACGCGAAGGGCGCCTCGCCCGTCCCGCTTCTCTGCGAGAACATGGTGCGCGCGGAGAACGGATACGAATGGTCCGAGAAGAACGTCGCAGGCATCGCGCGCTTCACGTGGTCGAAGGACTCGCTCGTCTTCGAGGCGACGGTCGAGGACGATGCGATGGACGCGCGTCCTGTGGTCGGCGAGAGCGGCGAGGAGACGCTCTCGGGCGACGCGATCGCGCTCTGCGTCTTCCCGCGCATCGGTCCCGACGGACACCCGGAGAGCGAGCAGATCCGCTGGTACATCTCGAAGGCGAGCCCCGGAGGCGGCTCGGGCGCGACGACCGTGTTCCGTCCGAAGAAGTACTCGATGGGCGCGAAGTCGGGCCAGCTCTGCAAGGACTCGTCCGTCTACTCCGTCGGCATCTCTCGCTCCGGCACGCTCACGAAGTACCGCCTGACGATTCCGTGGACGGAGATTCCGGGCTTCACCCCCGCGAAGGGCGCGAGCTTCGGCTGCAACATCGTGCTCACCGACTCCGACGGCGGCGAGAAGCGCTGCAAGGTCGTCTGGGGCGGCGGGCTCAAGGACGACTCCGCAGACTGCGGCCTCGTCACCCTCGTGCCCTGAGCAGGGCAGATTTATGGTATAATTTCCCCCTTAAGCGAGGAAATGTCCAGATGATAGACAGAAAATGGCTCAAGAAACAGGCGGAGAAGGCGCGTGCGGCCGACTACATCGACCCTGCGCTGTACGCGAAGTATGGCGTCAAGAGGGGCCTTAGGAACGACAACGGCTCGGGAGTGCTCGTCGGACTCACGACGATAGGCAACGTACACGGCTACATCATGGATGAAGGGGAGCGCAAGGCCATCCCCGGCGAACTCTACTACCGCGGCATCAACGTCAAGGACATCGTGCAGGCCGACAAGCGCGAGCACCGCTTCGGATACGAGGAGACGGCGTACCTTCTTCTTTTCGGGGAGTTACCCACCGCGCGGCAGCTCGTCGACTGGAAGCAGCGCATCGGCGAGTACAGGAAGCTTTCCGACGGATTCAAGGAAAACGCGATCATGAAGAACCCTCCGAAGGACATCATGAACGCCCTCGCCCGCGCCGTCCTCTTCGCGTATGCGTTCGACCCCGAGGGGACGCCCGACGACCTGTCGCTCGACAAGTGCCTTGAACAGTCGATGGACCTCATCGGCTCGATTCCGACGATCGTCGCCTACGCATACCAGGCGAAGGCCCACTACCACGACGGCGGGTCGCTGATGATTCGCAACCCCGACCCCGCGAAGTCGACGGCCGAAACGCTGCTGATGCTCATGCGCGAGGACGGGAAGTACACGAAGCTCGAGGCCGAGACGCTCGACCTCTCGCTCATACTCCACGCCGAGCACGGCGGCGGCAACAACTCGTCCTTCACCACCCACGTCGTCACCTCGGCGCACTCCGACATCTATTCGTCTGTCGCCGCGTCGATACTTTCGCTGAAGGGCTCGCGGCACGGCGGTGCGAACCTGCGCGTCATGCGCCAGATGGAGGAGATCAAGGCGAACGTCAAGGACTGGACCAAGGCCGAGAGCGTCGCCCGCTACCTGGAGCGCATTGCAGACAAGAAGGCCGGCGACGGAACGGGGCTCATCTACGGCCTTGGGCACGCCGTCTACACGATCTCCGACCCGCGCGCACAGCTTCTCAAGGAGAAGGCGAGGGCGCTTGCGAAGGAGGCGGGGCGCACAGACGACATGAAGCTCTTCGAGACTGTCGAGGAGGTCGGCCCCGCGATAATCAGGGCGCGCCATCCGCGCGCGGAGGACATCTGCGCCAACGTCGACCTCTACTCGGGGCTCGTCTACGACATGCTCGGCATCCCGAAGGACCTCTACACGCCGATCTTCGCCGTCGCGCGCTGCGTCAGCTGGTGCGCGCACAGGATGGAGGAGCTCGTGAACGAAGGCCCCATCATCCGTCCGGCGTACAAGCCGATCTACAGGCCGCGCAAGTACGTGAAGCTTTCCGACAGGAAGGGCTTCCTTGGCCTTCTCAGCAAGTGATTTTTTGATATAATAGCGCAAATGGCAGTTTGCAGGAAAGTCAAGGGCGGGGTATGTTCCGCCAAGGGGTTCCGCGCGGCGGGAGTCGCGGCGGAAATCAAGTACAAGGGGCGCAACGACGTCGCGCTGATCGTCGCCGACGCGCCGTGCTCTGCGGCCGCGGTCTTCACGACGAACAAGGTCGCCGCCGCGCCAGTCGTCTACGACCGCTCGGTCGTGAAGGGCGGCAAGGTGCAGGCGATCCTCGCCAACTCCGGCTGTGCGAACGCATGCACCGGCGAGCAGGGGCTTGAGGACGCACGTCTCTCGGCGCTCGTCACCGCAGGCGAACTCGGGCTTGACCCGCATCACGTGCTCGTCGCGTCCACAGGCGTTATCGGCCGCCGTCTTCCCGTCGACAGGCTTCTCGCCGGCATGAAAGCGGCCGCCAAGGCGCTCGGGCGCACAGGCGCCAACGGGCTTGCTGCCGCGAAGGCCATCATGACGACCGACACGCGTCCGAAAGAGGCGTGCGCGACCGTAGCTATCGGCGGCAAGAAGGTGACTGTCGGCGGCATGTCGAAGGGCTCCGGGATGATCGAGCCCAACATGGCGACGATGCTCGGCTTTCTCACGACCGACGCGGCAGTTTCGCCGCGGATGCTGAAGCGCGCCCTTCAGCTCGCCGTTGGCCGCAGCTTCAACCGCCTCGTCGTCGACGGCGATGAATCGACGAACGACTCCCTTTTCATTCTCGCGTCGGGCAAGGCGGGGAACCGCGAGATCGACGCCCCCGGCAAGGACTTCGACGCTTTCCGCGCCGCGCTTGAGACGGTGTGCGTCTCGCTCGCCCGCCAGATGGCGACGGACGGCGAGGGCGCGACGAAGTTCGTGACCGTCACCGTGAAGGGCGCGAAGACGGAGCGCGACGCCGAGCGCGCCGCGCGTGCCGTCGCGAAGAGCCCGCTCGCAAAGACGAGCTGGTTCGGCAAGGATCCAAACTGGGGACGTGTCCTCGCGGCCGTCGGCTACTCGGGCGCGGAAGTCGTAGACATGAAGTCGGAAGTCTTCTACGACGGCGTATGGGCGTTCCGCTTCGGGAAGGTCGCGGACGAGAAGCAGCTCGCGCGGCTCGCGAAGGTCATGCAGAAGGACGCCTTCTCTGTTGTCGTCGACCTGCATCTCGGCACTGCCGAGAGCACGATCTACACTTGCGACCTCTCGCTTGACTACGTGCACATCAACGCGGACTATACGACGTGAAGGAGAGTTTGAATTTTAAAGTCTAAAGAGCAAAGCATAATTTGAAAGGGAAAAGACATGACAAATAAATCCTTGGTTTTTGCATGTGTGGTTGCGGCGGCGATCGCCGGGAACTGCGCGACGGTTGTCGACGTCGTCGGCATCGGCGAGCATCAGAAGAAGTCGGTGTCCATCGCCGTGACGGGAGCTGGTGCCGATGCCTACACGAAGACGCTCAAGCGCAACCTCGAGCTCACCGGTTGCTTCCAGGTCGAAAACGGCGGCGCAATCAAGGTCGCCGGCTCCATCGGCGGCACCGTCACGGCGTCAGGCGCCGGCAAGTCTTTGAGCGCGCCGACTCCCGCGGGCGACGACAAGGCGATAAGGATGGCCGCGCGCCGGATGAGCGACGCCATGGTTGCCGCGATGTCCGAGGACGGTCAGAAGGGCTTTGCGTGCGACCGCGTCGTGTTCGTCTCCCGCAAGAGCCCGCTGTCGTCGGAACTCTGCATGTGCTATCCCGACGGCCAGGACGTCCGCCAGCTGACGAGCGACGGCAAGGCAGCCGTCGGACCTCGCTGGAAGGACGCCAATTCCGTCTACTACATCGGCTACCTGAACGGCGGCCAGCAGATCTTCGAGCACAACGTCGAGACGGGAGAGCGCAAGCTCGTGTTCAACATCAAGGGAATCTCGTCGCCCGCCGCCGTCTCTCCGGACGGCACCAAGGTCGCGATCGCCGCTTCTTTCCAGGGCAATCCCGAGCTCTACGTCCTCTCCGGCGGGCGCTACACGCGCCTTACAAACACGAAGACTGCGAGCGAGGGCCAGCCGACGTGGAGTCCCGACGGAACGGAGATCGCGTATGTCTCCGACGAGACGCGCCATCCGCAGATCTACGTCGTCAACGTCGCGACGAAGGCGAGGCGCCGCCTTACCTCGAAGGGCTCGCAGAACGTCGATCCCGACTGGGGGGCGGACGGGCGCATCACTTACATAACGAAGCGAGGCGGACTTGCCCAAGTCGCCGTGCTGGACCCCAAGGCGGACGACTCCACCGCGAAACTCGTGACGTCGCCCGGCAGCTGGGAGCATCCCGTTTGGTCGCGTGACTGCCGCCACCTCGTCGCGGGGCGCGACAAGGCGCTTTTCATCGTCGACTCCGTCGAGAAGGAAAAAGGCGGCGACGAGCCGCGGCAGATGTTCCGCGCCGCCGGCAGCTGGATCACTCCGAGCTGGATTAGGTAAAAGTCAGGGGTCAGGAGTCAGGGGTCAGGAGTCAGTAGTCAGGAGTTAGGAGTCAGGAATCAGTAATGAAAATTGACGTTGCGTATGTAGCGGAGCTGGCACGGCTCGAGCTCACCGACGAGGAAAAGTCGGTGTTCCAGCCGCAGCTCGAGAACATCGTCAAGTACGTCGAGAAGATTTCGGAGGTCGACGTCGAGGGCGTGGAGCCGATGATGCACGGCCGTACGCTCGTCAACGCGTTCCGCGAAGACGAGGTGCGTCCGTCGCTTGCGGCAGAAACAGCGCTTGCCAATGCGCCGGCGCGCGTGGGCGACGAATTCCTCCTCCCCAAGATCGTCGAAGGAGCGGAGAGCTGACATGGAACTCTACGAACTTGGAATCAAGGCGGCGCGCGAGGGGCTTGCGAAGGGCGAGTTCTCGTCGGTAGATCTGACGCAGGCGATCATCGACCGCTACCATGCGAAGAACGCCGAGATCGGCGCATATCTCACCTTCGACGAGGGGCAGGCGCTTGAGCTCGCCCGCGCGAACCCAAAGGCGGTGCCGATCGCGGTCAAGGACCTCATCAATGTCGCAGGCCAGCCGTGCACATGCGCGTCTAAGATCTTGAAGGGCTATGTCTCGCCTTACGACGCGACCGTCATCAAGAACATGAAGTCGCACGACTTCATCCCCGCGGGGCGTGTCAACATGGACGAGTTCGCGATGGGTTCGTCCACCGAGAACTCGGGGCTTGGCGTGACGCGCAACCCCTACGACCTCGGGCGCGTTCCAGGCGGCAGTTCCGGCGGCAGCGCGGCAGCGGTCGGCGGAAATCTCTGCATCGCGGCGCTCGGCACCGACACTGGCGGTTCGATTCGCCAGCCGGCGAGCTTCTGCAATTGCGTGGGCGTCAAGCCGAGCTACGGGCGCGTGAGCCGCTACGGCGTCACGGCGTTTGCGAGCTCTCTCGACCAGGTTGGCCCCATGACGAAGTCGGTCGAGGACGCGGCGATACTTCTCGGCGCGTTCGCAGGCCACGACGAGATGGACGGCACGACCCCGAAGGATCCCGTCCCGGACTACGCGGCCGCGCTTGAGGGCGCGTCGATGAAGGGCGTCAGGCTCGGCGTCGCGAAGGAGTATTTTGACGTCAATGGCCTTGACCCCGAGGTGAAGCGCATCACCGAGGAGGCGCTTGCGAAGTGCGAGAAGGCGGGCGCGGAGCTCGTCGAGGTGTCGCTGCCGCATACCGAGTATGCGATGGCGGTCTACTACATCATCGCTCCGGCCGAGGCGAGCGCGAACCTCGCAAGGTTCGACGGCGTTCGCTACGGGCACCGCTCCGCCGAAGCGAAGGATGTCTTCTCCCTCTACACGAAGAGTCGCGCCGAGGGCTTCGGTCCCGAGGTGAAGCGACGCATCATCATGGGGACGTACGTTCTCTCGAGTGGGTACTACGACGCCTACTACGGGCGCGCCCAGAAGGTCCGTACGCTCATAACGCGCGACTTTGCCGAGGCCTTCGGGAAGTGCGACGCGCTTCTTTCCCCCTGCGCCCCGACGCCCGCGTTCAAGTTCAAGGAGCTTCAGGACCCGCTTACGATGTACCTGAACGACCTCTTCACGATCCCGTCCGCGCTTGCCGGCGTCTGCGCGTCGTCGGTTCCGGCCGGCTTCTCGCGCGACACGAAAATGCCTGTCGGCGTCCAGTTCATCTGCGGGGCTTTCGAGGAGGCAAGGCTTCTCAGGGTCTCAAAAGCATTTGAAGAGATCCGCGGGAATGTGGTATAATTTCGGCCATGAAAGCTACGATTGAGACTTCGAAGGGCACGATAACCCTCGAGCTGGACGGCGAGAAGGCCCCTGCGACGGTCGCCAACTTCGCGGAATACGCGAAAAGCGGCTTCTACGACGGCACGATCTTCCACCGCGTCATCGACGGGTTCATGATCCAGGGCGGCGGCTTCACCCGCGACATGAACCAGAAGGATACGCGCGAGCCGATCCGCATCGAGTCGATGAACGGGCTCTCGAACGCGCGCGGCACGATCGCGATGGCCCGCACGATGGATCCGAACTCGGCGACGAGCCAGTTCTTCATCAACTTGGTCGACAACGGCTTCCTCGACTTCACGGCCCCCACAGTCCAGGGGTATGGATATGCCGTCTTCGGCCATGTTACAGACGGTCTCGACGTGGTCGACGCAATCGCGAAGTCGCGCACGAGGTCGGTAGGCCACTACGAGAACGTGCCGGAGGAGGCCGTCGTGATACGCAAGGTTGTCGTAGAATGACGGTTGCCAAGACGACAGGAAAAGTTTATAATAACCACAATACTTCCAACAGGAGTGACATATGAAGAAACTTATCGCAATCGCCGCAATCGCCGCAATGGCGCTTCCGCTTTGCGCCGCACCTGCGGCGCCTGAAACGGTGACGGCAGAAGACGTAGTAGACGATCTCTCCGTCGACGACAACGACGGTCTCGCGGTCAAGGTCGACGCCCCGCGCAAGAACGTCGCGCTTTGGCCTGCCTTCATCGCGATCTGGGACTTCCCAGACACGCTTGACCTCGTGGGCCTGCGCATAACGGTGCCGTGCTCCACGAAGCAGGAGAACGTGACTGGCCTCGACGTCGGCTTCTGGGGCCGCTCCGAGTATTTCGAGGGCATCCAGCTCAACGTGCTCAGGAACGACGTCAAGGACTCCTGCGCCGGCATCCAGGTCGGCTGCTACAACTCCGTTGCGCGCGGCGACCTCTTTGGCATCCAGGTCGGCCTCTGGAACGAGTCCCTGAGCCATCGCGGCATCCAGGCGGGCTTGATCAACGTCTCCGGCGATTCGCAGGGCGTCCAGATCGGCCTCATCAACCGCAGCGAGACGATGTATGGCTTCCAGCTCGGGCTCATCAACATAATCCGCGATGCGGAATTCCAGTTTATGCCGATCCTCAATGTCGGCTTCTGAGGAAAAATGAACATACATCCATTCGCGGCCGTCAGGCCGAACCAGGAGGACGCGGCGCTTGTCGCGTCCGTTCCTTATGATGTGGTGGACACGGCCGAGGCGAAGGCCCTCGCGGCCGGAAACCCCAAGAGCTTCCTGCACGTCTCGCGCCCGGAGATAGACCTGCCCGACGGGACCGACTGCTCGTCGCCCGAGGCGTATGCCCAGGCGCGCAAGGCCCTCGACGCGCTCCTCGCCAACGGCACGCTCGTGCGCGACGCCGAGCCGAAGTTCTACGCCTACCGCCAGACGATGGGCTCTCACTCGCAGACTGGCATCGTCGCCACGTTCGACACCCAGGACTACCTCGCCGGCGTCCTGAAGCAGCACGAGAAGACGAGGAAGGACAAGGAAGACGACCGCACGCGCCACATCGAGACGCTTTCGGCGCACACGGGTCCCGCGTTCCTCACCTACCGCGACGACAAGGCGATCGACCTCATCGTCGCCGACGCTTGCCGTCGCGAGCCGCTGTACGACTTCGTCGCGCCAGACGGCATCGGCCACACGGTCTGGGAGATTGCGTCCGCATCGTCTTGCGCGGCCGACGAGCTACAGGAGCTCTTCGCGCGCATCCCCGTCGCCTACATCGCCGACGGCCACCATCGCAGCGCGGCGGCGTCGCGCTATGCGAAGGAGCACAACTTCGAGGGCGAGAGCCGTTGGTTCCTCGCCGTCGCCTTCCCCGCGAGCCAGCTCAAGATTCTCGCCTACAACCGCCTCGTCGCCGACCTGAACGGGCTTTCGCCGTACGAGTTCATGTCGCGCGTGAGCGAGAACTTCACTATCGGACAGAAGGGCGTGCGCAACTGCCGCATGTACTTCAACGGCAGCTGGACCGACCTTTCGTGGGACATTCCGTCTGGCGCGGACGTCGTCTCTTCACTTGACGTGAGCTATCTCCAGGACAAGCTGCTTGCGCCGGTCCTCGGTATCGGCGACCCGCGCACAGACAAGAGGATTTCCTTCATGGGCGGGATCCGCGGAGACGCGGCGCTTGCCGCGAAGGTCGATTCCGGCGAAGCCGCCGTCGCGTTCGCGATGGAACCTGTGACGGTCGAGGAGATGATGGCCATAGCCGACGCGGGGGCGATAATGCCGCCCAAGTCCACCTGGTTCGAGCCGAAACTCCGCTCGGGGCTCTTCGTGCACACCGTCTGAGGATGAATCTTCGCGGCTATTTCCGACGGCTACGCGAGAAGATGGTCCGAGACCCTCTTCCGCCGGAAGACATAGCCGCCGGATGGGCCCTCGGAGTTTTCGTCGGGTGCGCGATTCCGTTCGGGCTGCAGCTCATCATTTCGATTCCGCTCGCGATGATGATGCGCGTCAGCAAGATAGGCGCGACGCTTGGCACGTTCATCACGAACCCCGTGACGATATTCTTCATCTACCCCGCGCAGACGTTCGTCGTCAACAAGCTCCTGTTCGACGGCTCGCTCACGTATTCGCGCCTCGCAAACACCGAGTGGACGTGGGCGGCCGTAAGGCGGCTTGGCGCCGAGGCGATGGCCTCGTTCTTCCTCGGCGGCTTTCTTCTCGCGATCGTGATGACGCCGATCGCGTACTTCACCGTCAAGCGCCTCGTGGTGCGCGGCCGCGCGTTCCGGCTTATGCTCGCCAAGCGCAGGGCCGCGAAGGCCGCCGCGCGTTCTGGAGCCGCCGCGAAGTGATCTCCCCCGAGACGATAGAGCGCATAAAGGCGCTGATGGCGGAGGCCTCGGTCTTTGACGAGGACCTCGAGGAGAGCTTCATCCTCGGCGGCGGGCCGGGCGGCCAGAAGACGAACAAGACGTCGAACGTGGTGCGGCTCTCGCACGAGCCGAGCGGCCTCATGGTGCGCTGCGGCGAGACGAGGAGCCGCGAGACGAACCGCTGGCTCGCGCGCCGCATGCTCGCGGAGATGATCCTCGAGCGCGAGAAGGGCCGCAAGTCGGCCGCGCGGCAGGCCGCCGAGAAGATTCGCCGCCAGAAACGCCGCCGGAGCCGCCGCCAGAAGCAGAAGATGCTCGACGACAAGCACGCCCACTCGGAGGTAAAGCGCCTTCGCCGGGCCGTCTCCCCGGAAGATTGAAGTTTAAACGCGGGGTGATTGCATTCCCCGGTGCATTTTTGGTATACTATCAACTTCCGCGCCCAAAGACGGGGCGGACGCGGCTGAAAACCGCGAACACCAACAAACTAAAGTAAAGAACAAATGGCAATCAGAAAGCCGACTCCCAAGGGAGAAAAGTCCGCCGCGATGGCGGAGCTTCTCGCCCAGGCAGGGCAGGAGTCGAAGTTCAAGAACGG
>CACZHC010000021.1 GCA_902780865.1 uncultured bacterium
GCGGACGATCGTGTCGTAGACCGAGGAGTCGCCGTGCGGGTGGTACTTGCCGATCACTTCGCCGACGACGCGCGCCGACTTCACGTGCTTGACGCTCGCAGTCGTCCCGAGCTCGTGCATCGCGAAGAGGCAGCGGCGGTGGACTGGCTTCATTCCGTCGCGGGCGTCCGGAAGTGCGCGCCCGACGATTACGCTCATTGAGTAGTCGATGTAGTCGCGGGACATCGACTCTTCTATGTTGATGTCCTCAAGTGCCGCAGCAGCCGCAATTTCCTCTGGAACAGCGGGTTTTTCGTTCTCTTCGCTCATGGGGTATATTATACCAAATTTGGCCTGTTTTTTGGTATAATTCCGCCATGAAGAAGACTGCGCTTCTGTTCGTCCCAGTGCTTGCCGGGTGCCTCGGCTCCGCGCCGAAACCGCCGGTGAACTGGACCATCGACATCGAACCCGACGCCAAGGTCGCGTATGCCGCTGTCTGCGCCCCATACGGCGGCCAGCGCATTGCCGTACTTAGGCCAGACGGGTCAATTGCGTTCGACCCGCGCAATGCCTTTGCCGCCGCCCCTGGCTCCATAATCAAGGACGCCGTAGTCGGGCGCAAGGGCGAAGGCTCGCTTTTTGTGCGCAAGCTCGCGCTCGACTGCCGTGCCGAGGGCCGTCGCAATGCCGTCGTCTCGCTCGAGATCGTCTCCGGTGACCGCGTCAGTAAGGGCGATGCGACAGAGCCGACGGACGACGGGAACTACTCTGCGGCATTCTCCCGCGCGTTTTCCAAGGCGTATGCGCACGCAATTGAAGGACTCAAGGCGGAGAAATGAAACCCCTTGAGGCACTTGGCCGCCGCGCATGCGAATTCGCGGAGTCTACGCGCGAGAACCTCGCGTTTCTCGGCGAGACGACGGCCTGTGCCCTCGGCATGCTTGTACACCCCGGGCGGTTCCGCCTGCGCGACGCTGCGCTTGCGTTCGAGCGCGCGTCGTTCGACGCGTTGCCCGTAACGACCGGCATCGGCTTTCTCCTGGGGCTTATCCTCGCGTTCGAGTCTGCTGCCGCGCTCAGGATGTTCGGCGTCGAGGTGTATGTCTCCGACCTTCTTGCGATAGGGCTTTTCCGCGAACTCGGCCCGCTCGTCACGGCCATCGTGCTTGCCGGCCGCACGGGGAGCGCGTTTGCCGCCGAAATCGGCGCGATGAAGGTGGACGAGGAACTTGATGCGCTTACGACGATGGGGCTCCCGCCTGTCCGCTTCCTCGTAATGCCGCGCGTCGTCGCGGCGGTTGCGGCAATGCCGGTGCTCACGATATTCGCGGAGCTCGCCGGGCTCATAGGCGGTGCGATAGTGCTTAGCATGATGGACGTGCCGACGCCCGTGTTCTGGCGCCATGTCGCCGACGTCTCGACAGTGTTCACGATTTCGTTCGGCATCGTCAAAGGCGCGTTCTTCGGCGCGCTAGTCGGGCTTGTCGGCTGTGCGGCTGGCATGCGCACGACGACTGCCGCGGACGGCGTAGGCCGGGCGGCAACCTCTGCCGTGGTCGGTGGAATCGTCTCGATCGCGGTCGCTGACGGCATTCTTGCGTATCTCTGCTACCTCTGGAACATCTGATGGCGGAAAACATCATAGAGCTTGAGCATGTCGACGCCGGGTATCCCGGTGCCGTGATCCTGCGCGACGTCTCGTTTGAAGTGAAGCGCGGCGAGGTGTTCATTCTCCTCGGCGGGTCCGGCTGCGGCAAGTCGACGATAATGAAGCACATGATCGGGCTCAATCCCATTCTTGCGGGAACCCTCCGCGTCGCGGGGATGGAGTGGTCTACGAAGACGCGCGACGCGCTCTTCCACAAGATCGGCGTGATGTACCAGTCGGGCGCGCTCTTCGGCTCGATGACGTGTCTCGAGAACGTCATGCTGCCGCTCGAGGAGTTTACGCGGCTTAAGCGCGCCGCGCGCCGCGATCGCGCGATGGAGCTCCTTGCCGACGTGGGGCTCGCCGACGCGGCAGGAAAGCTCCCAAGCGAGATTTCCGGCGGCATGCGCAAACGCGCCGCAATCGCGCGCGCGATGGCCCTCGAGCCGGAGATAGTGTTTCTTGACGAACCAAGCGCTGGGCTCGATCCGATTTCGTCGTCTTCGCTCGACGACCTCGTGCTGAAGCTCCGGGAGATGAAGGGGATGACTTTCGTCGTCGTCACGCACGAGCTCCCGAGCATTTTCAAGATCGCGGACCGCGCGGCGATGTTCGACAAGGCGCGGCACGGCATGATAGCGCTCGGCAGCCCAAGCGAGCTGCGCGAGAAGTCCGAGGACGCATTTGTACGCAAGTTCTTCAACAGAGGGGAGTCTCATGGCTAATCAAGCGAACTACACGAAGATCGGTTTCGCCGTCGCCGCCGGCGCGGCGGCTATCGTGGCGACGCTCGTCTACCTGGGCGGTGCGCTCGGAAAGGGCGACGTCATCTACGCTGAGACGTATTCCGACACCCACGTGTCGGGGCTTTCGGTCGGGAGCGCGGTGAACCTGCGAGGAGTGAAGGTGGGCGAGGTGCGAGCGATATCCTTCATCGGCGCCGAATACGACGACGCCCAGGGCGACGACGTCCAGAAGATATACATCCTCATGGCGTTTACCGCGCGCACGCTTCACAGGGCGTCCTACGAGGATTCCGAGGACCATCTCCGCTACCTCGTCGGGAAGGGGCTCCATGCCACCGTCACGCCGAGCGGGGTGACGGGGCTTTCGAAGATAGAGCTCAACTTCCCCAAGGCCGATGTCGAGGCGGCTCCCATCTCCTGGCGTCCGCGCTACATCTGCATACCGCCAGCGCCGTCGATGTTCGAAAGCTTCTCCGACACCATGGCGAAGCTCATGCGCCAGCTGAACTGCATGGACTTCGTCGCGGCCTGGAGCAATGTCGCCTCCGTCGCGGAGTCGTCGGCAAACATCGCGGCGAACGTGGACGAGCTCGTCGACGACGGCAAGGCCGGCATCGAGTCGATAGTGCGCGACATGGAAGAGGCCGCAACGCGCGTGAGGGAGCTTGCGGCGGACCTGAGGGAGAATCCATCGCTCCTCCTTCGCCCGAACGACCCGGACCCGCTCCCCGAGACGGAGCGGTAATCGCCGACTTTGCGGAAAAATTTTGTAAAATACCCCCTTGCGCGATAGGCGCGGGTTATGGTATACTATTCTCCGTTTTCGCGATGCGAGGATAACTCAGTTGGTAGAGTGCCACCTTGCCAAGGTGGTTGTCGCGGGTTCGAGTCCCGTTCCTCGCTCCAAAACCAAGGTGAATGGGAGCGTAGCTCAGCTGGTAGAGCAAGTGACTCTTAATCACTGGGTCCAGGGTTCGAATCCCTGCGCTCCTACCATTCAAACCTTGAACGATCGTGGCTAGGTAGCTCAGTTGGTAGAGCAGCGGACTGAAAATCCGCGTGTCGCCGGTTCGATCCCGGCCTTGGCCACCAAATGTACGGCTCGGCAAAATCGAGCCGGACAGTCCGTGCAGATGATGCGCGGACATTGTTTTTTCAAGCGACTTTCCTTTCCTTCTCATCTGCTGGCACGCCATTGACGCGCAAGAAGGAGATATGGTAAAATATTCGCCGTTGAGTTATTGCAACTTGCGTAAAACCGCAAGGAACGCAAAATGAGTCAATGGCAATTAAGATAAAGAATTGGATTATAGATCGCGAAAGAACAGGTCGCCCCTGCTTCTCGCGTAACGAGGTAGCTGATGCGTTCCCTTCACTTTCGGCTGCGTCCATAGACTCGTCATTGTCGCGTTTCCGCTCCAATGGTCTGGTTCAGGCTGTCCACAGGGGCTTCTACTGCGTGATACCTGCCCATTACGCATACGTGGGCAAAGTTCCCCCGTCGTATTATATTGATAGTTTGATGAAGTGGCTTGGCAGGCCCTACTACATTGCGCTCCTCTCTGCTGCGGAAATGTTCGGCGCGGCCCATCAGAAGCCGATGGTGACCCAGGTCATGACCGAATTGCCATGCTTCAGCTATTCCAAGAAGAAGAACGATTCCGTAGACTGGCAGTTCCGCTCGCGTGTGCCATCCCAGTTCGTTTTGCGCAAGAACGGGGAGAACGGGCAAATTGCCTATTCTAATGCGGAACTTACGGCGGTTGACCTTGTGCGCTATTCCCACAGCGCAGGGGGACTCTCGTCCGTCGCCACCGTCTTTGCAGAACTTCGAGAGGCTACCGATTTTAGCGGGGCCGGGCAGGGAGTTTTTACGACCGCCGATATCGCAGATGTGCAGAGGCTTGGATACATTTATGACGCCATACTAGGTGACTGCGCGCAGGCGGAGACAATCCACGGTGAGTTGCTAACGTTGCGCAGAGACCTAAAGCCCGTCGCTCTCGATCCTGGGCTTCCATCCGATGGTGCGGAAATCAATCGCAGGTGGAAGGTGAAGGTCAACCATGAAATCGAGGTGGACGAGGTATGATAGACAGGGCGTCGATTACAAACTGGAGCGTTGCGCATCCATGGGGACAGAAGTCGTTTGTCGAACAAGACCTTGTTATATCCCGGGCTCTTGTGTCCATATATTCCGACCCGTTTCTCTCCGAGGCGCTGGCGTTTCGCGGCGGGACGGCGTTGCACAAGCTCTACCTTGCGCCTCAGGTCAGATACTCCGAGGACATTGACCTTGTGCAGGTGGAGCCTGGACCGATAAAGCCGATAGTGGAGAGACTTGATTCTGTGCTCGCCTGGCTTCCGGATAAAACCTTCGACCTCCGCCGGTTTGGCTTCAGGATGCGGTTTCGCTATGATTCAGAACTGCCGCCGTCAGTGCCAATGCGTCTGAAGGTTGAGGTGAATACATACGAGCACTTCTCCGAACTCGGATTTGTGAAAATGCCGTTCACGGTCGAGAACGCATGGTTCAGCGGCTCGTGCGAAATAAAGACATACGCGCTGGAGGAGTTGCTGGGGACAAAACTCCGCGCACTCTACCAACGGAAGAAGGGGCGCGACCTATTCGATATGGCTTATGCCATGAAGCGGATAGAAGTCGATGTCGATGCCGTACTTCGCTGCTGGAGGCGATATATGACGCATGGCGACAAGACGGCACCCACTGAAAAAGAGTTTCTTGCGAATATGGAGGAGAAACTGGCGTTGCCTGAATACTGCGACGATGTGAAGTTGATGCTTCGCTCAGGCACGGAATTCTTCGTAGATACGGCGTATTCATTCGTAAAGGACAATTTCTTAGGTCGCATGACAGCCGAAACCAAAACGGAGCGCGTAACGCAAGCCTAGCCCGCTTCGTATGCGCGCACCCTGAATCGTGCGCCGAGGCCTTCGGCTATCGCGCGGCAGCGCGCCTGCTTTTCAAGGCTCGTCACCGGCTCGCCGACCACGGTCATGACGACCTCCGGCACGACGGCAGCCGCCTCTTTCGTGAACTTGAGCATCGCAGGATAGGCCGCCTCGCCGAACTTCGGGCGGCAAAGCGCGAGGTACTCCGCCGGATCGTCGGTGTTCAGGCTGATCGAGAGCGAGTCCACCTTGCCGGCGAAAAGCGCCGCAGTGGGCTTGCCGTTGACAAGGTCTGAGAGTCCGTTCGTGTTGACGCGGATGCGAAGCGATGCGTCGCGCTGCTTCAGGTGCTCTGCCGCGGCGAGCAGGACATCCAGCCGTTCCGTCGGCTCGCCATAGCCGCAGAACACGACTTCTTCGAAACTTGCGAGGTCTTGGCCGTCAAGGCTCGCCGTCACTTCCTCGAGCGTCGGCTCGCGCTCGAGCCACAGGGAGTCCGAGCCGAAAACGCCCAGGTCGTTGTTCCTGATGCAGAAAGTGCAGGCGCAAGGGCACCTGTTTGTGAGGTTTACGTAGAGGGCCCTGTTCGACCGGTACGTGATCGTCATTGCCCTGCGCGTCTCTGTCGCTGTTTGCATGGCGCGATATTATATCACATTCCGGATTCGTTTATCTGATTTCCCCTTGCATTCCTGAGCGCCGTTTGGTATACTACGCGCCGTTCATTCACCAAAAGGAAGAAAAAATGGTCAAGATCAGAATGCGTCGCACCGGTTGCACGAACCACGCGACCTATCGTATTGTGGCGGCGGACTCCCGTTCGCCCCGTGATGGCAAGTTCCTCGAGATCCTCGGGTGGTACGATACCCAGATCAAGGAGGACAACTTCAAGCTCGACCTCCCGCGCGTCGAGTACTGGCTCTCGAAGGGCGCCCAGCCCTCGACTACGGTTGCCTCGCTCATCCGTCGCGCGAAGAACCCCAACTTGAAGCCGCACCACGCGACTCCGGCGAAGAAGGCCGAAGCGAAGAAGGAGGGCTAAGCCATGGGTATCAAGCTTATAGACAAGATCAACGCCGAGCAGACCGCGAAGCTTGCGGAGAAGAAGTTCCCCGAGTTCCGCACCGGCGACATCGTCCGCGTCTCCATCAAGATCAAGGAAGGCGACAAGTTCCGCGTTCAGGACTTCGAAGGCAAGGTGTTCTCGGTCGACAACGGCCGTGGCGGCATCTCCGGCAACTTCGTCGTCAGCCGTGACACGATGGGCGTCCGCGTCGAGAAGCGCTTCCCGTTCAACAGCCCCTGGATCCAGGCGATCAAGGTCGTGAAGAAGGGTGCCGCTCGCCGCGCCAAGCTCTACAACGAGCGCACCTACTGCTCGCACAAGGCCGTCCGCAAGCTCGTCAAGAAGTAAGGCGACTCGGCTTGAAGCCGACCGGTGGATGGACATGAAGCAAGGCCGCCCCTCTCGGGACGGCCTTCTTTTTTGCTATAATACAGGCGATGTTGAAGATCGATGTCATAAGCGTCCAGCCGAAGATGTTCGCGGGGTTCCTCACGGAATCCATCGTAGCGCGCGCCGTCGCGAAGGGCGCATGCGAGGTGAACATCGTCGACCTGCGCGATTTCGGCGAGGGCCGCTGGCGCAAGGTCGACGACACGCCGTATGGCGGCGGGCCTGGCATGCTGATGAAGTGCGGCCCGTGGTTCGAGGCAGTCGAGTCGCGCGTTGGCTCTGGCGATTGTGCACCTGGAACGCGCGTCGTCATGACCTCTCCCTCTGGCCGCAAGTTCACCCAGCGCGACGCCGAGGAACTGTCGCGCGAAAGCCATGTCGTTTTCATGTGTGGCCACTACGAGGGCTTTGACGCGCGAATCGACACTCTCGCGACCGATGCGTTTTCCGTCGGTGACTTCGTGATGACTGGCGGCGAACTTGCCGCGGCCGCGATGGTGGATTCGATTGTTCGTCTTCTCCCCGGCGTTCTCGGCGGCGGACCTGCCGCGACAGCGTCAGAGAGCTTTGGGCGCGACGGGCTTCTCGAGGCCCCGCAGTATACTAAGCCCCCGGAGTTCCGCGGCATGAAGGTGCCGGAAGTGCTTCTTTCCGGCGACCACTCGAAGATTGAGGCGTGGCGAAAGTCCGAGGCCCGCCGTCTCACCGAAAAGGAAAGGCCAGACTTGCTGCGATGATTGCGTCACTCTTCCTCTCCGTCGCGATAGTCGCGCACGAACCTGGCTACTATACCTCGCTCGCCAACCACGTCGGCCGCTGGCTCAAGGACCAGGATATTGCCGCCGAAGTCGTGAAGCCCGCCGAGATGCGCTCGAAGCTCGCGAAGGAGAAAGTCGCTTTCCTCGTCGGCTTCGAGTCTCCGACCGCCGACGAGATACAGACGCTCCGCAGTTTCCGCGACAGGGGCGGCAAGCTCGTCGTCTTCTATTCCGCCTCTCCGCAGCTCGGAGAGTTGATGGGTGTCCGGCCCGCGGGCTACAAGGCTGCTTCCTATCCCGGTCAGTGGAGTCGAATGAATTTTGCGGCGAATGCGCCGCCAGGAGCACCGACGGCGATTCTCCAGACTTCGACCGTCCTGCAGCGTGCCCTCCCGATACAGGGCAAGTCGCAGGTGATGGCTACATGGGTCGACAGAAACGGGAAGTCCACTGGCGACGCGGCGTGGATATCGTCGCCATACGGTTGGTGGATGACGCATGTCCTTCTCGCGGACGGCGACGAAGGCCTGAAGGCGCGTCTTTGCGCGTCGCTCGTCGGTTCCGTCGACTCTTCGCAGTGGAGTCCCGCGCGCGCAGCGGCGAAGGCGGACGCGGAGTTCAAGAACCTTCGTGCATACGCCGCGAAGCAGAAGCCGAGCCGCGGTGAGATACACGCGGTGTGGGACCATTCGGGCTGCGGGCTATATCCGGGGAACTGGCCGAAGACAATGAAGCTTCTCCGCGAGAGCCATGTCACCGATCTTTTCGTAAATGTCGCTGGCGCGGGATTCGCGCACTATGGGTCAGATGTCCTGCCGCGCTCGAAGACTTTCCGCGAGGAAGGCGACCAGCTCGCGGCGTGTCTCGCCGCCGCACGAGGGGCGGGCATACGAGTCCATGCGTGGATTCTCTGCTTCACGGCAACACGTGCTTCGCCCGAGACGATGGCGGCGTTCGACCGCAACGGCTGGCGGCTCAAGGCGACGAACGGAAAGACGACCGAATATCTCGATCCCGCGAACGCGCTCGTCCGCGCGAGGATTCTCGCATCAATCGACGAGATACAGCGGCGGTATGCCGTCGACGGCATACATCTCGATTTCGTCAGGTGGGGCGACTCGGCGGTGAAGCCGAAGAACGCGGCTGATGTCGTCACGCGCTTTGTCGCAGATGCGCGCAGGCACGTGAAGCGCCCTAAGTGGCTGACGACGGCTGTATACGGAAAGCATCCGCAGTGCATCGGCTCGGTAGGCCAGGACTGGAAGGGGTGGCTGAACGCAAATCTCGTCGACTATGTAGTTCCGATGGACTACACCGAGTCGCCGGCCACTTTCCAGAGTCTGCTGGCGCTTCAGTCCGACACGCGCTCGCACGCGCAGAGGACGATTGTCGGCATAGGCGTCACTGCGAACGAGTCGCGTCTTGGCGCGCGCGAAGTGATCGACCAGGTGAACATGACGCGCCGCCGCGGTTTTGCTGGCAACGCGCTCTTCGATCTCGACACTACGCTCGAGAAGCGCATCCTTCCCTTCCTCCGCCTCGGGCTGTGGTAGTATATGCCTATGCAGGGCAAAGTCTAATATGCCGATGGCGCACAGCGATGCTAACTGGGAGAGACGGCGTCCCGCCGGTGACACTTGCTCGCGCCGCCAAGATGGCGGCTTCCCCAGTCAGGGCGCCGTTTGTTTGCGCCGCCAAGATGGCGGCTCCCCCAGTCAAGGCGGCACTAACTGGGAGAGACGGCGTCTCGCCGGCGATATCGGTTCGCGCCGCCAAGATGGCGGCTCCCCCAGTCAGGGCGGCGTTTGCTCGCGCCGCCAAGATGGCGGCTCCCCCAGTCAGGGCGGCACTAACTGGGAGAGCCGGCGTCTCGCCGGCGATATTCCATATCTCTCTGCAGAATTCCCAGATGCCATGAATTTGGCATCAAGCCACTTTTCTTCCATGCTTTCCCAAACCGAAGTAACCAAGCACAATCTTCCTCATTGGGGGCAAAGCGGAGTAATTGTTTTCATTACGTTTAGACTTGCAGATTCTTTGCCGACGAACCTTCTTGCGCAATGGCAGGCAGAACGCGATGAATGGATTGCCAAACACCCTGAACCTTGGGATGTCATTGTTTCGCAGGAATATGCTGCGCAGTTTCCAAATAGGCTTGAGGAGTGGCTAGATGCAGGACATGGTGAATGCCTCCTTGGTGATGTGGCGCATCGGAAGATTGTCTCTTCTGCCTTGGAGTATTTTAACGGGGATCGTTACATTCTTCATTCGTATGTCGTCATGCCCAACCATGTTCATGTCCTTATGGAGCTCAACGAACGGCGAGACTTGCAGAAGATTGTGCACAGTTGGAAAAGCTTTACCGCAAAGGGAATAAACCATTTGAAGGGATCAACTGGTACGATTTGGCAACGCGATTACTTTGATAGACTGGTGCGTAATGCAGAGCACTACGATAGGTGTGTTGCATATATTAGGAAGAATGTCAGAGCGGCTAGGTGTATTTTGAGACGTGCATAATACCTGCGCCGCCAAGATGGCGGCTCTCCCAGTCATGGCGGCTCTAACTGGGAGAGACGGCGTCCCGCCGGCGACACTTGCTTGCGCCGCCAAGATGGCGGCTCTCCCAGTCATGGCGGCTCTAACTGGGAGAGACGGCGTCCCGCCGGCGGTATTAGCGTGCCGCGGCGAGGGTAGAGATGCGGTCGTAGAATTCCATCCGGTCGATCTTCGAGAGGTGGCGGACGCATTTCTTCGCCGCGAACTCCTGCGCGACGCGGCTTTCGCGAAGCTCGCTCCAGTCTCGTTCCATGATGTTGCCGAGAAGCGTCTCCTTCGTCACAAAGAAGTCGCAGGGATAGACGTCGCCGTTTCGCTCGACAACGACATGTCCGTCGCAGCGTCCAGCGAAGAGGCATTGCTCGGCGCGCCCGAACGTCGCGTACGAAAGCGCCGCGTCGATGTTGCGAACCGAGACGCGCCCCATGTCGCCGTCTTCGAGCCACGCGTCGAGAACGCCGCAGAGAAATCTGTCCCACTGCTGCGTCGAAATGCTCTCCAAGTGGTCGGTGTACTGCTGCCACTTCCCGCCAAGCTCGTCGCGAACATACCTGTAGATTTCCTTCGGCTCGTCGACATTGGACTTTGTCACGAGCGTCAGCACGTTGTAGTCGCAGCCCGCTTCCCTAAGCGCGCCGATCCCGCGCATCACCTCTGCGTGTGTGCCGCGTCCGTCCGGCGTCGTGCGGTGCGCGTCGTGGATTTTCGCAGGACCATCGACGCTTGCGCCGACGAGCCATCCTTCGTCCGCGAAGAACTTTGCCGCCTCGCGCGTCACAAGCGTCGCGTTCGTCTGTATCGAAAGCGAGAGGCGAAGTCCGTCTGGGAGGATTCTTTTGGCGAAGTTGTTTGCGCGGCGAAAGAAGTCGAGTCCCGCGAGCATCGGCTCGCCGCCCTGAAACGCGATGGAGAAAGAATCGAAGGGAAGCGAAAGGTAGCTTTCGACCATTCGCTCAAGGACGGCATCCGACATCTTCGCCGGGCCGTTTGGATAGAGCGACGCCTTGCCCAAGTAGAAGCAGTAGTCGCACGCGAGGTTGCACCTTGCGCCTACTGGCTTTACGAGAAGGGAGAAGGGCGTCATTTGCGAAGTCGTTCCTCGAGGATGCGCTCCATGTCGTGGAGTCTATCCTGTTGCTCTGCGAGACCGGAGAGGTCGTTCTTCTGGAACGGGTCTTCCACTACGTTGTAGAGACGGACTTTCGCTCCGCCCTCGCGTATCCTCGTCCGTAGCGCCACATAGTCGCCGACTCTCAGCATCTGCTGGAGTCCGCGCACAGGCGCCTTTCTTGCCTCGAACTCGCGGAACGCCTCGGTTCCGCCGCCCCAAGGAAATTCATACTGCGAATAGACGAGCGAGGGTTTGAAGGTAGTCGCGTTTCTTAGCTTGTCCCAACGCAAGAAAAGCGAAACGCCCTCTGACTCCTTCGGCGCAATCGTACATGCGACATCCGCGAGTGTCGCCATCCAGTCGTGGAATTGCGAAGGCGAGTCGTCTTTCCAGCCGCCCGGGATGCGCGCCGGCCAGCGGACAAAAGTGGGGACGCGCATCCCGCCCTCGAACACATCTCGCTTAAGTCCGTCGAACGGTCCGTTGGAACCGAAGAAGCGCGGGTCTGCGCCGTATTCGTCGGCAGGTCCGTTGTCTGATGTAAAGACGATCATCGTGTCGTTGTCGAGCCCGAGCCGCCTAAGCTCGCCCATGAAGTCTGCGAGCGCATTGTCGAGGCGCGTAATCGCCGTAGCGTATCTTGCGGCGTTTTCGGGGAGGTCGCGGTAGGCGGGATCGATCCACGTGTTGCGCACCGCGAGCGGCTCTGGTTCAAGCGGCCACTGTACGCCCTCGGCTGGATACGGGCGTCCTGGGATGTGGAGGGGATGCTTTGTTTGAAGCGTGTCGTCGCTTTGCCCAGAACCGTGGATCGTGTTCATGGCGAGGTAGAGGAAGAACGGAGTGTCGCTCTTTTCGGTCGCATGGCGCGAGACGAGCTGCTTTGCCTTTGCGACGAAGAGATCTGTCGAGTAGATGCCTTTCGCGGAATCGGTTGCGTTCGTGCGGTTCTCCGTTATTCCCATGAATGCATTTCGTATATGTCCCTCGTAATGGTAATACGTATGCCCCGCCATGTGGTCGAGGAAGCCGTAAAAATAGTCGAAGCCGCGGTCGAGCGGATGCGAGGATACTCTCTCTCCCGATTCGCCGCCGCCGGCAACGCCCCACTTGCCGACGGCCCATGTCGCGTAGCCAGCGCCGTGAAGGACGGAGGCGAGGGTGTTCGTCTCGGAGAACGCCCTGTCGAAGCAGTTGTCGCGCAGAGAGCAGCACCCCTGGACACGGCCGGTGATCAGCGACGCGCGACTTGGCGCCGAGACTGGCGCGGCCGCGTAGTGCGCCGTCAAGACAACTCCCTCGTTTGCGAGACGGTCGAGGCACGGAGTGCGAAGTCGCGCGAGGACATTCGTCCGCGCGCTGCAGGTGAAGCCGACGTCTCCGAAACCGAGGTCGTCGGCCAGGATGAAGACGATGTTCGGCCTCGTGCGCGCAAGTGCGGCGATTGGAGCGATGGCCAATGCCGCAGCGATGACGATAATTCCAAGTGCTTTTTTCATTGCATATTTGTCTTTCGATGGGTGGCTCTCCATGTCCGCATCGACATCCCAAAGCGCTTTCTGAAGAGCCGCTTGAGGTAGTCGGGGTTGCGGAATCCGCATTCCGCCCCTATCGTGAGAAGTTTCCTGTCCGTCTTCTCTATGCGATCGCGAACGGCCGCAAGGCGGATTCCGAGGATGGCATCCAGCACACTTTCGTTTCTCAATTGACGGAACCTGAGGTCGAGGAGGCTGCGTGAGATATGAAGCTGCTCTATGACGTCTGAGGTGCTTATGCCTTCCGTGGCATGCTTGCGTATGTAGTCCATTGCCGCGTTTACCACTGCGACGGCGGGTGGCAGCGTGGTGGTCGAGGCGCGCGGCACAAGCGCCGCGCCGGGTATGCGAAGCTCGTGGGCGTCTGGCCGTTTCCCGCGAATCAGCGAATCGAGCGCGCGCGCGGCGGCGAAGCCGGCCTTCTCGAATCCCGGCAGTATGCTCGTAAGCGCGGGTTTCTCGCCCTGGCAGAGAAGCTCGTCATTGTCGCATCCTATCACTGCCAGCGAAGTAGGCACTTTTATGTGCGCCACTCGGCAGGCCTTTACGACCTGGACGGCGAGAAGGTCGTTTGCGGCGAAAACGGCAGCAGGGCGAGGCAGACTTTTGAGGAAATCGACGAGCTCTTCGGTGCGCACTTGGATCCCTGCCTCGCCGGTCATATTGACCATCTCGAATTCCGATTCGGGAAACTCGAAGAAGTTTGACCTTTTGTCGGCGTTCTCGAAAAAGGCGGCCTTGCGCTCGAGCGACCATGGGATTTTCGGCGGCGCGGGGATGAACGCATACGAGGCGAAGCGTCCGAGCGACTTGAAATGCTCCGCCGCGAGCCGACCAATCTCGTGGTTGTCCATCAGCACCGAGAGGCAGTTCGGCCGCTTCCCGATCTGCTGGTGCATGTTCTCGAGCACGAGTATGGTAGGGATTCGTTTTTTGAGAATCTCTTCGACGGCTGGAGTGTACGCGGCGAGGATGCATCCATCGAGGCCGCCGACAAGGAGTTCGCGGACTTCCGCATCCGTGAATGCGGTGCGCGAGCTTACTATGCGCAGATCCCAGTTCGTGCGAGTGTTCGCGTACTTTAGGACGCCTGCCACGCGCAGCCGACCATCGGGGCCGTTGGTCGGAATCGCCACCAGTATCTTGCGCTGCCTCGTCTTCATGTTTAAATTATACCGAAATGGGGTTGTCTGAGCAACGGGATAACCGAAACGGATTGTCCAAAAGGTCGTGAAAAATTTGTCCGAAAAGCCGCGCGATATTCTTTGATTTATGCCGTAGATATGGTAATATCTCACTCGTTGCGAACACCTCTACACACAAGGAGTGCATAAAATGAAGTCATGCAGGTTAGTCTGTGCCGCTGCGACGTTCCTCGCCGCGCTCGTTTTCACATCCGCGCGCGCCGACAACGTCAAGGCTTCTGAGGAGTATCCTGAGTTCTACAACGGCGATTCGGCGAAGGGCATCGACTTCGTGCAGTCGATCAAGGTGCTCGCCCCTCGCTACTGCTCGAACGTTAAGGGAGACGTCACGGTCGTCTTCGAGGCGAAGGGTATGACGCGCGTCCTCGCGCGCTGCTGGAGCGGAGAGGGAGAGTGGGGGAAGGACACCGTGCTCGCTGACGTTAAGCTCGACGCGCGCTCGCGCGGGGAGTTCGTGTTCCACGCCGACCGCTATCCGGCGGGTCCTACGACGATTCGTCTTCAGGCGATCGACGGGAAGGGACATCAGGACTACTGCGAACTCCAGGTCTACAACCTCGGAGGCGTAAAGTGGAAGCAGGGCATTCCGAAGTCCGACCCGCCCGGCGCGAAGGGAATGAATCTCGTATACAAGGACGACTTCGACGGCCCTCTCTCAATTTCACCCGACGGACGCGGCGCGAAGTACGCGGCTCACAAGACAGGCGGCGGCGACTTCAGCGGGTGGCCTTTCTCCGACCAGGAGGGCGACTGCCTGCCGTTCGGACAGCAGGACACGTATCTCAGGATCCACGCCTCGAAGCCGTTCGGCACAAAGGGCCGCACCGGCATACTTTCGTCCATTCGTCCCGACGGCACCGGCGTTGCGGTGCCTGTTCCGGCGTATTTCGAGTGCCGGCTCATCTGCCATTCGGCGCCGGGAAGCTGGGGCGCGTTCTGGACGCTCTCCAAGGGCACAATCGGGATGGCGAAGGACGACCCCAAGTTCGCGGAGACCAAAGCGGGCGGCTGCGACGAACTCGACGTCCTCGAGTGCTACGGCGGATATGGCCCGCGCAACCCGAACCACGGCGGCAAGTACGGCGTGACAACGCACTGGTGGGGTCAGAAGGACATGGGCAAGGCCCCGCATGCGTTCCCTGACGCGATGAAGATGGCGGGCGGCTCCTCGTGGAGCTGGACGTTCCACACATACGGGCTTCTCATCACCGAGACGGACACGGTGTACTACTTTGACGATGTCGAGGTTCTTCGTCATCCTACGGGCCCCGTCACGAAGTCGCAGGACACGTGGTTCCTTATCAACTACGCGATCGCGGGCATCAGCGGATGGCCGTACGACCTCGAGCGCTACGGCAACGAAAGCGACATGTGGGTCGACTGGGTGCGTGTCTACTGCGGCAAGGAGATGCCGAAGGGCTTCGGCGAGGTTCCGTCCGTCGGCGTGAAGGGCACGATAGGCCTCAACTTCACGAGCGGCAAGGACGACGAATCCGTTATGCGCGGCTGGGACATCGCGGGCGCGCTTGACACCGCGCAGCTCAACTGGAACAACCTGCCGCTGAACAGGAAGAGCTTCGACGGCCTGGCCGACGGCGAGGGGTGCGCGACGTCCGTTTCCGTGGCGCTCGGCACGAAGGCGCGCCACGAGAAGTGCGAGCCGTGGGGATTCGGCGGAGGGGACAAGCGCCTGCACGCCGCGGGCGTGGCGGACTCCCCGATAGCGGTCAAGGACGTCCCGTTCGAGAAGTTCGACGTAATCGTGCACCTTGGCGCCGGCATCAACGGATGGAGCGGCGACGTGTCGCTCCTCAAGCCGGACGGCACGGAGCTTTCCGCGTATGCCGTCAACTTCGGCTGGATCGGCGGTGGCAGGTACGTTGAGGCGACGCGCGAGAAGGGCACGGACTCGAACAAGGCAGACTGCATGGTCGTGTTCCGCGGCGTTACGGAGAAGAGCTTCGCCATCCAGTTCTCGAAGCGCGGCGGCAAGGGCACCGCTGCAGTCGCTGGCTTGCAGATAATTCCCACAAAATAACTGACAATAAAAAGGGGGAAATAAGTATGAAGAAACTACTATTGCTTGCCGCTATGTTCGGTGTCTGCGCCGTCCAAGCCGCCGACATTGAACCGCCGGGCGAAGAACTTGTAGACCTCACAATGCCTGTCAGCGAAGGCGGCGTAATTACGGCCGACAGTACAGCCGGAAACAACGGCGCGGCGGTTGCCTTCGACAATGATATGGCGAATTCGGGTAGCCGTTGGCTTGTTAGCAGCGGAAGCCAGCCCTGCCATGTCACCTACGACTTCGGCACCCCGACTATCGTAAATGCGTTGCGGATATGGAACGGCAAGACCTCGAACAGCCCAGCCGATCGAGCCGTCAAGAATTTCAAGGTCATGGCGTCGAACGACAATTCCAACTGGGAGGATGCAACAATCTACACGAGTGGGGACGAAACGGGCTGGACGAGCGGCGAGTCGCGTTTTTTCTACCTGCCGAGCGAGGTGAACCCGAATGCCAACGCCTACCGCTATTGGAGGTTCGAGGCCTTGACGCCGGTCAAGTCGGGTGACTACATCCAAATCCACGAGCTTGAATTTTTCAACGTGATTCCGCTGCCGAAGCTGGTCGAGGCGACAGTCGTGAAAGCGGCTACGGGTGTGGCTACCGTTACCGGCACGATGGGCGGCCTTGCCGGATCGGTGGCAATGATCCTCACTGCGACCGACGGTTCGACCGAAATCGCGGTCGGGAGCTATGCGGCGGGAGCGTCGTTCTCCACTGATGTAGCGCTTGCCGGCGTTCCGCTCGATGTTTACTATTCGATTGTGCTCAAGGCGTCAAATGCGGACGGCGCGACGTTCTTCGCGATTCCAGGGACGTTCTTCTTCGGCGAGCAGCGCTTGCCGGTTACAAGTTATGGCGGCGGGCAGACAGTGAGCATCACATCGGCCTTGCCGCTGTCCGATGGCAACGTCATCACGGTTGATGCGGACGGTGCGACCTTCAATGCCGGCAACTCCGTCTTTGCTATGCATGCTTCCATGCAGGCAGATGGTGCTGTCAAGTTCACGGCTTCTAATATCGGTGTCGTCGGTTTGACGGGCTCCAACCGTTTCTCGGGCGGACTCAATGCTACCGGCGTGAGCGCGCTCAACGTTGCGTCGCACGATGTCCTTGGTGGCGCGGATTCGCAGTTCCTCGCCTATCCGCATCTTTCTATCATCGATGGGTTCATGACGAGTTTCGCGGGCCACGGCTTAACGAAGTCCGGGTCGTTCTATCTTGACCTGCAGAAGCCCGGCTCGGAGTTCCTGGTAGACTTTGATGTCGCCGTGAACCCCAACAGCGACAGTAGCGCTGCGCTTTACAAGTATGGCCCCGGCAAACTGACGCTGGCGGCGCCTCAGACGTATCACAACGTGCAGGCGACCTACGGCACGTTCCTATATGGCGGCGAATTGCTGGTGGATGGTGCGCAGGGCGGTTCTCTCTACAAACTGAGAGGTGGGTCGATGGCGATTGGCAGCGGTCTTTTGAACATGAAGGCGGCCGTGGAGGGGGCTACGGATTTCGCCGTTGCCAACGTCAACATCGGGTCCTTGAATGGTCAGCAGAACTACAACAACGCGGGCGGCGGAACGATTCGTCTGGACGCCAACGGTGGCGCGGGCGTCACGATGGGTCTCTCCAACCTCGTCTACACGGCGAACTCAAAAGGTCCGCGTGGCCGCTACCTCGGGCTTGAAACAGTCGGCAATGCGGTTTTCCACACGACAAGTGCGAACGACGCCGCCGGGGCGCTTAGCGACCATCGCGTAGTCCTCAACGGCGCGGATTGGGCGGCGGCGGACGAGAACGGCTTCATTGTTCCCTTCACCGGATACGCGGCAGCGTTTCCTTCTGCCGATGATTCGACTGCGAACATTGCCCTCGGCGGGACGGAGAGCCTCCTCGCTTCGCGCACGGTTGCGGCGCTGAAGCTTTCTGGCGGAGCGTCGCTTACGATTGCCGACGGCGAGGCGCTCACACTTGCAAGCGGTGCGATTCTCAAGACCGGCGATGGCGACGCGTCCATCTCGGGCGGCAGTATCTTGAGCGAGGCGGGCGTGCCGTCTGGTTCGTCGACCTGGACCGACCTCCTCGTCGTCACAGAGGGGAGCGGCACGCTGACAATCGGCTCGGCCATCATGGACAATGCGACGTTCGGCGACTGCTGGCTCACGAAGGCCGGCAAGGGCACATTGCGCTTTGCCGAAAATACGGTTGCCTTCAAAAAGGGCATCTATGTTCTGGACGGAACGTTGGAGATCAGCAAGGTCGAGCACTTGGGAAGCTCCTTCGTCGGGCTGTTTGGTGGACGCCTCAAAGTGACTGACGACGTGTCTTCGGGGAATACGATCCTTTCCGGAGGAAGCGGCGCGTATTTTGACATCGCCGCCGGCAAGACCTATACGATGAAAAGCACCTCGATGAATGGTTATCCGCTTGGCGGAACGACTGGCGGCTATGGTGCCGGCGGGTTACACCTCGACAATTCCGACGGCGGCGACGGTGTTCTAGACGCCGGTACCATTAAGTGCACGGGCGGTATCTTCATCGATTGCGGCATCTATCGTATGAGAGTCGCCGAATCGCTGCACTTGGCTGGTGTCAATCCGCTCTACTTTGGAACTGGGGCAGTGATGAAACTTCAAATGAATGGGCAGAGCGGGACCGTTGCCGGCGTCTATGGCGGCACCAGTACGGCGGTCATCGAGAACACGTCTGAAAAAGGTTCGGAGTCGACTCTTACAATCGCGACGGGTGGCACGTGCGATTTCAAGGGTGAAGTGCGTGACGGCGGAGCGAAGGCGCTTAATCTCGTGAAGTACGGCTGCGGTCGCCAGACGCTTTCCGGCGCATGCAGCTATACGGGCACTACGCGCATCAGCAACGGCACGCTTGCAATCGACGGTGCGCACACTGGCGGCGGAGCTTTCGAGGTCGTCTATCCAGGCGCATTGGGCGGCACTGGCACGGTGTCGAGCGCGGTTTCCCTAATTGGCGGCGGAACGCTTGCCGCCGGCGGCGCTGGCACGTCGGGAGTGCTGACGATCGGCAGTCTTACGTCGGACGGCGACTCCATGCTGAGCGTTGCTGTCGATGGGCAGGGCCTTTCCCGTGTGAATGTAACTGGCTCGGCGACAGTTGCCGGCACGGTTATCGTGGATGTCCCTCCCTCTTTGGCAAACACTCCCTGCCGCGGTGTTGTTTTGCATGCTGAAGGCGGTTTGACGGCTGTAAACCTGAAGCTCGACACTCCGGTTTCAAAGCTGAAATGGTCGCTGGTTGCGCAGGGGAAGGACTTGGTCCTAAAAGGGGCGGCTTCGGGATTTGCCGTCATAGTTCGTTAGTATTCGAGGTGTAAAGATGAAGATGACTATTGTTGCTACTGTTGCTTATGCGACGCTTTGCGCCGGTGCATACGATCTGCCGCCTTGCACGGTGCCGATGAACATCGGCGTGCAGATGAAGACAGACACCTTCAACGAGGCGACGCTGCGTGAGGTTCGCGGACTCGGTTTTCGCGTCGTCAGGCGCGGGCTCTACTGGAACGTCGTCGAAAAGGAGAAGGGCGTATATGACTTCTCGTCTGTCGATGCGCAGATGAAGGTGTGCAAGGAGCTCGGGCTCACGGTAATCGTAACGCTCTTCAGCTCCAACTCGCTCTACGAAGAGCCGCGCGGCGGCGTGCAGACGGAAGCTGGTCGCAAGGGCTTCGCGTCCTTTGCGGTTGCTGCGGCGAAGCACTTCTCCGGACAGGACGTGATGTTCGAGATATGGAACGAACCGAATGTGCGCACATTCTGGCGCAAGGATGGAACGCATAATTCGCCCGAGTTCGCGAAGGAGTACTCCGATCTCGTGAACACCGTGGTCCCCGCGATGGTCAAGGCGGTTCCCGGCGTGTTCGTGATGGCGGGGTCCGTGTCGAACTACTGGGAGCCGAGCTACCAGTGGACGGAGGAGTGCTTCAAGAACGGCGTCCTGAAGAGCGGCATCCGCGCGTGGAGCGTCCATCCCTACGGCGTGAAGACGCCCGAGGAGTTCAAGGTCGGGCATGATCGCACTAAGGAACTTCTCAAGAAGTACGGTGCGCCCGACATGCCGCTTATCGATTCCGAGCGTGGCTTCACGAACGTCAAGAACGGCGTCAACGACGAGGGCTGGTCCGGTGGCTCGAGCGCGAAGCTCATGGACTACCAGGCGTGGCACCTCGTGAGGCAGTATCTTGTGGACATGATCGAGGGAGTGCGCCTGACGAGCTGGTACGAGTACAAGGGGAACGAAGGGTTCTCGCTTTACGAGAACGGGAAGCCCCGTCCGGCGCTCGATGCGTTCAAGGTCATGGTGCGCGAACTCGACGGCTATTCCTTCAAGTCGCTTGTGAAGACGGACTCTCCGCAGGACAGGATAGCGATTTTCGCCAACGGGTCCGGTGCGCGCAAGCTCGTCGCCTGGACTTCCGCGAAGCCTGGCGGCAGCCCTGACGAGACGATGGAGCATGCTGTGGTTGTGCGCACCAAGGATTCGCTTTCCGGCACTGGCATGTTGGGCGATGTCGCGAAGGTTCCGCAAGGCATTGGGCTCTGGCTTACAGGTGCGCCGCAGTATGTGGCGATTCCGAGTGGTGTTGAGCTCATTGAGTCGGTTAGCGTAGGGCGCGCGGTGTTCCCCGTCGTTCCCGGCGGCGCGGCGGGTGGCGCTCCCGCCATTGTGGAGGGGAAGGCGCTTGACCTCTGCCGTGCCGAGGCCGGATGGAAGTTCATCCCCAATACAGGCAAGGGCGCGGTCTCTGTTGGGAAGTCGTCCGACGGCAAGGACGCGGTGTTTATCGACTGGGACTTCTCGCAGTCGAAATCCAAGTCCACTCCGTATGTCATGACCTCGGTGCCGCTCAACGGCGTTGACGGCGCTGGCTCGATTGACTTCCTTGCGAAGTCGTCGCTCGCTCAGAATCTCACGGTGCGTGTCATCGACTCGACTGGGCAGACCCTGCAGTTCCGCTGCCGCGTCAAGGGCACTGGGGCATGGGAGAAGATGACGTTCCCGCTTGGGCGCAAGCTTGAGCACTGGGATGGCGCGAACGACGGTTTCGCGCATTTCCCGCTCAAGACATTCAATGTAAACGTACCTAAGCCAGGTGAGGCGGTTTCGGGGCGTGTTGAACTGTGCGACTTTGCAACGACCGCAGGAAAGACTGCTGCTGGCGGCGCGACTTCCGCTTCGGCGGCTCCGTCTGCACCCAGCGCCGCTCCAAAGCAAGCTCCTGCGCCAAAGGCCGGAAAACCGCCGAAGGTAGAGGCGCTCGCGGAGGCGATTGACCTCAAGCTCTTCGACGGAAGCGCCAAATGGGACTTCATCAAGAACACCGGCAAGGGCTCGTTCGAGTTGAAGGACGTCGAGGGCGTGAAGGCAGGTGCGGTCAACTGGGACTTCTCTGCGTCGAAGGCGAAGAGTGTCCCGTATGTCCTCGCGACAGTGCCCGTCGAAATTGCAGGAGGGCAGGCGATTACGTTTCAGGCCTGCAGCACGGTGCCGCAGAAGCTCACGTTCCGCGTGACCGATGCGACGGGCCAGACCTTGCAGTTCAAGACGAAGATACAGGGCAACGGTTCCTGGGAGACGATCAAGTTCCCGCTCAACAAGAAGCTCGAGCATTGGGGCGGCGACAACGACGGATTCACGCACTTCCCGGTGAAGAACTTCTGCGTGAGCATCCCGAAGCCTGCGGATTGCGATTTGGGAACAACTCTTTTCACCAATGTGAGCGTCAAGTAACATGGCGCAAGCGAGTGCAATGACAATGAAGATATCGAGGCGTGGTTTTTTGAGGACATCCGGCGGGGCTGCGCTGTTCGATGCAGGACGCACGCTCAAGTGGGATGCGGCCAAGGCGGCCTTCGCCGACAGTCCTGCGGCCAACGCCCGACTTTCCGCCGAACGCATTTTCTGACGATTCGCGGTGTTGGTTAAAATGGCTTTAATGGCTGCTATGCTAAACTTGGCAAGGAGTAATGGAGAATGGTTATGAGAGGGAGAATGATTGCGACTGCGGTCGCGACGGCGATGATGTGCGCATCGCTTTTGGCGGACATTCCGGAATCAGTCGATGTGCTTGTGCTCGGCGGCACGGTCCGCGGCGTTTCCGCCGCGGTTGCGGCCAAGGAGGCAGGGGCGAACGTGTATCTCGTCGCCCCGCGTCCGTACCTGGGCGAGGACATTGCAGGAAAGCTGAGGCTCAAGAAGCCGGCTGGAGAACTCGGCCCAATCTGCGCTGCAATCTACGACCCCAAGGGGCACGAGGGATCCTATGCGTTTGGCGACACCACGCCCGTGCAGGCCAAGAAGGCGCTTGACCGCGCGCTTCTCGATGCAGGCGTGCCGTTCATAACGTGGACGGTCGGGACCGAAGTCCTCAAGGACGCGCAGGGCCGCGATTCAGGGGCCGTCGTGGTCAACCGCAACGGCGCGCGGACGATCCGCGCAAAGGCCGTTGTCGACGCGCGCGACAGGATAGGTCCTCTCGAGAGGGGCGAGTATCCGTTCGTCCGGTACATTATCTCGGGCGAGGCGCCGAAGTCCGACCGCGTAAAGGCGACTGCCGTCTCCGACGCGATAGTGGTAAAGGAGGGCGCAAAGGGGCCGTTCCAGAGCAAGAACCAGCCAAAGGAGATAGCCGCGCGGCTGTGGAAGTGCGAGATGACCCTCCCCGTGGCGGACGGCTCGGCCCGCTCGCTCGCCGAGGCGGAGCAGCTGGCCCGCGACCTCACCTGGACGCCCACTCAGGTCGACTCGGCCGATTCGCTCGTGTTCGGCGTGGATGCCTACGACGCCTCGGCCGAGGAGCGCGCGGGGCGCGAGCTCGGGCAGAAGGCGGCCGAGGCCGCCAAGGGGGCCGCTGGCCCGCTGCCGGCCGCACTGGCTGAACTTCCGGTGATTGCGGAGTGCGACGTCTTTGTGGCGGGTGCCGGAACCGGCGGCGCGCCAGCCGCCATCGCGGCCGCGAGGGCAGGCGCGAAGACGATCGTCGCCGAGTACCTGCCGCGTATGGGCGGCACAATGACCGACGGACTTATCGGGCTTTACTGCTATGGCCTCAAAATTGGGTTTACGGCGGAGCTCGACAAGGGAGTGCACGACTTCGGGGCGATATACGGGCAGTGCAAGGCCGAGTGGATGCGCGCCGAGGCCCGCAAGGCCGGCGCCGAGATATGGTTCGGCGCACTTGTGTGCGGCGTGCGCAAGGAAGGGAGCGCCATTGTGGCCGTCGAGGTGGCGTTCCAGGACGGCACGCACGGACTTGTCAAGACGAGCGCGGCCGTAGATGCCACGGGCAACGCAGACCTTGCCGCGTTCGCCGGCGAGGAGACGGAGTTTATCGACGCCACGGAGCTTTCGCTCCAGGGAGCCGGCTCCACGCCGAAGATCCTCGGCACCAGCTACCAGAACACGGACTACGCCTTCGTAGACGACACGGACGCCGAGGATCTCTGCCACTTCACGCTTCGCGCGAGGCAGAACTTCGGCTCCTATGTGTGGGACCAGAGCCAGAACGTGAACAGCCGCGAACGCAGGCGTCTGCACGGCGTCTACTACGTGACTGCGCAGGACATAATGAACAACAGGACATACCCAGACGTGATTTCGCTTGCGCGTTCCAACTTCGATACGCACGGGCAGACGGTCTCGGACGAGTTCTTCATCGAGGCGCCGCACGCCAAGGATGCGCTCAAGGTCAACATACCGTTCCGCGCGCTCCTTCCCAGGAACACGGACGGACTTCTCGTCACAGGTCTCGGGATGAGCGCACACCGCGACGCGATGCCGGTGTTGCGCATGCAGCCAGACGTGCAGAACCAGGGCTATGCTGCGGGGCTTGCGGTCGCACAGAGCGTGAAGGACGGCGTACGCCTTCGCGACATCGACATCTACACGCTCCAGCGCAAGCTCGTGAATCTCGGGATCATAGGCGAGGACGCAATCGGGATGAAGGACAACTTCCCGCTACCCGACTCCGAGATCGCCAATTCCGTGAAGACCCTTGCCAACGGATACGAAGGGCTTTCGAAGGTCTTAAGCGACACGAAGCGCTCGCTTCCGCTTCTGCGCACGGCGTATGCCGCGGCCGTGGAACCTGATGCCAAGCTTGTCTATGCGCATGTCCTTGGGCTTCTCGGCGACGCCACTGGCCGCAAGACGCTTGAGGACAAGCTTGCGTCCGCGGAATCGTGGGACAAGGGCTGGAACTACAAGGGCATGGACCAGTTCGGCAGAAGCGTCAGCCTCCTCGATTCGTATGTCATAGCCCTCGGGCGCTGCGGGGCGGAGACGTCATTCGCGCCGATAGATGCACTTGCGAGAAAGCTCGGCGGCAAGTCCGAGTACTCGCATTTCCGCGCGGTCGCGCTTGCGCTGGAGCGGCTTGGAGACAGGCGCGGAGCGGAAACCCTCGCCGCGCTGCTCGCGCTGAAGGGCGTTGCGGGCCATGCCTTCGCGCCGGACGACGTGGCGCACAAGGTGCCCGGGTACGACAAGTTCGCCACCCGCAACCTGGGGCTTGGCGACATGGAGCGCAGCGACTGCCTGCGCGAACTTTGCATTGCGCGCGCCCTCTACAACCTGGGCGATCTCGACGGCAGGGGCGCCAAGGCGCTGCGCGCATACGCCGACGATCCGCGCAAGGCATACGCAAACCACGCGCGCCAGGTGCTCAAGGTGGACCCGTGCTCATGCGTCGATCCGTTCGTGGGGACGGCGGGATTCGGGCACACCACGCCGGCCGCATGCGTTCCGTTCGGGCTGATACAGGCCGGTCCCGATACGGGCAACGGAGACTGGGATCACTGCTCTGGCTACAACTACGGCGACAAGTCGGTTCTCGGCTTTTCGCAGACTCACCTCAACGGCACTGGATGCCCGGACCTGGGCGACGTCAAGCTGCTTCCGTTCGTCTCGGATTCCGTCCCGGAATCGCTCGCGATCGACAAGTCCGGCGAAGTGGCCCGCCCTGGCTACTACGCGGTCGCCCTGGAAGGGGGCGTCCGCGTAGAGGCTACCGCGAGCGAGCACTGCGCGGTGTACAGGATAGCGTACCCCGACGGCGCGCGGAAGCGCCTTGCGGTAGATCCGCGCTGGTGCATTTCCGGCTCCAGGCCGCCTTCCTCCAGGATTAAGTCGTGTGATGTCTCGCTCAACGGACGCACTGGGCTTTCAGGCAATGTCTCGTGCGACAACTGGGTGAACCGCTCCTACGCGTTCAAGATGGAGTTCAGTAGGCATTTCTCGTCCGAGAGCGGCCTTGTCTTCGACTTTGATCTCAAGGACGGCGAACCACTCGTCGTGAAGGTTGCGCTTTCCGCGCTTGGAGATGTCGCCGCGGCAGATCGCAACATGCGCTTGGAGGTGCCGGGATTTGACTTTACGACAGTGGAGGCGTCGGCACGCGAGAAGTGGTCGCAGGCGCTTTCATGTGTGCAGATCGAAGGCGACGACGCGCAGAAGCGCAATTTCTACACTTCGCTCTACCACCTCTTCTTCCAGCCCAATAACCTCGCAGAAGTCGGCTGCAAGCCGTTTTACTCCACGCTATCCACCTGGGACACCTTCCGTGCGGCGCATCCGCTCTATACGATACTTATGCCGGAGCGTGCGGCTGCGTTCGTGGACTCCATGCTCGAGCAGGGCAGGCGTACGGGATACCTCCCGATATGGACGCTGTGGGGTCGCGACAACCAGTGCATGATCGGTACGCATTCTATTCCTGTCATCGTCGACTGGTTCCTGAAAGAAGTTGGAGAGAAGAGTTCGAGTTCGAGAAAGGAAGAAAAAATCCATTCTCCAACTCCAACTCTGAACTCCAACTCATATTGGCTCGCTGCCTACGCGCAAATCAAGGACACGCTTACGAAGCCGCACAAGGGGCGCATAAAGGAGCGCTGGGATTTGCTCGACAAGTACGGCTACTATCCGTTCGACGAAATCAAGGGCGAGTCCGTCTCGCGCACGATGGAGTGCGCATACGACGACTGGTGCGCGGGCATGATGGCGGAAGGACTTGGCTTCAAGGACGACGCGGAGTTCTTCTTCAAGCGTGCGGAAAACTGGCGGAATGTCTTTGATCCGTCAATTGGCCTTGTGCGCGGCAAGGACACGAAGGGGAACTGGCGCGAACCGTACAATCCGTATGCCCTTGGGCATGGAGCCGACCTTGCCAACGACTTCACCGAAGGCAACGCGTTCCAGTACACATGGCACGTGATGCAGAATCCGCAGGGGCTTGTGGGCGCGATGGGCGGACGCGAAGCATTTGTCAGGAAGCTCGATTCGCTTTTCCTGCAGCCCGACACGGTGGAAGGATCTGGATGCGTGGTAGATGTCACGGGTCTTATCGGCCAATATGTCCACGGCAATGAGCCGAGCCACCACGTCATCTACTTCTATCCGCAGGTCGGGCATCCCGAAAAGGCGGCGGAGCGCATCCGCGAGGTGTTCGACAAGTTCTATATCCCCAAGCCGGACGGACTGTGCGGCAACGACGACTGCGGGCAGATGAGCGCATGGTACATCTTCAGTGCAATGGGCTTCTATCCGTTCAACCCGTGCGGAGGAGAATACATCATCGGCGCACCGCAAGTCGCTTGCGCGAAGTTGAAAGTTGAAAGTGGAGAGTTTAAAGTGGTCGCCCGCAACCTCTCCCGTGAGAACAAGTACGTGAAGTCCGTGACGCTCAACGGCAAGCCGATCACTGACTGGAAGATACGCCATGCTGACATCATGGCGGGTGGAGAGCTTGTCTTTGAAATGACGGCTGGCAGATAGCGGCATCGGCGTTGAACACGCATTCCGCCGTCCTGCGAGTTCATCGTAAAGACAATGCCGACGGCTTGCGGCTACTGCAGGAAGGGATTTGACGCGACCTCGCGGGAGATGGTCGTCTCGATTCCGTGGCCGGGAACCACCACCGTGTCGTTGGGAAGGTCTTTCAGCTTTTCGAGAGATTCCTGCAGCGTCGCCATGTCGCCGCCGGGGAAGTCGGTGCGTCCGACCGAACCGCAGAAGAGCGTGTCGCCGGAGAAGAGCGTCGCCGGCTTGCCGTCGCTTGTCTTGAAGAGGTAGCAGATGCCGCCTGGCGTGTGGCCGGGAGTGTCTATCACATCGACGGTCGCCGTCCAGCCGATGCCTGCGAGGAACGACCCCAGATCCTTTGCGCTTTTGACGTTCTTAAGCTCTGCCACAAGCGGGTAGTCGGGCGGGAACTGGTTGAAGGGGTGGGAGACGATCTTCGCGTCTGCGTCGCTGATGAAGACGGGGAGATCGGGATATGCCCGCTGGAGTTCCGGAATCGCGCTGATGTGGTCGAAGTGCGCGTGGGTGAGAAGAACTGCCGCGATGGCGAGCCCCTGTTTCTTTAGCTCCGCGCGTATGCGCGTCGCCTCTGCGCCGGGATCGACGACAATCGCCTTGTCGTTTTCGCTCAGGATGGAGCAGTTTACCTCGAAGGTTCCGACTTGAAATGTTGTACGGTTCATGGCGTCTTCTCCTTTTTTGCGATGCTTGCGACTGCCTTGCGCGCCGTTGCGAAGGCGAGAGTCAGGTTGTAGCCGCCGGTCGGGCCGTCGATGTCCATCACTTCGCCGGCGAAGTAGAGCCCCGGGACGATCTTCGACTGCATCGTGTGCGGGTCGACTTCCTTCGTGTCAACGCCGCCGATCGTCACGATCGCTTCTTTAAGCGGACGCGGCCGCAGACTGTCGAGCCTGACCGTCTCGCGCCCGAAGGAGACTTCGGCTGAGAGCCGTGCCGCCGCGCCCCTCTCGCGCATCCAGTGCTCGATGAACCGCTGTGCGTTGTAGATCGCGGCGCCCGAGAGCCCGAAGCGCTCGCAGTCGATTTCGCCGCGATACTCGAAGACCGCCTTGTCGGATGCGTCGAACACCTTTGCCGCGCCGTCCTCGAAGCGGCGCCCGGCGAGCCGCGTCACCTTCTCGTCGCGCGTCTCGAGCCCGATGAGCCCCGGGCGGTACGGAATGAGTCTGTGCCCGAGAGCCTGGGCGAAGCGCTGCCCGTCGCCGACCGAGCCGGTCTTCGGGTAGCTTGCGCCGCCCGTCGCGAGAAGCACGTTCTCCGCGAGGATCGAGAAGCTGTTCGCGACTATGGCGAAGCGCGCGGCCCCGCCCTTGACGGCGGCGATCTCCTTCACCGGGCAGTTCGTGACGATCGGCACCTCCTCGTCGCGCAGCAGGTCGCCGAACGCGTGGACTATCGTCGCCGCCTTTTCGTCCGCCGGGAAGATGCGCCCGTCGGTCATTCGCTTCGTCCTCACGCCGAGCGACTGGAACCCGCGGCAGATCTGCCGCGGAGGGCATTCGCGCACCGCCTCCGCGACGAACTCGGCGCACCGCGCGGCGATTCCGCCGCGCGAAATGTCCTTAAGGAACTGTTCGGGAGAGATGTCTTTCGCGAAGTTGCAGCGGCCGTTCGCCGTCATCAGCACCTTTGACCCGAGCCGCGCCTTGCGTTCGACGAGGACGCATGGAACGCCGCGTTCCGCGGCGACCGCCGCCGCGAACATCCCCGCTGCGCCACCGCCGACGATGACGAGTTTCGCGGGCCCTGCAGATTGGCGCTGGTTGTTGCCGTCCATGGATGATAGTATACCAAATGTCCCCTGTGAGGCGAATGGAGAAAATGGTATAATTCAGATGCCATACAGGAGGTGGTGCATATGAAGAAGTCGAGTGCGGCCCTTGCGGCCTTTGCGGTGCTGACTGCGTTTGCCGGGGAGGTCTCGCCGCTTTTGAGCGGCTTTCATCCCGACCCGAGCGTTACGAGGGGCGCAGACGGCGCGTATTATCTCGTGACGAGCACGTTCATGTGGAATCCGGGGATTCCCGTATACCGCAGCGACGACTTCCGCACCTGGTCGCGTGTGGGACACGCGCTGCCGGATATCGCGGTTGTCATCGAGTCCGGCGACGAGTTCACGGACGACGACGGGGTCTGGGCGCCGACGATCCGATTCCGCGACGGAACGTATTACATGACCTTCACATTCCACGGCAGGGAGTTTCGCAACTACCTGACCACGGCAAAGGATCCGGCGGGACCGTGGACGAAGCCAGTCCATGTCAAGGCGGCGGACGGAGGAATCGACCCGAGCCTCTTCTTCGACGACGGCGGCAAGGTATACTGGACGGCGACCATGCCTGCGCGCAAGCCGAATCGGGAGGGGCACATCGAGATATACGTGCAGGAGATCGACCTTGCCTCCGGTCAGCTCGTCGGACGGCGCGAATACATCACGGACGGTGTCTTCCCCGGGGCGCAGTGGGCGGAGGGGCCGCATGTCTACAAGAAGGACGGAGTATACCGTCTCGTGATCGCGGAGGGAGGCACGGACTTTAACCATGCGGCGACGGCGCTCAAGTCGAAGAGCGTGTGGGGTCCGTATCTGCCGCAGAAGTCGAACCCTCTCGTCACTCGCCGCGACCGCGGGAAGGATAGCCCGCTCCAGGCGACGGGACACTCCGACATCGTCGAGGCGCGCGAAGGCGGCCTCTACGCCGTCTTCCTCGGGAAGCGTCCGATAGGAGCCGACCGGCGCGTCACGCTCGGGCGCGAGACGTTTGCGTGCCGCGCGGAGTGGAAGGACGAGGAGGAGTGCCGTGTCAAGGCGCAGGGGCGTGTGTTTCGCATCCGGAGATTGAGGGGCTTCGCATTTGACGAAACGCTTTCGGACGCGAAGGTGGGCGATGGTCTTGTCCTTTGGCGCAGTGCGCACGGGTACATTCTCGTCGAGCGCCGCGCAGACGGCATCCATCTTGTCGTCAGCGACGCTGAGGGGCTGCACGAGCGCGGCTTTGCACCACACGTCGGCGAAGGCGTTTCGCTTGGGCTTGTCTCTCGCGACGGCCTTTCCGTCCGCGCCTACGCCGGCAAGGAGCTTCTTGGCGAAGTCTCGACTGCCTGCGTCTCCGAAAGTGGCAGGCACACGCATTTCAACGGGCTTGGAATCGGCCGGACGGAAAGGTCGGGGAAATAGCCGCGAACGCGCGGCTAGCGAATGCGCACGGTGAACGGAAGCTCCGCGCCGGCCGTGGACACGAGGAGCGGTTCGGACGAATCGGATTCGTTGCCATCGGCGGCGAACGCAGTGATCCTCGTGATGTATTCCGTCTGGGGGCATAAGCCCCGGACCGAATACGTTGTGGAGTCTGTCACAAACGCGGTCTTGACGACATTCGTCTCCACGGCCTCGGGACTATAGCCTTGCACGAAGGCGAGATGGTCGATGAGTATGCGGCGGTTCCCCTTCGCCGAGTCGGACGGGAGGAGCAGAAGCCGGCATGGAGTCCCGCAGTTCGGCAGCGGGACGGTAAACGGCGAGCTCGGGAACTCATAGTCGAGATCAAGCAACGCGAGACTGTTTGTTGTGCCGCCGTCGTCGAGCTGCGCAACCGAAAGACCCCATGTGCCAGAAGTGTCGGACGAATGCTTCTTGGCCGAGACGACGAGAGTCAAGTCGTCCGCCGCGAGCCGGGACCTGTCGTAGACAAGGTAGCCGCGGTCCTCCCTGCTGGATATCTGGACGACCCCCGTCGAGAGACCAGCCATGTATATCTTCTCGCCGGAGAAGGCGGGATAGCCCATCAGAAGACGGTCGTCGTCAAGCCGGTCCTGCGCGTTGACGCTCGTGTTTGTGAAGGCGAGGAAGTCGTATTCTTCAATTGTCTCGCCGCTCGCCTTGCGCCTTGCGACGGAGGACACGTCTACTCGGTTGGATGATGCGCCCGCGGGATTTGTCCATGAAAGTCGGAAACGCGTCGCCCTGATGTCGCTCGCGCGGAGACCTGTAGGCGGTTCGACGACGGGCACGCCTGAGATGACGGCGGAATAGATGTGCCAGTTGCCGGTCTGGCCGTTGCCTTCCAGCTGTATCCTGAACGACCTGACGCCGTCCTCTTCTGCAAACGGGAAATGCTGGACTTCTTTCTTTTCCTTGGCCTCGACGCTTTTTGTCTGCTGGCTGTCACCGGACGACGGCTTGACTTGCAGATATCTCGCCGCTTCCTTGCTTGTGCAGCTGAGGGTTATCTCCACCTCCGTGATGTTGAAGGGGTATTCGGGTGAATAGACGCATGCGCCCAATGTGTCGAAGTACACATGGCTGTTCGCCCCTGTCGTGAACTTGACCTTGCTGTATGCCCACTCCGTGCCGTTCGTCAGCGCGGTGTCGAATTTGACGGTGGTGGAGTTGGCGGAAAGAATCAGCGGGATTAGAATCGTGGCAAATGCGACTGAGTGAGCTGTTTTCTTCATGGTAGGCGGAATGGCACGCCTTTCTCTTCAAAATATGCGTTGAACATTACTTTAGCGGGGATGTCGAGACCGGCCTGGACGACGAGTTCGTAGCCGCAGGCGTCGCGGAGCCGGTTCGCAATCAGAGCGACTACGGACTCGCGCAGGTTCTCGGCCGAGAGGAGCGCGAACTTGTCGCAGTCCGAGGCGAGCTGCACGATGTCCTCGCGGTCGGCCTTCCCGTCGTCGCGGTTCTCTCCGAAGACGCGCTCGACGAGCGTCTTTCTTTCGAAGGACTCGCGCTGGAGGAAATGGTCTATGGACATAATCTTCGGCGGAGGGAGCGTCAGCGTCACGGTCTTCGCCTCCTTGTCGACGACTGGCGTCTCGGCTTGCGAGAGATCATAGCCTGCCTTGATCGTGTAGACCGTCTCGCGCACCGTGTCTGTAGAGACGGTCGAGCCGATGTGCACGACCTTCCAGACGATCTTGCGCGTCGCAAGTTCCGCAATCGGGGAGTTTTCGCTGACGACGGATGAGGCGAACGAGATTGCCTCGCGGTCGCGCCACGCGAGGAAGGCGAAGAGCCCGCCTGCCACGAGCGCGGCGATGACAAGGAGCGTGAGGGGCACTCCCATGAATTTGCTCAGTATTTTACGCATGAGGCAAGTATGGCGAGCAGCGCGACTACCGCCGCGCCGAGAGTCAATGTGATTTTGCTTTGTCTGGTCATCGCGCGGTATTATATCAAAATGGTATAATACGCGGAATGCAGAATTTGGCTACAGTCGCGACGCAGGTCGGCGTGCTCTTCGCCCTTATGGCGGTTGGGGCGGTCTGCCGTCGCGTTCGCCTTGTCGACGAGGCGTCCGTGAAGGGGATTGTGAACGTTCTCCTTCTCGTCGTCACGCCATCTCTCATCATCGACTCCTTGCCATTCGACCCGGCGATGGTGCATGGCTTCTTCTGGGCGTTCGCAATCGCCGCTTTCGCGCACGTCGCGGTTATCCTGTTCGCCCGCCTCTTCTCGCGCGGCGGCGACAGGTCGCGTCCGGTCCTGCGCCTCGCGATGGTGTTCTCGAACGCGGGCTTCATGGGCATTCCGCTTGAGCAGGCGATTCTCGGGGCAGAAGGTGTCTTCTACGGAATCGTCTACGTAGTCGTCTTCAACTTCTTCATGTGGAGCTGGGGTCTTTACGAAATGAGGGGTAAAGTTCCACTCTCCAACTCCAACTCGAAACTCGAACTTAAGGAGAGGTGGCGTTCGCTGCGGCCGATGGTCGTAAACCCCGGCACTGTCGGCATTGCGATAGGGCTGCCGCTCTTCTTCGCGTCCCTCTCGCTTCCCGCAATCCTCAAGACGCCGATAAGTCTTCTCGCCGGGCTAAACACGCCGCTTGCGATGCTTGTGATCGGCTTCTATCTCGCAGGCGCGGACTTCCGCCGCGTCGTGCGCATGCCGAGCGCCTATCTCGCTGCGGCCGTCCGTCTTGTTGCCTACCCTCTCGCGATGGTCGCGCTGCTCTTCCCCTTGCGTGCGCACTTCCCTCGCGAGATGATGCTTGCGCTCGTGACGGCGGCTTCGGCGCCGGTCGCGGCGATGGTTTCGATGTTTGCGTCGAAGTTCGAGCGTGACGTCGATCTTTCAGTGGGGCTCGTCAGCGGCACGACGCTCCTTAGCATCCTCACGATGCCGCCTGTGATCGCCTTTGCAATGGAAGTGCTTTAGGCGCGTTCCCCGAATCGTTTACTTGCGACCTCGCTTTACGCGTGCGAGGGCTGCTGCCGTCGCGTTGACAGTCGGCGCTTCTGCGGGTTTGGCATTTGTGGGGCGACTCGTGGTGGTGCGGCGATTCGTCGGCTGCGCCTTGTGCGCGCGCCGTGGAAGCCGGAAGTGCCAAGTGCCAGATAGCCCAAGGCGACGGACGAACACTGATGCGAGGAACGCAAAGGCGGCGATGGTGTATATCCACGGCGCGAGCGGGACGGTCGTGCGGACGGCCGGAAGATCGTCCCAGATGTCGTCGAACGCCGTGCGCACGCGCCCCTTTGTGCGCTCAGAAAGCCGTCTCATCGCGCGTTCGCCCGCCGCAGGATCGGGATGCCGGTGGAACTCGGCAGGATGGGGAAGGCACGCTGGCGCAAGAGCGACTGTTTTTCCGTCTGGCA
>CACZHC010000022.1 GCA_902780865.1 uncultured bacterium
GCGACATCGATTTCGCGGCCTTTTACATTTTGCCAGTGCCGTCGAGCCTTTCGGCAAAATGGCGGCGCGTCGAAATCGGGTCGCTTCCGTCTTTTTCGCCGTCGCGTCGCATTGCGCCGAAACACCCCCTCCGCTCCCGCGCGGCAAATCCGCACCCCGCGTAGCCGCCCCTTCGGGCTGCCTTTGGCAGGGGGATATGCGATTTCGTCCGCACCATATTCTCATTTCGCTGTGCTTGATTTCAGCGCGGCAGTTTCGCTATAATATACCCAACGCCGTTGAGAACGAGGAAAGTGAAAGAAAACATCAAAATGGGCGATAAAAAGGGCAACGCCAAAGGGGTGTCTCCCCATTTGTTCCATTTGTTTGGTGCAATACTCTTGTGTCTTATTGTCTGTGTTGCTCTGATTGTTGTATCAGGTTTGGCGTTGTATGTCTATCCGAATTTTAAGGATAGACGTGCTCTTGAGAAGTGCAAGAACGAGGAAGATGTTGTCGCATATTTTCAACGGGAACCGGAAATAGTATATCGCAGTCTGGATCAGATGACTTATCATGGGTGGAAGTTGCCTGCACGACCAATAACAAATAAGGTTTTGGTGTATACTCGCACGGCAACGAGATACTATATATATATTGATGGGAATGGAAATGTCGAGTATGTTTACAGGTCAAGTTCGTAATTAATTTTGCTGTCAGATGGCAATCGCTGCCCAGATTAACTAACATAGAACAGTCAAGGCCCCTCGGAACCGGTGTAAAACGCCTATTTGCGTGGTAGATGTCAGTTAGTATCTGTTGTGATGGCTTGAAGTGGTTTAACATGTTGTGAGGAAGCGGAGCGGGGTAGCCGCACCCCTGCCAGAGCATCCGCTTCGCGGACAGCCTTCGGCTGGGGGATATGCTTGTCGGTGGTCAGCGCGGTGCGCTGACCAACCCGAAGCGGAAGCGAGGGCGAGCGAGGCCGAGGTGCGACGTTCCGCGACGAACTCGACCAGAGGTGCCATGCGCGGCCCCGACCGTGACCGCACGTTGGAAGGCAAACCAGCACAGGGCGACACTAAACAGCCAACATATAACGCGGAGCAAGTCCCACATTGGAAGACAAACCAAACGATCTTGAAGTGGAGTGCCAATTAGGGCACAGAATATGGTAAAATATCGTCCATGAAGGCGAAGACATTCATAGACCAAGTCGAGGTTCTTGTCAGGTCGGGCAAGGGAGGCGACGGCGCGATGTCGTTCCGGCGCGAGGCCCTCGTCGAGTTTGGCGGGCCAGACGGCGGCGACGGCGGGCGTGGCGGAGATGTCGTGTTCAAGGCGTCCGACCATGTGAATTCGCTGTTGTCGCTTTTCTACGATCCGAAGTGCTTTGCGCAGGACGGCGGGGCTGGCCAGGGGCAGAAGATGTTTGGCAAGCGCGGCAAGGACCTTATCGTGCCCGTTCCGCTCGGCACAGAGGTCTACGATGTCGACTCGGGGCTTCTCGTCGCCGACATAACGGAGCCGGGCCAGACCGCAATCGTCGCGAAGGGCGGAGCGGGCGGCTTTGGTAACGTCCACTTCAAGTCGTCGGTGAACCAGGCGCCCACCGAGCACACTCCCGGCGGAGCCGCCGAGGAACGCAGGCTTCGTCTCGAGCTCAAGACGATAGCGGATGTCGGGCTTCTCGGCTTCCCTAACGCCGGAAAGTCGTCTCTCCTCTCGTCGCTTTCCGCTGCGACCCCGAAGATCGCGAGCTATCCTTTCACGACCCTGAACCCGATTGTCGGCACGGTCGTCTACCACGACTATGCGAAGATCCGCATCGCGGACGTGCCCGGCATAATCGAGGGCGCGGCGAAGGGCGTCGGGCTTGGGCTTGCGTTTTTGAAGCACCTCGAGCGTTCGCGCGTTCTCGTCTACGTCATCGACATGGCCGGAGTCGACGGACGCGAGCCGTGGCGCGACTACGAGGTGCTGCGCAGCGAGATCGACGAGTATTCCGTCGAACTTGCGGAGCGTCCGTCCGTCGTCGTCGCCAACAAGCTTGACCTCGAAGGCGCGAAGGAAAATCTTGAGCACTTCGTCAAGGAGACGGGCGTGAACCCCATCTGCGTCTCGTGCGAGATGCGCGAAGGGCTTGACGCCGTCAAGGACGAGCTTAGGCGCATCGTGAACCCGGTCGTGAAGTTCCACCACACCCACGACGTCGCGCCCGACATAAAGGACATGCCCGACACGACCGGCGACGAAATCCCGGCCGAGGCATTGAAGTTTGCGACATTCCTCAAGTTCGAGGACCCGAAGGCGAAGAGCCATCCGTCGAGGGGGAACATACATTAGAAAAGGAGAAATCGAGAAATGAAGACATCAATGATGGGCGTCTTGCCCGCGCTGCTGCTGTGCGCGGCGGGGTGCGTATCGTCCACGCCAGACTTCCGCGCGGTCGTGTCCGAGGCAAAGGCCTCAGTCGCGCCGGCGGTCGTGTTCATCCGCGTAATCTACAACGACACCGAGTCGGGTCGCAACCGCAAGGGCGTCGCGTCGGGGTCGGGCGTCGTGGTCTCGAAGGATGGCGAGGTGCTGACGAACCACCACGTCATCGACAAGACGAGCGAAATACGCTGCCAGCTTGCCGACGGTCGCTCGTTTACTGCAAAGGTGCTGGGCAAGGACAAGGACCTCGACATCGCGCTCCTCAAGCTCGACATGCCAGAGGGGACGGATGTCCCGGTCGCGGAGCTTTCGCCGCGCCGCCTCGAGGTCGGCGAAGTCGTGCTCGCGATGGGCGCGCCCTGGGGCCTCGCGCGCTCGGTCTCGATGGGCATCGTCTCGTGCAACGACCGCTTCCTCGAGGAGTGCGGCGACTACACGCTCTGGTACCAGACCGACGCGGCGATTTCGCCAGGCAACTCGGGCGGGCCACTCGTCGATACCGACGGCCTCGTCGTAGGTCTCAACGCGCGCGGCAACATGTGGGGCGACCAGGCGTTCACGATTCCTTCGGAGACGATCCTCGAGATTCTCCCAGACCTCAGGAAGTACGGCGAGGCGCATTGGGCGTGGTTCGGGTTCAAGCTTCAGCCGCTTGAGGACTTCAAGCGCAACATACGCTTCGACGCGAAGGAAGGCGCTCTCGTCGCCGACGTGGAGCCGGGTTCGCCTGCGGAGAAGGCGGGCCTGAGGCCAAACGACCTGCTCCTCTCCGTCGACGGCGAGAAGACGACCGCGCGGTTCTGGGAGGACATCCCGGCGATCGAGCGCCACCTCGGGCGCAGGGAGTTCGAGAAGGCGTGCGCGTTCAAGGTCGTCCGAGACGGGAAGGAGATCGACGTCTCGGTTGCGCCGACCGAGAAGGGTCGCGTCGAGGGCGAGGAGTTCGTCTGCGAGCGCTGGGGCCTGACGGCGAAGGAGATCAACCGCTTCTACAACCCAGAGCTTATCTTCTTCGCCCCCGACGGCGGAGTCTACGTCTCCGGGCTGTCGTGGGACGGAAACGCCGACAACTGCGGCTTCCGCGAGAGCGACATAATTGTTTCCATCGGCGGCAGGGAGGTCAAGACCGTCGCCGAGGTCAAGGAGGAGTACGAGAAGTCGCTCAAGGGGCTTCCCGACAAGTCTCGCATAGCGATTGTGGTCATACGCAACAGGCGCCAGACGACGCTGGTGCTGGACTTCACCGAGGACACAGAGGACGAGGAGGAGGACTAAGACATGACATCGACAATAGCAGCGGTCCTAATTGCGGCGGCGGTGCCGTCCGACAAGCTTTCCTCCGTCGCGCTCGCGGCCTACTGGTACAAGAAGGACGAGCGCGGCAGGGGCGACGAGATATCGGAGCAGGCGAAGCCGAGGCGCTTCCCCGCCTTCGCGATCTCGGAGGATACGTTCCTCGTCCGCGACCCGATGGTCCGCGCAAGGCACCTCGACCGGATAGAGATTGTCTTCGGCGAGGACAGGGTTCCGGCGGCCGAATCTGAGCGCATAGCCTCGCCGGAGGCGGTTGTCCTCAAGGCCGAGCGCCCCGTCAAGGGCATTGCGCCTCTTGAGTTCAGGGCCGGAGAGCCGGCGGAGAAGGAAGTCTGGTCGTGGATGGGCGACACGCTTGTCGTAAAGTCTTCAGGAGTCGGGACAAACGAGGGCGTATGCGTCTCCGCGTCCACGGGGCGGGCCTTCCGCCAGGGGGCGTCGAATGCGCTGTATGTCGACAAGGAGCGCAATCCCGTGTGGCTCGACTTCGGCGAGCGCGACGAGGTGGTTGACGGGAAGTTCGCCTATGTCCTGCCTTCGGAATGGAAGAGAATTCCCGCGGACGCCTTCGAGAAGTCCGCTGCGGCGATTGAGCGCAAGGTCGCGGACGCCACGTTCCCAATCCTCATAAGGCTCGACAGCGAAGACAAGGATAACCGTCGCTCCTATCGTCGCTATTCTGACGACGCGGCCAAGAACGAGGTCGATGCGATAGGATACGCCATCGGCGGAAGGGTCATTGTCCCGTGCAAACTCGGCGGCGAGGAGATATCCCGTCTTGCAAAGGCAGAGGCGACGTTCGCCGACGGCTCCAGGACGAACCTCGTGTTCGCTGGTGCGCTCGCCGAATGGAACGCCGTGATCTTCGACGTCCCTGATGCGTTCAAGGGGAAGGTCAAACCGCTCGAAATCGCCCCCGGCGCAGCGGAGGACTTCGACAACGGCGTTGCATGGCTCGTCTCCGTCGAGGACGAGAACGGTTCGCCCGTCGCGACGGCGGTGCGGAGCCGCTTCGACGGCGTCGATCTCGTTCGCGGTGCGGGTCTCGTCCCGTCGGTCTCGACAGTAAAGGTTGACGATGACGACGGTTTTCGCAGGCCTTCGTCCTCTTCCACCACCACTGGATTCGTGCTTGACGCCGAAGGGCGTATTGCGGTGTTTAGCCTCGCGAGGCGTTTCACTTCTTCGCGCTGGTCCGATGCCGATCCAGAGAACATAACGACCGCCGACCTCGCTCGCTTCCTCGCGGGGGAGGGGGTGAACCCCGAGTTCGCGCCGCGCCGCGAGGAGGACCGCAACAGGCTCGTGTGGCTTGGCGTCGAGTCCATAGAGCTTACATCCGCATTGGCGAGGGAGAAGAAGGCGCAGAGCTTCGTCAAGAAGTATTCCGAGCCGCCGTATGTCACAGAGGTCTATCCTGGTTCGCCTGCGGACAAGGCGGGGATAAAGCCCGGCGACATCCTCGTTGCGATACGCATCGGCAGCGAGGCCGAGCGCGAGCTGGAGCAGGGGTCAGACTACTCCCGATCGCTGTGGCCGAGCGTGGAGAACTCGATCAACATGCTCTTCACGAAATTCGGCGTCGGCGCAAAGGTGACGCTTGTGTATGCCCGCGACGGCCAGCGCCACGAGACGCTCGTTGCGCTCGAGGCCGCGCCGGTCCACTTCGAGAACGCGCCGAAGGCGAGGAACCGTTCGCTCGGCATCGTGGTGAGGGACATGACGTTTGAGGTCAGGAAGTTCTTCAAGTTCGACGACAAGGAGCCGGGCGTGGTGATTTCGAAGGTCAAGCCGGGGTCTCCCGCCAATGTCGCCGGGCTCAGCACGTGCGAGCTCGTCACGGAAGTGAACGGCGAGAAGGTCTTCGGCGCGAAGGACTTTGCAGCGAAGGTCAAGGGCAAGAAGGACCTCGTGTTTGCGGTGCGTCATCTTGCCCAGACGCGCATGGTCAAGATACACGTCGAGCCAGATGCAGACGCGAAGAAGGACAAGGGGGATAAGGCGAAATGAAGAAGTGGAACGTGGCGGCGATCAGGGCCGCGAAGGGAAAGACAAAACTCGGCTGCTGCACGGCGTACGACACGTGCTTCGCGCGTCTAGCGGACGAGGCGGGGGTGCCGATCATCCTCGTCGGCGATTCGCTGGGGATGAACTGCCTCGGCTACGAGACGACGCTTCCCGTGAACATGTCCGACACGCTTGCCGCGGTCGCGGCTGTCGCGCGCGGGGCAAAAGACGCGATGGTCGTCGGCGACATGCCGTTCGGGTCCTACCAGTGCGGGGACGACGAGGCGGTGAAGAACGCAGTCGCGATCATAAAGGCCGGCGCTGACGCGGTGAAGCTCGAGGGCGGAGCGTCGGTGTGCGGACTCATCCGCCGGCTCTCGACGGCAGGCATCCCCGTTCTCGCCCATGTCGGCATGATGCCGACGTTCGTCAACGAATACGGCGGCTTCAAGAAGCAGGGCAAGACGCGCGAGGCCGCCGAGAAAGTGCTTGAAGACGCAAAGGCCGTCGAGGAGGCGGGTGCGTTCGCGGTGACGCTCGAGTGCATTCCGTCCGACCTCGCCGCCGAAATCACCGCGGCACTGAAGATCGTGACTGTCGGAATAGGCGCAGGGCCGGTGTGCGACGCGCAGTGGCTCGTCATGCACGACCTCCTCGGGCTCAACGAGAAGGTTCCATCGTTCGTCAAGAAGTACGCTGACCTCGCTCCGGCCGTGCGCGGCGCATTTGCCGCGTATGTCAAGGAAGTCGCCGACGGGAAGTTCCCGAATTGAGCTTGCCAGGAATTTTGTCAACCACGGAATACACAGAATGCACGGAAGGATAAAAAGATGAACGCCACGCGTAATAGATTCGTTCGCAGCTTTGCGGCGGTTGCCGTCGTGCTGTCCGCAGCCTTTGCCTGCGCCGGCGAAGTTCCACAGCTTATTCCCGCGCCGCGTAAGCTGGTCACGGGCGAGGGCGAGTTCGTGTGCAAAGGCGATGTCACCGACCAGGCAAAGTTCGAGTCTGACGCAGCGATTCCAAAGGAGGGCTATCGGCTTTCCGTTGCGAAGGACGGAATAAAGGTCGTATCTTACGACGATGCCGGTCGCTTTTATGCGCTTGAGACGCTGAAGCAGCTTGCCGTGAAGGAGGGCAAGGACGGCGTGAAGGTGCAGTGCATCGAGATCGAGGACTCGCCGCGCTACAGTTGGCGCGGTTTCCACCTCGACGAATGCCGCCACTTCTTCGGCAAGGAGACGGTCAAGTCGATTCTCGATTTGATGGCGCGCTACAAGCTCAACCGCTTCCACTGGCATCTTACCGAAGACCAGGGCTGGCGTCTTGACGTTCCAGGCTATCCAGAGCTCGTGAAGTACGGCGCGGTCCGTCCGGCGAGTCCGCGGCATGGCACATGGCCGTCCTCCGGCTCGAAAGAAGACGCAGGCAAGCTCAACGGCGTGAAGTACGGGCCGTACTACTACACCGAGGCTGACCTTAAGGAAATAGTCGCCTACGCCGCGGAGAGACACATTCAGGTCGTTCCCGAGATCGAGCTTCCGGGCCATGTCTACGCTGCGCTCGCGGCGTATCCGCAGTTCGCATGCCGCCCAGAGAATCTCGCCGCGCGCGAGCCGCGCCTCGTGTGGGGCATCGAGAAGGATGTCCTCTGCCTTGGCAACGACGAGGCGATCAAGTTCATGGAGAACGTCGTCGACTGGGTTTGCAAGGTGTTCCCCGGCGATGTCGTGCATATCGGCGGCGACGAGTGTCCGCAGGTCCGCTGGCAGAAATGCCCCAAGTGCCAGGAGAGGATAAAGAAGGAAGGCCTTGGCGACCATCACGGGCTCCAGCCGTGGATCACGCGTCACTTCGTGAAGTTCCTCGCCGACAGGGGCAAGCGCGCCATTGGCTGGGACGAGTACCTTCTCGGCGACATTCCGAAGAGCGCGATCGGCATGAGCTGGCGCGAGAGCCGCAGCGGGGCGGGGCACGAGCTCGTTTCTGGCGCGGCGGCTGCGACGCGCGGCCACGATGTCGTGATGACGCCGTGCAGCTACTGCTATCTCGACTACGGCCAGGGGCTTGGCGGGGATCCGTTCCAGTACATAGGCGGCAGGGTCACGCTTGAACGGTGCTATTCGTTCGATCCGTGCGCGGGCGTTCCGGAAGACGCGAAGGCGCACATCCTCGGCGGCCAGGGCAACAACTGGACCGAGTACACCTGGAACGAGTACGACCTCGCCTGGAAGGCATGGCCGCGCATGCTCGCGCTTTCCGAGGTGTTCTGGCTTGGAGAGGCGAAGCCCGGCTTCGCTGACTTCAAGAAGCGCGCCGCCGCCGAGAGGAGCTGGCTCGTCCGCCATGGCGTCAACTGCGCTCCTGTCGAATAGCGAATATGATATAATATCAAAATTCCGGTCCTGTAGCTCATCTGGACAGAGCAGCTGCCTTCTAAGCAGCGGGTAGTGGGTTCGAGTCCCGCCAGGACCGCCATTGAAAGAGAAGAAAAATGAAATTGCTTGACGAACTTAGGGCGCGCGGACTCGTGGAGGCCATGACCGACCCGGAAATCGAGAAGGCCCTCGAGAAGCCCATGACCGTCTATTGCGGGTTTGACCCATCCGCTCGCTCCCTGCAGGCAGGAAACCTCGTCTCCATCGTCGTTCTCCGTCGTCTCCAGCTCGCCGGACACAAGGTGATCGCGCTCGTCGGCGGCGCGACGGGGCTCATCGGCGACCCGAGCGGCAAGTCCGCCGAGAGGAACATGCTCACCGTGAGCCAAGTGGAGGAGAACAAGAAGGGCATACGCGAGAACCTTTCGAGAATACTCGACTTCGACGGGCCCAACGCCGCCATCATGGTCGACAACTACGACTGGTACAAGGGCACGAGCGCAATCGAATTCCTGCGCGACATAGCGATCAACTTCCGCGTACCTCAGATGCTCGCGAAGGAATCGGTCAAGAAGCGCCTCGAGGCGAGCGAGGGCGCCCTTACGTTCACCGAGTTCAGCTACCAGATTCTCCAGGGCAACGACTTCCTGCACCTCTACGACAACTACGGCTGCCAGATGGAAGTCGGCGGCGCAGACCAGTGGGGCAACATCACGGCGGGGACAGACCTCGTCCGCAAGATGCGCGGCAAGTCGGCCTACGGACTTACGTTCCCGCTCCTCCTCGACTCGTCGGGCAAGAAGTTCGGCAAGAGCGAGGGCAACGCGCTTTTCATGAACGGCGAGATGACGCCCGTGTTCGACTGGTACCAGTATTTCCTCAGGACGCCCGACGCCGACGTAATCCGCTACCTCAAGGTCTTCTCGATGAAGTCGCTCGACGAGATTGCGGCGTTAGAGGCCGAGATGAAAGCGCACCCCGAGGCCCGCATCCCGCAGAAGGCGCTCGCGGAAGAGCTTACAAGGCTCGTCCACGGCGAGGATGGACTTAAGAAGGCCCAGGAGGCGACCGAGGCGCTCTATGCGAAGAAGAGCGCCGCAGACGTCGCGAAGGCCGAGAACGTGCCGAGCGCGTCTGTCGCGCTCGCTGACTGCGTAGGGAAGCCCGTGTTCGCCGTCGCGGCCGCTGCGGGAATGTTCAAGTCCAACGGCGAGGCGCGGCGCATGGCGGCGCAGGGAGGCCTTTCCCTCAACGACGCGAAGATCGACGCCAATCGCCTCTTTGCCGCCGAAGACGTGAAGGACGGTGTCGCCGTTCTCCGCTCCGGAAAGAAAAACTACTTTGTGCTGAAGGTAAGTTGAAAGGTTGAAAAGTTGAAGGGCTGAAAAGGTGAAGGGTTGAAGAGTTGAAAACCATCGAGAGATACGTGTTCGGATCCTTCCTTTCGAGCTTCCTGCTCGCGTTTCTCGTGCTGTCGTTTGTCATAACGATCGGGCTTATGGTCCAGATCGTCGGCTTCATCCTCGATGGCGTCTCGCCCTCGCTCATCGGCCAGTTTGCGCTCGTGAGCTTCCCCGAAACGATGCAGTGGACGATGCCGCTTGCGCTTCTCGTGGCAAGCGTTCTCGTCTTTTCGCGCATGAGCGCCGACAGCGAAATCGCCGCGATGCGCGCGTGCGGCGTGAACCTGCTGTCGATAATGAAGTGGCCTATCGCGTTTTCGCTTCTTTGCGTGGCGCTCGGGTTCTACATCAACAACGAAGTCGTGCCGCGCGGACACGAGGTCCGCAGGAGCTTGAAGACGAAGGTCTCGGTCAGCACCGGCATAGACCTCCTCGAGCCGGGGCACGTCATCGACGACTTCCCGAAGATGAAGTTCTACTTCGGCGCGAAGGAGGGCAACTGGCTCTACGACATCGTCGTCATGGACTACTCGCAGAAGGTGGACCGCATGATAACCGCATCGAAGGCGCTTGTGACGAGCGAGGGCACGGACCTTCACCTCGACCTCTACCAGATGACTGTCGACCCGCTCGACGAGGACCACCCTACGATGGCGCGCGCAAGCCGATTCCCCTACGTCGTCAAGGACGCGATAAAGGAAGTCAAGTATTCGAAGAAGGACAAGGACCTCGACTTCGGGGAGATTCTCGCGAAGATGAAGCTCCAGAAGAAGTTCGTTGACGCCGCCCAGGGAAAAAGCAAGACAGTCGGCACCGAGAAGAACCTCAGGAAGCGCGACCTCTCGAAGACGCGGACGGAGTTCTCGAAGCGACTCGTCTTCGCGATGGCCTCGTTCTGCTTCGTCCTCGTCGGAATCCCGCTCGGCATCAAGGCCCAGCGAAAGGAGAGTTCGATCGGCATGGCGATATCGCTTGCCGTCTCGCTCGGCTATTACATAGTCGTGATACTCATGCTCTCGGCCCAGAAGAACTTTGCGATGCGCCCGGACATCCTCATCTGGCTTCCGGTTCCCGCGTGCTTCGCGATAGCGTCTTATCTCATACCAAAGAACCTATAGACACCATGAAAATTCATCCTACTGCAATAGTCGAAGACGGTGCACAGCTTGGCGCGGACGTGGAGATCGGCCCCTACGCGCACATCGGCAAAGACGTCAAGCTTGGCGACGGCACAATCGTCAAGCAGGGCGCGATAATCGACGGCCACACGACGATCGGTTCGATGTGCCAGATCTTCCCCTACGCCTGCATCGGCATGAAGACGCAGGACCTCAAGTACCAGGACGGCTCCGTCTCGTATGTCGAGATCGGCGACCGCACCGTGATCCGCGAGTTCGCGACAGTCCACCTCGGCACGGCCGACGGCGAGAAGACGATCATCGGCTCGGACTGCCTCTTCATGTGCTACTGCCATGCGGCGCACGGCGTCATACTTGGCGACCACTGCATCTGCTCGAACTCCGTGCAGCTCGCGGGCGACGTTCATCTTCAGAACTGGGCGATCGTCGGCGGATGCTCGGCCTCGCACCAGTTCTGCACCGTCGGAGAGCACGCGATGGTCGGCGGAATGTGCAAGATCAGGCAGGACTTTCCGCCGTTCATGCTAGGCGACATGGTCGAGGGGTCCATGAAGGTGATAGGCCCCAACGTGGTCGGTCTAACGCGCCGCGGGTTCTCAAAGGACGTGATACACGCCCTTAAGGAGGCGCACCGCTTCCTCTACCGCGACGGCCTCAACCGCTCGCAGGCGCTTGACCGCGTCGAGAACGATGTAGAGCAGTTCGACGAGATCAGGCGGCTCGCCGCCTTCTATCGGAACTCCCAGCGAGGGGTCTCGTGATTCCATTGGCAGACTCGGCTTTGTTTTGCTATACTATTGGCGATGAACATCAACGACATTGTAAAGACGCTTGACGGCACGCTCGTTGCCGGCGGAGAGTCCGACCGCACGGTCGGCACGGTCGTCGCGAACGACCTCATGAGCGATGTCCTCCTCAACGACGGGGACGACATTCTGCTTCTCACCTCGCTCGCCTCCGACCAGGCGATCAGGACCGCGAACATCGTCGGCGCGATGTGCGTCGTCGTGCACAACGCGAAGCCGCTGCCGCAGACGATGTGCCAGGTCGCGGACACGCTCGGCATTCCGCTCGTGAGCTCGCCGCTCTCGAAGTACGAGAGCTGCGTGCGCATCCACGACTTCCTCAAGGCCGAAGCCGGGTCGTGATGGAGTACAAGCCGACGATCCTGAGCGGCGGCGAAAGCCGCAGCGACGACCAGATAATGGCCGCGCACGAACGCAAGCACGTTCGGCGCGTCTCCGGGCCTGGGCTTCCCGGCTCCGACGGGCAGGGCGAGCCGCTCGTCATAATGGAGCTTTTGCAGCGCCTGCGCGTAAAGGACGTGATGCGCGACCACGACATAATCTCCGTCGTCCGCACAGACACGATGCACTTCGCGCAGAACCTGATGAAGCGTAACCACATTTCCGGCGTACCGGTGGTGGAGGGAAAGCGGCTCTTCGGCATCGTCTCGATCAACGACATCATCATGGCGCTTGAGGGCGGCTGGATAGGGGACCCTTGCCAGAAGCACATGGCGACGAACCTCGTCGTTCTCGAGGAGGACATGCCTCTCGCCTTTGCGCTCAAGTATTTCGAGAACTACATCTTCGGGCGCTTCCCCGTTCTAAACAAGGAGCGCGACCTCGTCGGCATAGTTTCGCAGCGCGACGTCACGCGCGTCATGATGCGCGAGCTCACAAAGGAGCTGACGCGGCTTGAGGGCGGGGCAGGACACGCCGTTTCCGAAGGTGCGTCTACCGAGAAGTCGGAAGGGGCTCTTCCATACTACTCGATGCGCCAGTTCGTCGTCGTCCGCAACGACCTCCAGAACGCCGGCAAGGCCGCGAACGAGATAAAGAAGATGCTGGGCGAGGCTGGCGTCGAGAAGAAGATCATAAGGCGCGTCGCCGTTGCCGCATACGAGCTTGAGATAAACATCTGCATCCATTCCCTCGGCGGTTCGATCACCTTCATCATCGACGGCCACAAGGCGACTGTCATCGCGAAGGACAAGGGACCTGGCATAAAGGACGTCGAATGGGCGCTTCGCGACGGCACTTCCACCGCAAACGACTGGATCCGCTCGATGGGATTTGGCGCGGGGATGGGGCTTTCCAACTCCAAGCGCGTCGCCGACTTCTTCGACATCAAGTCGACCGTTCCTACGGGAACGACGGTTCTCTGCGAGTTCAACCTCCCTGAGAAGAAGTAGCGCTCAGCCGTCGAGGCGGCGGAGGCGGAGCTGGCCGCAGGCGGCGTCGGCGTCTTTGCCGCGCGAGCGGCGGAGCATCGTCTGAACGTGGTTCTTCATAAGGACGTCGAGGAACATCAGCATCGTCTTTTCGTCGGGCGTCTTGAAGTCGGGGCGGTGGGAGACGGGCGAAAGGGGGATGAGATTTACTTTCGCCATCGGAACGCGCTTCACCTGCTGAGCAAGCTCCTCGGCGCATTCGCGCGAGTCGTTGATGCCCTTGATTACCGTGTACTCGAAGGTGATGATCCTCTTCGTCGCCTTGGTGTAGGCGGCGCACGCGGCGAGTAGTTCGTCGATCGGCCACTTCCTGTTTACCGGCATCAGCTCGTCTCTGAGCGCGTCGTTCGGCGCGTGTAGCGAGACGGAAAGCTCGAACTGAATTCCCTCTGCGGCGAGCTTCGCAAAGCCCGGGACTACGCCGCAGGTGGAGAGCGTTATGTGCCTTGCGCCGAGATTCGGGCCGCGCCCAGCGTTGATGAGCTTGAGGGCCCTCATCGTCTCGTCGTAGTTTGCGAACGGCTCGCCCATTCCCATCACTACGATGTTCGTGATCTCGCCGAGCGCGCGGCCCGCCATGTACTCCGCGACAATTTCGTCGGCGGCGAGCGAACGCACTACGCCGCGCGCGCCGGACGCGCAGAACGCGCAGCCCATGCCGCAGCCGACCTGTGTCGAAATGCACTGCGTGAAGCGGCCTGTCGCCGGGATGAGCACCGTCTCCACGGACTCGCCGTCTTCGAGGCCGATGAGCAGTTTCTGCGTGCCGTCCGACGACTTAGAGACTTCAAGCGTCTTCGTCTTCGTGATCGGGAACTCGACTTTAAGCTGTTCTCGGAAGTCCTTCGGAAGCGTCGTCGCCTGGTCCCAGTCGGTGATGTAGTCGCGGTAGAGCGCCTGGAGTATCTGGTCGGCCCTAAACGCGCGCAAGCCGCGCTCCTTGAGGATCGGCTTCCATTCGTCCGGCAATATGCTCCACGCCTTTTTCATCTCCGCATATTATACCAAAAGCTCGGCATGCCCATCGGCGTGCGCGAAAGGCCGCTTTTTGGTATAATCTACCATATGGACAAGCGTCTTAAGGAATACATCAAGAGCGGTGGGACTCTCGGCAGCCTCGCAAAGCTCCCGAAGGGGCGCGCGGCATCCGCCCCGTTTCCCTGTGATCCCGCGAAGGTCTACGCAAAACAGGTTGATGGACTCGCGCTCCGGCTCAAGCGCATCGGCGTAAAGGACGTCGTTATCGGCGTGTCTGGCGGGCTCGACTCCGCGCTCGTCCTGCTCGTCGCAGTCGGCGCATTCAAGAAGCTTTCGCTCCCTATCTCCGGCATCCACGCCTACACGATGCCGGGCTTTGGCACCTCGAAGCGCACGAAGACGAACGCCGACCTTCTCTGCGAAGGGCTAGGAGTGAAGATGGAGACGATTTCAATTGCGAAGTCGGTGAGGCAGCACCTCAAGGACATCGGGCACGACGGAAAGACGCCCGACGCCGCATACGAGAACTCCCAGGCGAGGATGCGCACTCTGATACTGATGGACAAGGCAAACATGGTCGGCGGCATAGTGCTCGGCACGGGCGACATGTCGGAGATCGCGCTCGGCTGGTGCACCTACAACGGCGACCACATGTCGATGTTCGGCGTCAATTCCGGCGTCCCGAAGACAATTGTCCGCAAGGTCTGCAAGTGGTGGGCGGAGGATTGTCGTCAGGAGTCAGGGGTCAGGAGTCAGGGGGCAGGAGTCAGGGGTCAGGAGTCAGGGGGCAGGGGAATGGCGGCGAAGGCGCTCTTGGACATAGTGGCGACCCCCGTTAGCCCCGAGCTCGTGAAGGGACAGGTCACAGAGGACAAGATCGGCCCCTACGAGCTGCACGACTTCTTCATCTGGAACTTTTGCAAAAACGGTCTTGGCCGCAAGGCGCTCTACGACGCCGCTGCGAAGCGCTATGGAAAGACGTTCGGTCTCGACCTCATCGGCCGCACGCTCGACACGTTCCTCTACCGCCTTGTCTCGCAGGCGTTCAAGCGCAACTGCGCGCCTGACGGAATAAAGGTCTTCTCGTTCGACTTCTCGAAGGAGAGCTGGTGGATCCCCTCTGACCTCCCCACCGGCATCCTTTGACGGCGGCGGTTCATTGAAGTGAACGCCATAATTGACATATTGGCTGAAGCGCTTTCGGCATATTGGAAGGCGCTTGGGAAGACGTGGGCCAAGTTGCTCGCCGTATTTCTTCCCGCGAACATCTTCCTTGTGTGGATTCGCGCCCAGACGGCGATGCGATTCGATGCAGGTGACGGAATCCCCGCCATCGCGTTACGGCCGGAGCGGCACGTCAGTTTGCTGATCAATCTGACGCTTGGCGTTTTGGCGCTCGTCATAATCGCCAGAGCCGCATGGCAGACGCTTGCAAAGCCATCTGACGAAGCAGACGTTTCGCGCAGCCTTGTCGCATCAATAGGTCGCACATTTGGAACGGTGATGCTCCTTTGCTTTCTTGTAGGCGCATATCTATTCGTGGCACTCGTCGGCATCTATTTCCTTCTGCCTAAAATCGTCGGGTTGTTTGGGCTTTCGGTGCCGTCGGCTGTCGGCATCATGCAGATATTGTTCCTCGTCGTCGCATTGGCTGGGCTGTTTGCGATTCTGACAAGGTGGATGCTCGCCGTGACCTTGAGCGCGTTGTTTCGAATGTCGGGCTTCAGGGCGACGGATATGTCCGTCGCGCTTCTCCGTGGACGAATGTGGAAGAGCTTGTTTTATGCCGTGGGCGCGGGCCTTGTTGCCGCCGCATTCAGGGCGGTTCCTCAGGTCGTCTATTACTGCGACGTAATTGGATTTGCCCATCCGTTCACGGAGTCTGCTGCGTGCGGAAAGTTGGCGTGGGCGGCGCTTATGGTTCTTTCCGGCGTGTTGATGAACCTTGCGTCGCTTTTCGTCGTTGTTGCGTTTGTCGTCTACATCCGCCGCCTCAAGGAGCCCGCGGAAGATGCCTTGGCTTCTCCGCGTCGTGCCGTTATGTGTCTGGTCGCCGCCGGGGCGTTGCTTGCGGTCGGGCTGACGGAGGTTCTTGGCGTCCGTGCCAGCCGCTCCGGCCGCGACTTCGGCAGGGCGGACGATGCACGCGTATTTCGCATGGAGAACATGGATGTCGAGACGGAAGTGAAGGAGCTTAGAGAGGACGGGGACGTTCTTTTCAGGATGATATTCAAAAGCGCCATCGGCGGGCGATGGTATGAGAAACGGGCACTTCAAGACGTGCTCTCGCGGAGGCGCATCATCTGGGCGGAGATTCCGTTCTGCTCGCATTGTGGCTGGGCATACGACTATTCCAGCGACTGCAAGTCGCATGAGTTTGATGTCTTCGTGCGGAAGCACTTTGTCGGTGGCGTGGGCAAGTCGGGGGTCGAGTATCCCGCCTATTCCGTGAAGCTCAGTCCACGCGACTCGACTCGTGCGCCCACGCCAAAGGAACATGAGCTGGTCGTGGAAAGCGCCCGAAAGACTCCCAGTCGGGATGGCGCGAAATGACAATGAGGCGGATTGCCCCTGGAGGCGTTGAAGGGCGTTTGTGGGCGGGATATCCCAAGACGCCGGAAAAAATGATATAATCTCCGTATGAAAAAGGTCAAGGTTCTTCTGCCGCTCTGCATGGCGGCGACAGTCTTCTTCGCGCTTGCCTTCGCAAACAACGTCGTCGCCATTTTCAACTGGTGGTCGTCGTTCATCGCCGCCGGTGGAGATTCGTCGGCGTTCGCGGCAAAGGCGTCGGGGTTCATCCCATGGCTCGACTGGGCGGTCGTCGACTATTCGGCGGTGACGACGTTCATTCCGCTGCTCGGTTTCCTCTGCATGACGCTTTCGCTGTCGCGGATGCTCGCAGGCCGTCGTGCGCGTGCTGGCGACTTCCCGTTCTTCCGCGGGTCCGACCAGCTGAATGTCGCGCTCGGGCTTCTCGGCACGCTATGGGGAATCATAGTGATCGGCTACTTCAAGCTCGACACGGTGACGATGGCCGACCTCATGCAGTGTCTCCACACGGCGCTCTTCTCTACCTTGGCCGCTGTCGTCTGGGTGTTCCTCATTGACCGTCCGCTCGTAAGGCCCTATTTCACGCGGCTCCTCGAGGAGACTGGGCTTGCCGAGACGGACGACGGCGATCTCGCGGCGGCGGTGGACCGGCTCGTCGTGCGCCTCGGCGCGGCGTCTGACGCGTTCGAGAAGCGTCAGCAGGAGTTCGAGGCGGAGTTCCGCAAGCGCCTCGACGACTACGCGGCGGAAGCGTCGCGCAGGGCGGCGGCCGATGCGGCGGAATTCGAGAAGCGGCGCGGCGAATATGCCGCGCATTTCGAGAAGCGTCTTTCCGACTACGAACAATCTTTCGAGACGCGCCAGAAGGAATATGTCGAGTTCTTCAAGCGCGAGATAGAGGCGCTCGAGCGCCGCGCAAAGGCCGCGGACGAAGCGCGCGTCGAGACGGAAGCGCGACTTGCGAAGATTGCCGCGGCGCTCAGGGGATAAGGACGCGCCATGACTGAATCTGACCGCGCTGCGCTGAAACGGCTCCTTGGTGGAGATGCCTCTCGTCGGGCGACGACCGACGACTTGCAGGGGCTTTTTCTTCAGGTCGTGTTTGCGCTACTTATGGTCTTCATGATCGCCTACTTCATCTTCGTCGAGATGTCGCGCAAGGAACGCGCCGAGGAAATCCTCGAAGTGAACAGGCAGAAGCTCGTGCTTGCGCTCGAGAAGGTTGCCGAGGACCATCGCGTGAAATACGGGCTCAACGCGCTGATGACCCAGGGGACAGACGGCCGCCGCTCGTTCGATGCCGACGAACACGTGAAGGGCGGGCGCATCGAGCTCGCGCCGGCGGCGAAGGCCGCGTTTGCGTCTGGCTCCGCGGCGGCATGCGCCGACTACCGTGATTCTGCCGCGCTCGCCGTCGCGTGGAAGTCAGCCGTTCTCAATGAGGCGAAGCTCGAGGAAGCCGCGCTTACCGACGACGAAAAGACGTGGCTCGACGACGAGATCGCGCGTTCCGTCGAGGAAGTTCGCCTCGACGCCCGCGGCGTTCAGCGCGCTCTTGCCGCGCGTCTGCAGCGCCAGTGGATCGAAAACCCGTCCGCGCTCGGCGACATCGCCGACCCAAGCGCACTTGCGGACGCACTAAAGGCAAAGTCGCTTAAGCTCGTCGCAGAGGCGACAGGCGCGGAGGTTCTGCCGTGAACATGATTGCATTTATTTTGGCCGCGACGCTCTCGGCCGGAAACGCCGAGTTCGACTCGACGGCGCGTGACGGAGCGCGCGACATCTCGCTTTCCCGCGCACGCGAGGAGCTGCGCGAGATGGGGCCGGCGCCGGGGGCGCTTGAAAAGGCGATGCTCGCCGATCCAAAGAAGTTCGAGAAGCCGGCCGAGGCCGAGGCGCTTTGCCGCGGCGTCTTTGCCGACGAGCTGCGCGCACAGTTCGCCGCAAAGGCGCGCGCCATAGACGAGCGCCTTGGCATAGAGTCGGACAAGGTGGAGTTGGACGCAGGCAAGGCCGACGAAATCGCAAACAAACATTTTGCTGCCGCGTTTGCCTCCGAGCGAAAAGCGGCGGTCGAGGCGCAGGCGAAGACGATTGTCGCCGCGACTCGCCCGACGGAAGCGGAATTCGACGAGAAGGAGGACTGGGAACTTCGCGAGCAGATGCAAAAGCGCATCCTCGACGAGCAGAAGACGGTCGTCTTTTCCGAGAACCGCCAGTTCATCAGCGAACGCATGGTTGAGCCAGTCATAAAGGACGCTCGCCACGAGCAGAAGCGCCAGGCGGAGTACTTGATGCGCGCGCGGTGCGACACCGCCGCGCCGTCGAAGCTCGCCGCCGACCTGAAGGCACGGCTCGAGGAGAATGTGAAGGAGCGCCGCGAAAAGGCGGACGATCCGTCGAAGGCGTGGGGCGTATTTAACGGGACATTCGAGAAGTCGGTCGGGCCTGCAGTCGAACGCCGCACACTCGACCGTCTTGAAAAGAAGATGGAAGCGACAAATGTCGAAGTCGATGTCGATTCGATCTTGAAGGAGATCGTGGAGGCGCCGCAGAAGCACGTGAAGCAGGCGGAGAGTGAAAAGGTCTTCGCGACCCGCTATTCTGCAGCGCTCCTCGCACGGGCTCTCGACGGAACTTGCAACGACGCGCCGCAGTCTGATCGCGGCGAACTGCGGGAATACCTTGCCTCGCGTCTCGGCGGCGAGCGGATACAGAAGGCAGTCGAGGCAAAGGTGAGGAAAGACGTCCTTCCAAAGTGGCGTGAGGCGCGTGCGACTGCGGCGAAGCGCCAGGCGGACGACACGTGGCCCACGCTCGCTGACGGAACCTGGTTCCCGCCGGCCGATCTTGCGGACGACGTGACGGCGCGAAGCGACTATGCGAAGTCGGTCAAGGAGTGGCGTTCTCTCGCCGCGCTCAAGTCCCTTGCGGATGCGCCGAAGGGCAGACCCCTCATGGAAGAAGCCGACAGCCGCGCCGATTCCGAGGTGGCCGCCGCGTTTGACATCGCCCGCAGCGCAATCGCCGCGCAGAACGCCATCGTCGATGGAAGCCATGCGCAGGTTCTTGCCGAGGCGAAGAAGCGCAAGGACTCGTTCTGGACGCGCACTCCCGATTTGAAGACCATAGTCGGGCTTCTTACCCAGGCGACCGAGGAGTCGTGGGAAGCGTCTCGTCTCAACACGCTCTGGCCTGACGAGGCGAAGCGTCCCGCGAACGCCGCCGAGCAGCACAAATCGCTTTTCCCGAGCGTCCGGCGCAAGATCGAGCTTCTCGCACGGACGATTCTCGAGGAGATGAACGAGCCAAAGCCGGAAAACGAGGAAAAGCCAGAGGAGCCGCCGCCAGAGGAACCTCAGCCCGACGAGACTCCCGAGGAACCGCCGGAGGTGGTCGAGTTCGAGATATCGGTCCGCCGCGCTGGGAACGAAGTAGAGGTGTCGCTAAAGCAGGGCGAGACCGTCGTCGAGAGCGCGACGGTTCCTGCGAAGAAGGACGATTTCGAGAACGCGATGTTCAAGGTCACGAGCGCGATTTCGCGCATCCTGGGATTGAAGTGACGAAGGCGGAGAAACAATGAAAATAGGATGTCATCTCAGTGCGTCAGGGGGCTATCTCGCCATGGGGCAGACGGCCGTCTCGATCGGCGCGAACGTATTTCAGTTCTTCACTCGCAATCCGCGCGGCGGCGCTGCAAAGCCGTTAGACAAGGGCGATGTCGCCGCTTTCCTCGATTTTGCCGAGGCGAACGGCATTGGTCCGATTCTCGCCCACGCGCCTTACACGCTGAACGCGGCAGGCGCCGAGCCGCGCGTCAGGGAATTCGCCGAAGAAGTGATGGCAGACGACTTGGAACGCCTTGAACATACTCCGGGCGCGATGTACAACTTTCATCCAGGCAGCCATGTCGGGCAGGGCGCGGAAGAGGGGATTAACCTCATATCGGGGATGCTCTCGCGAATTCTCCTACGCTGGCGCGATGTACACGGCGGTAAGCTTCCCTCCACTACAGTACTCCTCGAGACCATGTCTGGGAAGGGCAGCGAGGTCGGCAGGAACTTTGCCGAGATTCGTGCAATCATCGACGCCACCGAATCAAAGCTTGGCAATCAAACACTTCTCGGAGTTTGCCTAGACACGTGCCATGTCTGGGACGGCGGCTACGACATAGTGAATGACCTTGACGGGGTCCTTGCGGAGTTCGACAGCGTTGTCGGTCTTGGCCGGCTCAAGGCGATTCATCTCAACGACTCGATGAATGTCCTCGGCGCGCACAAGGACCGCCACGAGAAGATCGGCAAGGGAAAAATAGGGCTTGATGCGCTTATGCGCGTCGTGAACCATCCCAAGCTTAAGGACCTGCCTTTCTACCTTGAGACGCCGTGCGACCTGCAGGGATACCGCGACGAGATTGCGCTCATAAAGAAAATGAGTGACAGTAATTGAACCACGGAATACACAGAATACACGGAAGAAGAGTAGGAGAGTTTAGATGACATCAACGGTTTACATTGCAAAGAACGTCTATGGCGGCGATGGGCTCGGTCGCCTCGGCGACGGACGCGTCGTTTTCGTTCCAGGCGCATGGGCGGGCGAGCAGGTCAAGGCCGAGATCGTCGAGGAGAAGAAGCATTTCGTCAAGGCGCGTCTTGTCGAGGTCGTGGAGAAGTCTCCCGACCGCGTTGAATGTGTCGCGGAGCGCGTTGTGCCTGGAATGGTCTACGCCAATCTCTCCTACGATGGCGAGCTGAAGGCGAAGGAGGGCCAGCTTAAGGAATTCTTCGAGCGCGCCCGCATTGAAGTTCCAGAATTTATTTATGTGAAGGGCGGCTCGGAGTTCAACTACCGCAACAAGGTCGTATACCACTTTGCGAAATACGGAAACGGGTGGCGCATCGGCTACCGCACCGAGCCGTCGCACGAAATCGTCGACGTCGCAGACGATCCTCTTGCGCGTCCCGAGATCAACGCGAAGCTTGGCGAAATACGCCGCGCCGTCACGACGCTTTTGACGACTGGCCCGATTCAGATTCGCAAGGACACAGAGCGCAAGGGAAGCGTGACCGTTCGCTGGACGAAGAAGAGCGGCGTCAAGTGGTGGATAGGCGACGCGCCGAAGGACTTAGTTCTGAAGGAAACGACTTGCGGGCTCGACTTCGAAGTTCCGGCGGACGGTTTCTACCAGATGAACACGGATGTCGGAGATGAGCTTGCGAAGGCGGTCGCGGCCGAATACCAGAAGGGCGCGGCGGAAGCGCCTGAAGTCCTCGACCTCTACTGCGGCGTCGGCGTTCTGGGGCTATGCTGCAAGCCGCCGCGGCTGACGGGCATAGAGTCAGGGCGTCAGGCGATAGAGTTCGCGAAGCGCAACGCCGCCGCGCAGAAGGCGGTGGACGCGCGGTTCTTCTCCGAGCAGGTCGGACGCAACGTCGGCCGCATAAAGATCGGGCCGAAGACGACGGTGATCGTCGATCCGCCGCGCGGCGGGCTTGAACCGAATGTCCCGAAGTGGCTTGCCGCGTCAAATGCGCCGCGCATCCTCTACGTCTCGTGCGACCCGGCGACGCTGATGCGCGATCTCAGGGTGATTTCGGGAAGCTACGATGTCGAATCGGTTCGCTGGTTCAACATGTTCCCGCGCACCGCCCGCTTCGAAACGCTCGTTGCGCTGAAAAGGCGCTGATCCTCTTAACAACAACTAAAATGGACATCCTATGAACATTTCGTTTTTTGACAAGGCAGCATCGTATTTCCCAGACAACTGCTTCGAAAGGGCGGTTGATCTCGGAATCTTGCTTGGCTCCGGCTGGGGCGAGGCGCTCGAGATGGACGAGGTGATTTTCCGCGCGTCCTACGCCGACATCCCCGGGCTCGGCGCGTCCACGGTTGCAGGGCATGTGGGCGAGTTCGTCCTATATCGCCGCGGCGAAAAGAGAATCGCGGCGTGGTGCGGACGCAGGCACTACTACGAGGGCGTCGGCTGGGAGCCAGTCGTCCTTCCAGTAGAGCTGATGCGGCGCATGGGCTGCGGCACGGTGCTCCTGACGAATGCCTCAGGCGGGATAAACCCTGCACTAAGGCCAGGCGATTTCGTCATCATCCGCGACCACATCAACCTTATCAACGCGAATCCCCTCGTCGGCCCGCATCGCCCAGAGTGGGGCGAGAGGTTCCCCGACATGACTGAGATCTACACGCGCCATCTCGCAGAACTCCTTCACGCCGGCGCGAACCGCCTGGGCCTCCGCGTAATGGACGGCACCTACGCCTACAACGTCGGGCCAGCGTACGAGACGCCCGCCGAAATCCGCGCCTACAAGGCGCAGGGCGCAGATGTCGTCGGCATGTCTACCGTGCCAGAAGCCGTCTTCGCAAAGGCGTGCGGCATGAAGATCGCGGGGCTTTCGCTTGTTTCCAACCTCGCCGCCGGCATCGCCCTGCGTCCGCTTGGCCATGAGGAAGTCATCGCCGCCGGCGAAGCCGCGAAGCCGGCGATGCGCGCCTTGGTGGAGGACTTCATTGCCAGACTCTGACATCGAGGCCTTTATCGGGTCGCTCCGCTTCGAGCGGTCGATGGCCGAGAACACCTGCGCTGCATACGCGAGGGATCTTCGCCTCTTTTCGAAATACTTGAAAAAGCGCGGCATATCCGCCGCGGCCGACGTCAAGCGCGAGGACATAGCGGGCTTTCTCGGCGAGGAGCGGGAGAGCGGACGCAAGTCCTCTACGCGTGCGCGGCGCACTGCGGCGATCCGGATGTTCTTCAAGTTTCTCGAGGAGCGACGCCTCATAAGGAAAAACCCCGCCGCGCTTCTCGACCCGCCGAAGAAGGGGAAGGTGCTCCCCAGGGTTCTTTCCGAAGAAGAGACTTTCAGGATGATAGACAAGGTCGACGGAACTGATCCCCGCGACTTGCGCGACCGCGCGATGCTCGAGGTCATGTACGGCTGCGGGCTTCGCGTCAGCGAGGTCTGCGGCATGAAGGTCGAGGACATAATGGCCGATGGCGAGCTTCTTCGCATACTCGGCAAGGGCTCGAAGGAGCGCGTCGTTCCGATAGGCAAGGCGGCGGGAAGGGCGCTTACTGCGTATCTTGCCTCCGCGCGCGACGTGTTCACGAAAGGCGACCTCTCCGTGGCGCACGTCTTCGTCACGCGGCTCAAGAAGCCGTTTACGCGCCAGGCGGTATTCAAGATGATTCGCGAGCGTGCAGTTGCAGCGGGAATCGCGCCAGAGCGCATCTCTCCGCATGTCCTCAGGCACTGCTTCGCCTCCCACATGCTCCAGCACGGCGCGGACATCCGCGCGATACAGGAGCTTCTTGGGCATGCGGACATTGGGACGACGCAGATCTACACGCACATCGACGCGGCGCGCTTCGGCGACATCCACCGCCGATTCCACCCCCGTGGATAGTCGCATTTTTAGCGCTTTTTATGCCCCATAAGTGGCCGAAAAAATGGTATAATATCCTTATCAAAAAGGACGTGAAAAATGGCTGAAGAACAGGGCAATTACAACGCCGAAAACATACAGGTTCTCGAGGGCATGGAGGCCGTCCGCAAACGCCCCGCGATGTACATCGGAGACACGGGCGAACGCGGCTACCACCACCTGGTTTACGAAGTAGTGGACAACTCGATCGACGAGGCTCTCGCGGGTTACTGCTCGATGATCGACGTAATCATCAACCCTGACGGCTCTCTCACTGTCCAGGACAACGGCCGCGGCATCCCGGTCGACATGCACCCGACCCAGCACAAGCCCGCGATCGAGGTCGTACTCACAATCCTCCACGCAGGCGGCAAGTTCGACGGCTCCAACTACAAGGTGTCGGGCGGTCTTCACGGCGTCGGCGTCTCGTGCGTCAACGCGCTATCCGACTGGATGAAGGTCGAGGTCAAGCGCGACGGCAAGATCCACCACATCGAGTTCTCGCGCGGCCACGTCACGAAGCCATTGGAGGTCGTCGGCGAGTGCGGCGACGAGACGGGTACGAAAGTCACCTTCTTCCCCGATCACACGATCTTCTCCTGCCACGCTTTCAAGTGGGAGATTCTCTGCGCTCGTCTCCGCGAGCTTGCGTTCCTCAACAAGGGCGTCACGATACACTTCCGCGACGACGAGGGCGATGCGCACCACGAAGAGACTTTCCACTACGACGGCGGCATAGACGAGTTCGTCGAATACCTCAACCAGAACAAGAAGCCGCTCTCGCCCGTCATCCACTTCGAGGGCGCGAAGGAGGGGACGACCGGCATGGTCCAGGCCGAGGTGAGTCTCCAGTACACCGACAGCTACTCCACTCTCGAGCAGACCTACTGCAACAACATCCACACGATCGAGGGCGGCACTCATCTTTCCGGCTTCCGCCGCGCGCTCACTTCGACGATCAACAAGTACGGCGCGGATAACAAGCTCATCAAGGAGAAGGACAATCTTACTGGCGACGACATGCGCGAAGGCCTCACGGTCGTCGTCAGCGTCAAGGTTCCACAGCCGCAGTTCGAGGGCCAGACGAAGACGAAGCTCGGCAACGGCGAAGTAGACGGCATCGTCGGCTCCATCGTCTCCGACAAGCTGATGACCTTCTTCGAGGAAAATCCCTCCGTCGCGAAGACGGTGATCGAGAAGACTCTTCTCGCTGCGCGCGCCAGGGAGGCCGCGAGAGCCGCCCGCGAGTCGACAAGGCGCAAGGGCGTGATGGACGGCCTCTCGCTTCCTGGCAAGCTCCGCGACTGCTCTGAGCGCGATCCTGCGAAGACCGAGCTCTTTCTCGTCGAGGGCGATTCCGCAGGCGGCTCGGCGCAGACCGGGCGCGACCGCGCGACGCAGGCTATCCTCCCCCTGCGCGGCAAGGTGCTCAACGTCGAGAAGGCGCGTATCGACCGCATGCTCGCGAACAACGAGATCAGGACTCTCATTACCGCGATAGGCTGCGGCTTCGGCGAGGAGTGGGATGTTTCCAAGGCGCGCTACCACAAGATCGTGATTATGACCGATGCCGATGTCGACGGTGCGCACATCAGGACTCTTCTTCTCACGTTCTTCTACCGCAAGATGCCCGAGCTCATCGAGAAGGGCTATGTCTATCTCGCACAGCCGCCGCTCTACAAGGTCGAGCGCAAGAAGAAGATCGAGTACGTCCTTACCGACGGCGAGCTTACGCAAAAGCTTCTCACGCTCGGTCTTGACGATTTCGAGGTGAAGGGCAAGGACGGCACGGTGCTTGACGCCGAGAAGGCGAAGGAGCTGATGATGCTTCTTGCCGAGATCGAGGCGACGTGCAAGATGGTCGAGGAGCGCGGCTTTAGGCCCGAGGAGCTCGTCCGCGACGAGGCCGCGACGGGTTCTGGCGCGTCGATGCTCAAGAAGGAGTTCTCGTCGCTTTCCGCATACGGCTACGGGCCCGACGACTACTTCGGCCCGCCTTCCATCACCGGCACCGCGCCTGCGAGCGGGAAGCTGAAGAAGCTTCTCGACGATGTGCGCGCGCACGGCAAGCAGGGGCTTTCGATCTATCGCTTCAAGGGCCTTGGCGAAATGGACGACACCGAGCTCTACGAGACAACGATGAATCCGGCGACGCGGCACATGCTCCGCGTGAAGCTGAACGACGCCGTTGCCGCAGACCAGATGTTCTCGCTTCTCATGGGCGACGAGGTCGAGCCGCGCCGCAAGTTCATCGAGGACAACGCGCTCAATGTCCGCAACCTCGATTTCTGATTTGGGCGACGACGCACGAAGGCTCCTCCTCGGGGAGCCCTCGGC
>CACZHC010000023.1 GCA_902780865.1 uncultured bacterium
TCCCCGGCTCGATCATGCCCATGGCGCGCTTGTGGAACTGCGCGCAGAATCCGGGACCGAGGAACTTCCCCGTCGAGTCCGTATATTCCTCGATAGCCAGCTCGATCGCAAAATCCGCCCCCGGCATCTTAGCATTGAGCTGCGAAGCCTCGCGGATGAACTTGTCGACCGTCGCGACGATCGACGCCTTCGCCTTGGCGCGCGCCCTCTCCGTCGTCGCCGCCTCGAGCTTCGCGCCGCACTTGGCGAGGTCGCCTTCGAGCTTCTCCACCATCTTCTGGACGGTGTCCGTCTTCCCGTAGAGGGAGGCGTTGGCGCAGAGTTTGGCGATGAGCTTTTCGGCGTTGTCGATCTTCGCGCTCCCGGCCGGGAGCGCCTCGAGCGCAGCCTGCGCATGCGCCTTCTGGGCCTTTGTGACGAGCTGCTTCACCGTCCGCGCCGTAATCGGACGGTAGATTTCCATGTCCTTCCCGAAGTTGCCGGTTGCGTCCGTCGCACCGAACAGCGTCGTAAAAATCTCGTCCAGGGCCTTCTGCTGGGCCTGGCCGATCAATCCGCCGCCTTCGGACAGAATCTTCTTGAGGGAGTTCGCGAGCGCGCTCCTGATGATGGCGTTCTGCCTCCCCAGCTCCGTCGGCGTCTCGTTCTGGAAGTAGTTGTGGTCGCCGAGACCCATCTGGTCCGCATTGCGATTGACCGCGAACTTGCCGGTCTGCGTGTCGAATACAACCCCCTTGTCGAGGTCGCCCTTGCCGAATTTGCTGGCGATGTTTACGAGGCTCTGCGAAATACCGTCTAGCATGTCCAACTCTCCTTCCTTATGATTGTGGATGATATTATACCATTTATTACACTTTGATAGGATGGTTTGAAAGGTTCTGCTTTGTTTACACGCCACTCGGCGAAAGGTTACAATGTATCGTCGGTCGATCTACCATCAAGCGAGGGATTTGCCGAACCACGCCTTGGCGTGCCAACGACGAAGGAGGATGCACCCACGGACATTCTCGTCAATGGCGAACACAACCCAGGCCCCGACAAGCCCGAATCCCAGCGGGATGGCGACCACCCAGAACACCCCTACGGCAATCACCCACTGGAAGGTGATTCCAACTGTCATAGGGTAAATCACGTCGCCTGCCGCGCGAAGCGTCCAACAGGCGAAGATGTTGCGTATGCGTCCGATCTCAAGGACGCAGTCTATCCAAAAAAGAATTGTTCCAAGACGAATAATCTCGCTATTCTGGGTCAGGATGCCAAGCACCCAGGGACCGGCAAGGGCCAGCGCCCCGCTGCAGCACAGAGAAACGGCCATCGCTCGGCGATAGAAAAAGTTTCCGAGAAGATAGGCGACATTGTCGCGATGCTGGCCGATGAGATGTCCGACGAGGATGTCGCCTGCCTGGATCGCGCTCACTCCGAACAGATACGTGAACATGACGCTGTTGGCAACATAAGTCCGCGTCGTAAGCGCTTCCGTAGAGATCTGGTTTATGAAGTATATTGTCACGGCCTGCGAAAGGCAGTAGGACATCTCCTCGCCGATAGCGGGAAGCCCGATTTTGAAAATGCCCGTGAACTCACGCCAGGGGAACGGCCTGAACCAGACACGCGGGTAACGGCGGATGTGGACTCTGGTGTGATGGACCTGTAGGATCATCATCGACACGCCCTGGCTCGCCGCCGTCGCCCATGCCGCGCCGACAACGCCAAGCGCGGGACATCCGCAATGCCCGTATATCAAGAGGTAGTTGCCGACGACATTGACTATGTTGGCGACCGCAGTGGCTACCATCGGCGACCGGACGCGGTCGACGCTTCGCAGGGACGAGCTGAACGTAAAGCCCAGCGCCTGAAAGAACGAAAACGCACCGGTTATGCGCAGATAGGCCGCTCCTTCCGCCATAAGCTCTTCGCGAAGCCCCATCATCCGCAGAATCGTCTCTGCATTGAGGCAAAGGAACGCGCTCATGCCAAAGCCAAGCAATGCATTGAATATCAAGGCGACGCCGACGACCTGGACGAGACGTTTGCGAAGCCCCGCCCCGTGATACTGCGCGCAGACGACCGCGACGCCAGAAGCCGCAAAACGGTAGACAAGGAACACCAGCATGACGATCTGGCTTGCAAGGCCCACCGCAGCCACCGCGCCGTCGCCGCAGCTCGACAGCATGAACATGTCGACGAAGCCAACGAGCGCGACAAGGGCAATCTCCATGAAAATGGGGATTGTCAGACGCATCAACTGCCGCCGCAGGGGTTCCATCTTTTTAATAGTATAGCAAATTTTTTTGGTATAATAGCGTCATGACCACGACACGACGCAACTTTGTGACGAAGGCCGCCGCCTTTACACTTCTTTCCTGCAAGGGGTCGAGACTTCTCGCCGCAGCCGGGGAAAAGCGCCTCAACATCCTATACATCATGACCGACGACCACGCCGCTCACGCGATAAGCGCGTACGGGTCGCGGATCAACAAGACGCCGCACATCGACCGTCTCGCGCGGGAGGGAATGCTGCTGAAGAACTGCTTCTGCACAAACCCGATCTGCACGCCGAGCCGCGCCGGAATCCTGACTGGCGAATACAGCCACAAAAACGGCGTTCCGGTCTTCAACGACATCTCGACCGACATCAAGACCGTCGGCGGCTACATGCGCGACGCGGGCTACTACTCGGCCTTCATCGGCAAGTGGCACCTCGGCGGGCCAAAGACGGTGCGAGACGCCGACTGGGACCGCTGGATGGTCTACGCGAACCAGGGCGTCTACTTCGACCCGTGGTTCTGGGAGAAGAAGGACGGCAAGATCGTCAAGACGGAGTACCGCGGCGAATACGCCACGGAGAACATAACGAAGGTTACGGAAGACGTGATCGACGGTGCGCTCGCGACCGGAAAGCCCTTCTTCGTCATGATGCACCACAAGGCGCCGCACCGCAACTGGCTGCCAAGCGACAAGTACAGGGCCGCGTTCCGCAAGCTGACGCTAAAGGACATCCCGCCGCCAGACACTCTCTTCGACGACTGGAAGGGACGCGCCTCGCCCATAAGGACGACGGCGATGACGCTCCTCCACCACATGCGCCTCAAGGAAGACCTGAAGCTCGCGGAATACTTCGCCGGCGGCGGCAAGTTCGAGTTCGAGGGACGCAGCTACGAGGGTGCGAAGGACGCCTCCGGCAAGTTCATCGACGCGTGGCCCGAGGAAATGGACGACCGCGCAAAGACCGCCCTTTCCTATCTCCGCTACATGCAGGACTACCTCGCCTGCGTCCAGTCTGTCGACGATTCCGTCGGCGACATGTGCGACTACCTCGCGAAAAAAGGGATTCTCGACAGCACCGTCGTGATCTACACTTCCGACCAGGGGTTCTTCCTCGGCGACCACGGGCTATACGACAAGCGCTTCATCATGGACGAGGTCGCCAGGATGCCGTTCCTCGCGCGCTGCCCCGCGATCATCGCGCCGGGGAGCGTCAACTCCGACATCGTCACCAACATCGACTTCTCGCCGACGTTCCTAGACATTGCAGACGAGCCAAGGCCCGGCCGCATGCAGGGCGAGAGCTTCCTCGGGAACCTCAAGGGGCGGACGCCAGGTTCGTGGCGCGAAGACTGCTACATGCGCTACTACGTCGAAGGCGGAGAGCATGCGACGAGCGCGTGGTACGGCATCCGTACGAAGACCGACGCGCTCGTCTACTACTACAAGCGCGACGAGTGGGAGTACTTCGACATCGTGAAGGATCCCGACGAAGTAACTAACGAATACTCCAACCCCGCCTACCAGGAGCGAATCAACTTCCTAAAGAAGCGCATCGCCGAACTAAAGAAAAAGCTCGGTGACGACGACAAGTACGCGAACGCCAAGGAATACGGCCCGATAGAGTAACGGCAAAGTCACCTTATGAAGAAAACCGCATTCGCATTGGCAACGGCCGTTATGGCGGCAGGAGCGTGGGCCGAGCAGCTATGGCCAGGCCCCGACACCGTGATGCGCGCACAAGCCGACTCGTCGATCGCCACGCTCGCGGACGGCTCCGTCGGAGTGACAACCGGCGTCAAGGCCAGCTGGCCCGGCGTCCGCATGGACTTCGCAAAGGGAGAGGCCGATCTATCCATCTTCAACCGCTTCACGGTTACGGTTAGCAACACGACGCACGAGACGCGCACAGTGCATCTCAGCGTAAAGGGACGCGCCGTACAGGGACAAGGCCCCGGCGGTTCCGTCGTTCTGAAGCCGCACGAGACTGGCAACATCGTGGCCTTGGTGCGCGCCCTTCCGTGGACGCTCGACGCGCCACTGAAGCTCGAGGGCATGAATGGATACCCTGCAGCGAAGGACGGCGCTGGCGGTGGATTTGATATCCGCCACACCACATCGTTCCACATCTTCTTCGTCCAAGACGGCGTCGCAAGCGGCTTCAGCGTGCTTCGCGTAACCGCAGACCGCGGCGCGCGGCAGCCGAAAGTGCTGGACGCAAAGACCTTCCTGCCGTTCGTCGACCGATTCGGCCAGTTCATCCACGACGAATGGCCCGGCAAGGTACACGACGAGGCGGAGCTTAAGCGCACAAAGGCCGACGAAGACGCCTGGCTCGCCGCGAACGGCGCGACGCCAATCCCCGACGCCGACCGCTTCGGCGGATGGGCGGGAGGCCCGCAGCTCAAGGCGACTGGCTTTTTCCGTACGGAGAAGGTAAAAGGCAAATGGTGGCTCGTCGACCCCGACGGGCGGCTTTTCTTCTCGCACGGCGTCGACTGCGTTGGCATCGGGAACGGCACTACCGGCATCAGCTTCCGCGAGAACTACTTCTCGTGGCTGCCCGCAAAGGACGACCCGGAGTTTGGCGAATTCTGGGGACGTGCCTCTTGGCCGGCCGCCCACGGCTTCTACAAGGACAAGGAGCACCTTCCCTACGACACCTTCAGCTTCGCGAACGCCAACCTTCGACGCAAGTACGGCACAGAATGGAAGGCAAAGTACATCGACCGCGCCCATCGCCGCCTCTGCGCCTGGGGACTCAACACGATAGCGAACTGGAGCTGGTCCGACATCTACTCGCGCGACCGTACGCCATACACCCTATGCCTCGGCACGCACGGCACGCCGCGCCTAAAGGACTCGAAGGGCTGGTGGGGCGCGCTGCCAGATCCGTTCAACCCTGAGTTCGAGAAGACTTTCCGCGAGCGGGCGCGTTCCGCAGCGAAGAAAATGCGCGACGATTCGTGGTGCATTGGCGTGTTCGTGGACAACGAGCTTTCCTGGAACAGCGAGGAACGCATGAAGGACGTGGCCGAGCAGTATTTCTCCACCATCCGCCGGGTGCTGCGCGAGGAACTGCCCAACCACCTCTATCTCGGCTGCCGTATCGCATGGGGCACGGACGTCGTCTACCGCGCGGCCGCGCGCCACTGCGACGTGGTTAGCGTGAACATCTACAACAGGCGGCCAGTCAAGGACTTGCCGGCCGACGCCGAGGACAAGCCGATGATCAACGGCGAGTTCCACTTCGGAGCTTTCGACCGCGGCATGTTCCACACCGGACTCGTCGCGACGCGCGACCAGGACGAGCGCGCGCAGTGCTACCGCGACTTCGTCCACGCCTGCCTCGTCCATCCGCGCTTCGTCGGGACGCACTGGTTCCAGTGGCAGGACCAGGCACTCACCGGCCGTGGGGACGGCGAAAACTACCAGATCGGATTCCTAAACGTCGCCGACGTGCCGTATCCAGAGCTCGTGCAGGCCGCGCGCGACGTGGCAAGCATGATGTACAAACGGCGCTACGCCGGGCAGTGAGACATTCAGCTATTCTACTTGAAAAGCGTACGGTGGCGCGCCTTGAGCACGCGTCAAGACGACTTCCTCAAACCCATTCGACGGAGAGAAAGTCACATATCTAACAACGGCGCTGCCGTCCGCATTCAGTTCGACGCGTGGCAGGTAGTCGAATGCAGCGAGCGACGCAAAATCCGTGCCCTTCTCAAACAAACCAAACAGCATATCGCCGCCGTCGGAGTTAGGCGAGAACGGGCCATGTCCGACCAGAAACTTCTTTAGTCCAGTTACGAGCCACTTTAGCTTGTGCAGGGCCGGTCGCTTGAACAGGCTGACGAGATAGTCGAGCAGAACGATGTCAAGTGTCGCGATTGCAGGATCGCCGACAAGCCGCATACACTCTCGCACATCTTCGCAGAAGTTTCCTTTGCCGTCGGTCAGGAACAGCGTCTTGAATCCGTTCTCCGAGTCTCCTTCCTCTAAGCATGACAGCCGCCAACCGGGCTCAAGTTTAAGTCCCGGGAACAGCTTGAGGAATCGTGTAGACCATGATTTCCGCTTGGCGGTGTCACCGCGCGCAACTGCGGCCATGTACGCCGCTCTGCTTTGACAGTCCTTTCTTTCGATCGTCGGCGGCACATAGCTGGCTATCAACTTCATGAGACCGTCCATGACGGCGTCGCAATGCCGCGAGAGTTCGTTCTCGGGATCGTCGCCCAAGGCGAGGATCATCAAAGTCTCGATGCGGTCGCGCTCCTTCTCGCGAAGCTCGGTAGGCAACTCCCTGTAGGCCCGAAGCCGCTCGTCGACTTCCTTGACTTTACCAGCATCTAACTGCCGCACTGCCATGTTTCCTCCAAGGCATTACTTCTTTTTCTTGCTCTTTCCGAAGTAAGCTTCAGCCGCCACCGACGGAAACGGCCCACGCCCCTTCAGCTTCTCCCACGCCTTCACAGGGAGAGACTTCTCCGCACAGCCCTTAACGGCGCGCTTATGCATATTCTCGTGAATTTAAGATTAACTACGGGATTAGGCGCTCTTCACCACTTCAGCAAATTGGGAGTTGCTCCCCCACTTTAGGAGTTCACGGATTCGCGTAGATGTGAATGGATGATCAGCATCCATCTCAACATAATCGCGAAGGAACTTCTGCCACTTTTCCCCTTTTATCAGCCCCTCGCACTCCATCATCTGCTCAACATATTCCTCCAAATCAATGTCAGCCGTATATTTAGTTGGTCCGCCAGATAATCGAAATATAGTTCTTATTGGCGTAGTCACACCTCCAAGGCAGACAGCCGCCGCTCTATCAGCCGAAAATTCGCTCTGCCGAGACCAGAAATTATATGCCAACATCAGTGGCTCCTGCATGCATTGCACGACATTGTATCTGCTACCAAGGGTCAACATCATTTGCACCATAGTAGAATAGAATACATGGCGGCAGGCTATATGCCCACATTCATGTGCAAGCGCAACTCGCAGTTCATCCCCTTCTCCAAGGCAATCCAACAATCCGCTGGTAATTACAATACAGTTTCTTTTGTCACCGACTGTATATGCATTGGGCGTCGGGTACATTTGGAGATAAAGCTCTGGCACATCAATCTCAAGTTTTTCACAGATAGGTGGTAAAAGTTCATATATTCTTGGAAGCTGTCTCGTCGACAATCTGATATGGTTTGCCATATAAAGTCCCCGGCAGTATTCTTCTACGCCAAACTTCATGAAAAACCGTGTCGCGATGTCAAATCCCGGAACCGCTTTAAGTTTTTCAATTGCCGCTTCATCATTAGGATGCACAAATTGATGATAATTCATAGTGCTGATAGCTTCTTATTATGCTTGGATTAGGATAGCTGCGGGGACTTCTGCCATCTTGGGCAATAGTTTACCGGCGTAGGGTTAGCAGAATTCGGCCGCGCTATACATGGCGCAGCCGAACCAGAAACTACGACTTGAAATAAGCGATTTGCCCTAAATTCAGGCCGACGATTGCCGTCCCAGAATCTACATGTCGCGCAACATTTTCGATTGACATTGTATGGAGTAGCCATCAATTCACTTCTCATCCATTGGTTTTACGTTGTTGCCATCCTTCCTAATATCACCGCGTTCCTTTGCCTCTTTAAACCGATTTTTGGCCTGTTTCATCATCTCTTTGACATTTTCTTTTGCTATAACATCTTTTGCCATAGCTTTCAAATCTTCTTCGCCTACTTTCCCGAGGTCAACATTTGCCTCGGCGAATCTCGTCAACACCTTGAGGTATACTAGTCCACATGACCAGGTAAGCGAGAATGCAACGCCTGCCATCAAAGCAGATGCCGCAATATTGCCAAGTCCAGGCACGAATGAAAGAACGGATGACACGACAACCGAACTTATAGCACCAGCAGCGAGATTTGCCCCTATTGCTGTCGCCAATGACTTAATGATGTTCTTTGAAAAAGGCACGCCAATCTTTGAATTAATTCTAAAGTACATTGACCACACAAATCCAGCACAGGCTGCCATCGCAGCCGTAGCGCCAGCTCCAGGCAACCATGCAACACCAAGGCTCGCAGCTGCAGCGCCTATTGAATGTTTTTCTACAATGTTGGCAATTTCTTGCCCCATAACCTGTGGTCCCGTCTTATGCAATGATTTGCAAAGTGCGATACCCGACTTTACCAACAATGATTCAACCATATATTCTCCTTTTTGTTTGTTTATTATTGTACATTCTAAATAAGTTGTCGATAATCTTGAAAGGGTGATTGGCGAAATAGAATTATACTATTTCAACCAAAAAACTTTTTGATTATCACGCGTAGTACACATCTAAGAACAGTCTCTTTAATGTCAGCCATATTGAACTCCTTTCTGTTTTGCTTTGTTGTTACAAAAAAGTGCGTCGTTCTGTTCCTTTGTCGGAGGCCCTAGCACAGGCCGGTTGGAAAGGAGACAGGACGACGCACCAGAGGAGCGACCGTCCGCTTCTTCATCCAACCGTCTTTCAAGTGCTAGTTTTCCGACGTGGAGAAGCGACTTCAGGATCACGCGGATTTCTCCCCGCGCTTTCCCATGCCCGCATTATACCATACGGAACGCAAAAAGCGCAAGGGTATTTCCGCGCACCCTCCGGCGCGCCGCCCTGTCCATACACACATACGAACGGCAACCGATGCTGTGACAAAAATTTGCTATAATAATTCCGATGCGGCAGATTGGAGAGTATGACATCATAGGCGAGGTCGGACGCGGCGGAATGGGGACGGTCTTCAGGGCTGTCCACCGCATGCGGCAAACCGAACACGCCATCAAGGTCTTCAATGTCGCAAATGCCACGAACCAAGCCGCCCTCGCAAAGAAGTTCCTTGCCGAAGCAAAGCTCGCCGCAGTAATCCGCCACCCCAACATCGTCCGCGTCACGGACAGCGGAACGGACGAGGACGGGAACCCCTATTTTGTCATGGACTTCGTCGGCGAAGGACACACACTATCCGACCGTCTCGCATCTCGCCCAACGTCGCCAGATGAAGTTCTCCGTCTCTACGGCGAAATCCGCTCTGCGCTCGCCTGCTGCCACGAACACGGCATCGTCCATGCCGACCTGAAAGCCGAGAATGTGCTACTCGACCCAGGCGGGCATGCAGTCCTCGCCGACTTTGGCATCGCACGTGTCCTCAACCCCGAGCTCCGCGCCGGACTCTCTCTTGCGACGGCGACCCTCCCCGTGAATCTCGGTACGCCATACGCCCTCGCCCCCGAATGCGTCCGCGGCGAATTGGCGACGCCCGCCTCGGACGTCTACGCATTTGGCGTCCTACTCTTCAAGCTGACTACCGGCATCTGGTTCGAGGGCTCGCCTCGCCTTCTCACGCAAATCCGCGAGCTCGCGCCAGAATGGGCACCGCTCCTCACGCGCATGCTCGCATGCGACCCAGCGCGACGGCCGGCCGATGCGAGAGCCCTTCCGGAAAACCCGCTTGCCGCGAAACCGCAGCCATGGCGGCTTGTACTTGCTCTAACAATTGGCGGTCTGCTCGCCGCAGCTATTATTGGTTTCATTCTGCACGATAAATCAAGTGGCTCCCAAACAAACCCACAGGTGGTCAGAACCGCCGACATCCGCGGCGGATATGTCCCATATGCCGTCCTGACTCCCGCCGACACGCTCGTTCTCACAGGTGCAGTCCACTTTGGCACAGTTGTGCTGCCAGACACAAACGGCTTTGTCCATGTCCGTGCGCCAAAGGATTTCTCAGGAACTCTGATCAGCGCCGACCATACCGAAGGCAGCCTGTACAGCCAGTTTCACGTCGACAGAGAACCTGGCATGCGGGTCATCATAGTCGACAACCAGAAAATAGTCATCAAAAGGCAATGAGCGCAATACCAGATACACCGAAGACGCTTATTGACGATCTCGCCCGCGGCGAACAGCTCGACGAGTTCAGGTGGCGGACTTTCGATGAACTGTACCGACCCGTCGTCGCCTGTTTCCTCGTTCAACGGTTTGGTTCGCTCTCGCACGAAGCAGACGATATCGTGCAGGACGTCATGGTGCGGCTCGTGGCAATTTTGCGCGAAGGAAAATACGAGCCGTCGCGCGCGCGTTTCCGCACCTTTCTCCGCGTCCTCGTAGCCAACATCGCGATAGACCGCCTGAGAAAGCTCGAACGTTTCAAGCAGATTCCCCTCGAAACACTGGATTGGGCAGGCAACCGGACTTCCGACGTCAATCTCAGATTCCTCGATCGGCAATGGGCGGAAGCATGCTACCAGGCGGCAAGGAAGCACGTCCTTTTCACCGCCCCAATCGACGACAATCACCGCGAGATATTCCTCGCACTGGAGCGTGGTGAACCAACGCGAGATGTCGCCAGGAGATTCGGCATCACGGAAGCCGCCATAAGGCAGATCCGCCACAGGACAAATACGGCCATAGACGCATTTGTACGAGAGCTATCGGACTGAAAAAAGGATCCGCTAAATGCACGACGGACAACAAATAAGAGCAGAGGATTCCCAGGGAACGACACCATGAAACGTGGACTTGTACTTGAGGGCGGGGGATTGCGCGGGCTGTTTACGGCCGGCGTGCTGGACGTCTTCATGGAGCGCGGCGTTAAGTTCGACGGAATCATCGGCGTCTCGGCGGGAGCATGCTTTGGCTGCAACTACAAGAGCGGGCAGGTCGGGCGCGTGATTCGCTACAACAAGCGCTTTGCGCGCGATCCGCGCTACTGCTCGTGGTCGTCGCTATTTAGGACAGGCGATCTTTTCAACGCCGAGTTCTGCTACCGCGAGCTTCCGATGGAACTCGACGTGTTTGACGCCGCGGCATACGAGGCGAACCCGACGGAGTTCCATGTCGTGGCGACGGACTGCGCCACCGGGAAACCCGTGTACACGCGGCTCGACAAGGCCGATGCGAGGGCGTTCGAGTGGATACGCGCCTCCGCCTCGATGCCGGTCGTCTCGCGCCCAGTCGCAATCGACGGCGGCGAGTATCTCGACGGCGGCCTTTCAGACGGGATTCCCCTTCGCCACTTCGAGTCGCTTGGCTACGACTTCAACGTCGTCATCACGACGCGCCCGCACGGCTACAGGAAGTTCCCTTCGTGGAAGCACCGCCTTGCAAAGCCCTTTCTCCGCCGCTATCCAGCCGTCTACAAGGCGCTGAAGACGCGGCACGAATGGTACAACGATACGCTAAAGTACATCGACTCGCGCGTGGCCGACGGCAAAGCGGTCCTCATCGCACCGAAGGAACCGCTCCAAATATCGCGCGTCTGCCACGACCCCGACGTGATGCAGCGCGTCTACGATATCGGCCGCAGGGCCGGAGAAGCTGCGGACATTGCGTTTCCAGCTGGAAAGAACTGATTTAACGAGTGGAAAAGAGATAGCCACAGATTAAAATTCCATTGTGATTTCGAATAGCATTAAGAAGGAGATAGACATCTTTTATGACAGGGCGGAGAAACAATGCAATCATGAAAAAGAACCTCCTTTGCGGTCTTTGCGTCCTTTGCGGCTAAAAACAATGAAAAAGATACGCTGCCCATATTTCGAGCTGAACGACCTTGAGCGCGCGTACCACGACAAGGAGTGGGGAACGCCGTGCCGGAACGACCGCAGGCTCTTCGAGTACCTGATGTACGAAGTGTTGCAGTGCGGCCTCAGCTGGGACACGATCATCCAGAAGCGCGCGGCGTTCCGCGTCGCCTTCGAGCGGTTCGACTTCGAGAAGATTGCCCGTTATGGTGCGCGCGACATCGCGCGCATCCTCGCCGTGCCGGGGATGATCCGTTCGCGGCGCAAGATCGACGCCATCATCCATGACGCGAAACGCTTCATCGCGCTCCGCCGCGAATGCGGAACGTTCTCGAAGTGGCTCTGGGCGTTCACGGACGGCAAGACGCTCTTCAATCCCGACAACGCGAAGTCCGACGACTGGACCGCCCCCGCGCGCACCGAGCTTTCCGACCGCATCGCCGCTGAACTCAAGTCGCGCGGCTTCAAGTTCCTCGGCTCGGTGACCGTCTATGCGTTCATGCAGTCCGTCGGTCTCGTCAACGACCACGCCCGATTCTGCTTCCGCTACAAGGAACTGCGACGCCATGAATAGCAAGGCCGAACTTCGGCGCGAGATGAAGGCGCGGCGGCAAGCGCCTCGGCCATAGCGGCGGATGGTACGACCGCTGGTGATTACATCGTCGATATGCTGGTGGATGGCATTGTGATTGAGTTGAAAGCCGTGTCCACGCTCTTGAATGTGCACATAGCGCAAACGATCAACTACTTGGTCGCCATGAAAATCGATTATGGTATGTTGATTAATTTTGGTTCACACAAGTTCGAGACGAGAAAGCTTGCTCGCCCCCACACTCCTGCATCTCCTGTCCTTTGTGGCTAAAAAACCTTGGAATCAAAAGACGGAGTTTTATGGTATAATTATCACAAAAGCGACTTAAATCAAGACAATGAAAACGACAGACCTCACTGAAAAGACGCTCGCGACAGAGCGGAAGTATACCGGCAAGATAATCAGCGTCGATCTTCTCGACATCGAACTGCCCGACGGGCGAAAGGCGAAGCGCGAGGTTATACGCCACGGCAATGCGGTCGCGATACTCGCGCGCAGGCCGGACGGAAAGTTCGTCTTCGTGAAACAGTACCGCAAGGCGGCGGAAGAGGCGCTGATCGAGGTAATCGCGGGCGGTCTCGAACCGGGCGAGGATCCGATCGAGGGCGCGAGGCGCGAGACGGCCGAGGAGACCGGCTACGAGCTTACAAGCATAAAATTCCTCACGACGATAATCTGCACGCCGGGATACTGCGAGGAGCGAATCCACCTCTACTTCGCGGAGCTTTCCGAAACGGCGCACTCTCAGGACCAGGACCCGGACGAAAACGTCTATCCTGTCGTGCTCTCTGCGGAAGAGGTAGAGGAAGGAATCCGCAACGGAACGATCTTCGACTCCAAGACGCTCTCCGCCTGGCTCTGCTGGCGGTTGGCGAAGTAGGCTAAAAAACAGCCAAGAAAGGGAAACCAAAATGAACAGAAGAGAGTTTATCATGAACATGGGAGCGGCCGTGAGCGTTGCATCGCTCGGCTCGGGATGCTCGAGGGAGGCGATAGCAAACGAAGCCTCCACCACGAACAATGCCGACACCCCCCTTCCATCACCCGAAAAACAAGGAGACAAGAAAATGAAATGCGCAGTCGTATATTTCTCATGGAGCGGAAACACGCGCTTCGCCGCCGAAACGATTGCAAAAAAAGCCGGCGCCGACCTCTTCGAAATCAAAGCCGAGACGCCTTACACCAGCGACTTCCAGAAGTGCTGCGACGAGGCGAAACCGGAGTGCCAAGGAAAGACGCTGCGCCCGATCAAGACCATCGAGGGGCTTGACCTCGCAAAGTACGATCTCGTCTTCGTCGGCTCGCCGAACTGGTGGGGTACGATGGCGCCGCCCGTGCGCACATGGGTGACGCAGAGCAAGGACGCGCTCAAGGGCAAGAAGGTTTGCCTCTTCCAGACACACGGCGGCGGCGGAATGCAGCGCGTCGGCAAGGATTTCGCGGAAACTATCGGCGACACGGCGAATGTCCTGCCGCCCAAGGCGTTCAGCGGTTCGTCGATCAAGTCCAGCGTCCCCGCGCTGGAGGCATTCGCCGATGCAACGCTGGCGGCGTGCGGGATCGCGGCGGTGGACGCGACTGTCTACCGGTTCAGCGTCAAGGACCGCAAGGGAGCCGATGTGCCGCTCGAGCAGTACAGGGGGAAGGTCCTTCTCGTCGTCAATACGGCGACGCGCTGCGGCTTCACGCCACAGTACGAAGGCCTCGAGGCGATGTACGAACGGCTCAAGGGGGACGGCTTCGAGCTTCTGGACTTCCCGTGCAACCAGTTCGGACAGCAGGCCCCCGGAACGGACGAAGAAATCCACGGATTCTGCGTCCTCAACTACAAGACGGCGTTCCCGCAGTTCGCGAAGGTCGAGGTCAACGGAGAGAACGCAGCTCCGCTCTTCAAGTTCCTTGTTGCGGGCACCAAGTTCGAGGGCTTCCCGCCGGACGGCAAGATCGCGCCGATTCTCGAGAAGATGCTCGGCGAAGCAGACCCTGACTACGCAAAGAAGCCCGACATAAAGTGGAACTTCACGAAGTTCCTGATCGGGAAGGACGGACGCATCGTCCGCCGCTTCGAACCGACCGCCCCACTTGCGGACGTCGAATCTGCGATCCGCGCGGAACTCGCCAGATAGGAGTCGAAGACGCAATGCATACCAAAGCCGCTTCACGACGCCAGTTTATCGGCAATGCATCAGCTGCCGCCGTCCTGCTGGCCGCAGGATGCTCGGACGGCGCAAACGAAAATCACAAAGAAGACAAGGAGAAATCTCCCATGGAATTCACCGAACTCATCGAGGTGCGCAGAAGCGTCCGCCGCTATGCGAAAAGCGAGATCGCGAAGGACGAGATGGAGAAGATAGTCGCAGACGCGCTCAACGCGCCGAGCTGGAAGAACAGCGAGACAACGCGCTACTACGCGGCGATCGGCGACGAGGCGAAGAACCGTATGTGGAAGGAGGCGCTTCCAGGTTTCAATGCGGCGAACTCCGCAGACGCCGCCGCGCTTGTTGCCGTCACGTTCGTGCCTGGCGAAAGCGGTTTCATGGGAAGCGAGCCCGCCGACGACCTCGGCAACATGTGGGGCGCCTACGACTGCGGCCTCGCCTCGTCGTACTTCATCCTCGCGCGCCAAGGTCAAGGCGATCCTCGGCATCCCATCTGGCGAGACTCTTATGTCCGTCATCGCAGTCGGCAAGGCCGCCGCCAAGCCCATCAAGGTTCCTCGCAAACCCGTCTCCGAAGTCCTGAAGACGGCCTGACCAGGGTTACATCCTATGGCTCGCTATTGACCTTGTGGGGTATGTTGTGCTAAAATATCGGCACTAACTGACCTTATAAGGATTGTTATGATATATCGAACCAGAGACGAGATGCTGAAGGTTCTTGGTGAGAATCTAAGAGCATCAAGACTTGCCGACAATCTGTCGCAGCAGACTGCGGCAGAGCGGAGCGGAATTTCTCTCAAGGCGATTCGCAATCTTGAGGCGGGCGAGAATGCGTCCACACTTTCGCTTCTTTCATACTGCCGAACCTTGCGCAAGACCGATTGGCTTATGACGCTCGCGCCGCCAGAAATCGACGACGCGATGTTCGAGCGACGCTTTGCGCAGAAGAGGCGTCAGCGTGCGGGACGGACACGCAAGGAGGTGGCGCATGGCTGAATTCAGGCATGTCAACCGTATCATGGTTTCGCTCTGGGGACAGCGCGTGGGCATGATTGTTTCGAATGGGTCGCGCGAGGAATCGTATGCGTTCCAGTACGACCGCAAGTTCCTCAAGTCGGGAATCGAGATTTCCCCGCTTATGATGCCTCTTCGCAGGGAGCCCTATGCGTTTCCCAATCTGCCGCGGAGCGAGTATGCGGGGCTTCCGCCTGCATTTGCGGATTCGCTTCCAGATGCCTTCGGACGCGGCTTGATCGACCGCTGGCTGGAGGAGAGAGGTTATGTCCGATCCGAAATCACCGCGCTCGACAGACTTGCCTACATCGGACGCCGCTCGACAGGTGCTCTAACATACGAGCCTGATCACGGGCCGGGCGGGCGCCCCGCGGCCTTCGAGATGCGCAAGCTCGTCGATGCGGCGCAGATGGCGGCCAACGGCGAGCTTGCGGATCTGGACGGAGCCGAGGCGCTTCGTGCGATAATCCGCATCGGATCGTCGGTCGGCGGCGCGCAGGCGAAGGCCCTTATTGGATGGAACCGCGAAACCGACCAGTTCCTCTTCGGCGACAGGGATCTTCCCGAGGGGTTTGAGCACTGGATAATCAAGTTCACGCCGAAGGAATATCCGTGGCGCGGCAAGACGGAATACGAAATCTACAGAAAGGCCCGCGCGGCGGGAATCGACATGTGCGAGTCTGTCCTTTATGAGCTTGACGGACTCGGTCATTTCATGACGAAGCGCTTCGACAGGGATGGTACGCGGCATCATCATGTCCAGACACTCTCTGCGATGGCGCACTTCCCGATGTCCGTGCCGATGGAGTTCAGGACGTACGAGCAGTATCTCGCGACGGTTGACGCGCTCCATCTCGGCTACGAGGCGATGGAAGAAGCCTTCCGGCGGATCGTCTTCAACATCGCGGTGGACGAGTGCGACGACCATACGAAGAACTTTTCCTTCATGCTGAAGGAGGACGGCGAATGGCAGCTTGCGCCGGCATATGATCTTACAGGATCGAAATTTCCGTCTGACGATCCATGGTCTGCGCACGGCGGACGACATCAGCTGTCCGTCAACGGCAAACAGTCGAAGATAACGGACGACGATCTCCTCGCCGTCGCGGACCGCTTCGCGATCGGTACGGCCCCGCGCGTCCTTCGCGAGGTCAAGTCGGCACTGGCGTGAGAAGTGGCGACAAGAACAGACGTCCTGCTCATTGTTGACATTTAGCGAGCAGAAACTATATAATTCCTTTGCCGCGACAAGCATGCAGGCATCCTGCAAGGCATCGGAACAACAACCACACAAAAAAGGAACAATACCATGCTCAGACTCAACTGCTTCTTTCAGGCCAAGGAAGGCCGTCTCGACAGCGCCCTTTCCGCCGCCAAGGAACTGACAGCCGCCTCGCTCAAGCAGGACGGATGCATCGCCTACGACGTTTTCGCGTCCGCGACACGCCCCGGCGTTCTGCTCATCTGCGAGACCTGGCGCGACGAGGCCGCGCTTGAAGCGCACGCCGCCTCCGAGCCGTTCGTAAAGAACGTCGCCATAATCAACGACTGCGGCGAAATGAAGATCGAAAAGTTCGACATGCGCTAAACCGTTAATGCGGGTCTCGGGTAACGATCCTTGAGATCGCGGTTTCTCGGACGTCTGCCGCAGCGGTCCGTGAGGCCGCTGATGCGAAAACATCAATGCAAAAGAAGAGGTGGGGTGACAACATGGAATTCAAGGAGCTTATCGCGGGATTCGCCGCAAAATACGGGATTCAAGGACTTGACGGCGCCGACGGCGTGGCGGAACTCTACGTCGAAGGCTTCCGCGTGGAGCTGTTGGACGATCCGCAGACGCAGAGCATATTCGCCTGTGTCGAGATCGGGCTTCCTCCGCCCGATGCGAACGGCGCGTTCGGCGAGATGATGCTCAAGGCCAACTTCCTGCTGCGCGCAACGGAGGGCGCGACGCTCTGCCAGAACCCCGAGACCAACGCCTACGCCGTCGTGCGACCGTTCCCGCAGGCGCTCACGGACGTCGAATCGTTTGCAGCCGGACTCGAGTCGCTTGTCAACCATGCGGAGAACTGGCGCAAGGTGCTTGCGGGACTTCGCGAGGCCGAATCTGCGCAATCCGCGGCCCAGGAGGTGGACGACTCGCACCACGACATGCTTTCAAGCGGATATTTTCATGTGTAACCTTTTTGCGTCTCGTGTGTATACAGGTTGCAGGTTGAAAGTTGAAAAGTTGAAAGGAACAGAACAATGCCGGCACAGATCAATGCAAACTACAGTGCAAATTTCCAGAAGTTCGTCGATTTCGCGAACAAGGCCTATGCGACGAAGGGAGAGGACACGGTCGCGCGATTCGAGGGGATGCCGAGAGGCGACTACAAGGGAACGTTTGCGTCGTTCCGGCGCACTTCGGACATGAAGGCGGCGAACGACCTGGTGCGCGATCTTTTTCGCAAAACGGTCGCGGACATGTTCGGCGGCGAGAGGAACATTCCCGACATCGTGCGCGACAACATGAAGCTTGATGACTTCGGCAAGGGCAAGCCGCTAACGGCGCGGCGCATCAACCTCGTGAGGATCGCCATCGACACGCTGGGCGGCGGCAAGTTCACGGATCCTGCGAGCATCTCCAAGGCGACATCGATGGGCTACGTCGCCTCCGAGATCCCGAAGCTCGCGCGCGTCGCGAACATCTACCAGCAGGCGACCGGGTGCACGGACGAGGAGGCGGAGACAGCCGCGCTCGATCCAAACTCGAAGGCGCGCCGCCTCTACGACTACGGTGGGCGTTTCACGCAGAATGTGGACGGCTTCAAGGCGGGGCTCGGCCTGATGGACAAGTTTTCGTCGTGGTACGACGACCTCGCGGGCGACCGCGAGGCCAAGCTCCGCGACACGCCAACGAAGCGCAACGTCAACTTCGTCGCATGCTCCGACAAGGCCAAGATCGGCGTCGAGAAGTTCGTATTCGAGGAGCTTTCCGTCAACGGCAATATTCCGCTCGATGCGCAGAACCCCGAGGATATCTTCGGCATGGAGAAGAACCCCGCCATGCAGTTCGTCGGACGCGGATACGCGACGTCGCTTTCCAACTCGCTCGCGCAGATGCAGCCCGAGAAGCGCAAGCTCATCTACGCCGTGTTCAGTGCGCTGGACCCTCTCCCCGATGCCTCCAGCGACGGCAAGCGCGTCAAGGTCGACTACTGCCTGCTCGTGGCGGCTCGCGTCATGAAGAACTACGACGCCATTGCGGCGCTGCAGAAGTCCAATAAGCTCAATCGCGCCAACCTGGTGCCGATCCTGTGCCCTGATGTCGAGGCGTCGCCCGAGAGCAGCAACTCGGAGCTTTCCACCGCCGTCCTCCGGCGCCTGTCGCAGAATCCCATGACCATGGGCCAGATTATGTTTCTCGCCGAGAACTCCGGCGCGACGTTCGACGAGGCGGAAGCCGCCCTCGCCTCGGGCACGCGCCTCGAGAATGCGCCGGGGATATCCTCGTTCACCGGAAAGCTCGAGGAGATGGACGGTACCGCGCGCGGCGGACGAAACACCATGATCCTCGACCTCAACCGCGCTTCGCCGCCCGTGTATACGGAGAACGAGGAGCCGGTCATCACGGAAGAGAACATCAAGTTCGTTTTTCACCTGCCCAACGGCGAAACGCTTGAAGCGATAAACGGGTCGGAGAGCGATCCGGAGGTCGTCAAGGCCAGCAAGACCATCGCCGACAAAGTCGCTGAACTCTGCGGGAATGTTCACCCCAAGCAGCTTTCCAACGTCTACTATGCGCTCTCGCAGAGTGCCCTCAGCGTAAATCTCAACGGCGGATTCCTGGCACACGGCATCTCTTCCAACGAGCACATGGCCGTCACGTTCACCCTCTCGCGCAACGACGAGACGGGCGATGTCACGATCAAGTATTCCGAGCCCAAGGGCTTCCCAGTCAAGTTCAACTGGACGACGACCATCGACGTGGAAGGCAAGTCTACAACCACCCCGATGCGCATCGACCACGGACAGTACGAGACCGAGGCGATGAAGCATGTGGACGCGATCGCCGCGAAGCTTCCCGGCAATGACAAGGCGGCCGCAGAGAAGCTCGTCAAGGACATGCTCGCGCATTGCGGCGACGACTTCGACCTCAAGGATGTCGTCTCAAGGCGCATCGCAAACATCTGCATCACCGCCACCGCACAACTGCGCTCGTCCGAGAAGATCAAGGAGAGAATCGACGCCATCGCCGACAACTTCAGGGAGTTTAGGGAACTCTCGAAGGACAAACCGGCCATCTACGAGGCGGGCAAGCGCATGATGGTCGCCATTGACGGAAAGGCGTTGCCGCCGGGAATGATCGCCAAGCTCGTCCTGGAGGCGTCAAAAGCGAAGATCGACGCCATACGCAAGCTTTCCCCCCATTCATCGGCACTCGAAATCCACCGTGCCATCACGCAGTTCAGCGACAATATCGTGAAAGTCATGGTGGCGAGCGGAGCCGAAGAGAAGACCGATGGTGCGAACGAGAAGCAGGCATGCCGCAACTTCATCGCAGCAGTCATGATTGACCGCTGCGGCGGCGACAAGGCGCTACGCGCCATGCAGGGGGCGTTCGCCGGCGACAAGCCGGCCAAGATGCTCGCACTCTACGAAAGCGTCGTGAACAGCCAGCAGAACGAAGGCGTCGAGGACAGACTCATCGTTCCATTCGAGAACCTGGCGGCCAAGCACATGATGAACATCGCAAATCTCAAGGGCGCCATTGATGTCGCGCTCGACGGCGATTTCGGCGAGAACATCGTTTCGTTCAACGGGGAATTCAGCGCCGACGAGATAAACGCCACAGAAATCCTTGACGACCTCTTGAACCTCGCCGCTCGTCAATGAAAGCGACATAGAAGACAATGCCACTCAATATTTGCGTCCATGGGATCTGCCCCCATGGACGCCAGAGACTGAGAAAATGAAAATGACAGAAGAACAAGAGAGTCTGATTGGCCGCGAATTCCGGCACTTCAAGGGGAACATCTATCGTATCGAGGGATTCGCAAAGGATTCCGAGACGCTGGAGGAGATGGTTGTCTATCGTGCGCTATACGGAGAACAAGGTCTCTGGGTGCGTCCTGCAAAGATGTTCTTCGAGACCATCGAGCGTGACGGGAAGACAATGAAACGATTTGAGCCACTATGAAGCATAGCTTTTCAATCGTACTCCTGCGCCCTGAAATCCCGCACAACACGGGAGCGATAGGCCGGCTCTGCGTGGGGCTGGGCGTGCCGCTTCATCTCGTCAGGCCCCTCGGCTTCGCTCTCGATGACCGCTACGTCGTCCGCGCTGGCCTCGACTACTGGCCGCATCTCGACGTCACGCTTCACGACACTTGGGATGAGTATCTTGCGGCGGCAAAGCCCAAGCGACTCTTCTTTCTCTCAACGCACGGCGAGAAGTCACTATACGAATGCCGTTTTTCCGAAGGCGACGCGCTTGTGTTCGGCAACGAATCGTCAGGACTCCCGAAGGACTTCTACACCCGCTACAAAGAATCGCTTTTCAAGATCCCCATGCCCGGCGAACACGCGCGCAGCATCAACCTTGCAAACGCCGTCTCCATCGCCGCGTACGAGTGCTACAGGCAACTATCAGGAACATAATAACTAAGATGAAATCTGTGCCTCCGCGACTCCGCGTGAGACAACATAAAGAAAGGACAAAGACATGAAAAAGAACTTTGGCAAGAAGAACTGGATGTTCCCGATGCCGGTGCTGATGATCGGCACATACGGGGAAGATGGAACGCCCGATGTGATGAACGCCGCATGGGGCGGAATCACGCTCGAGGACGAGATAACGATCTGCATCGACACCTCGCACAAGACTTGGGGCAACATCGCGGCGCACAAGGCGTTCACCGTCGCCTTCGGCACTGCTGACAAGGTTGCGGCCTGCGACTACCTGGGACTCGTCAGCGGCAACAAGACGCCCGACAAGGTCGCGAAGAGCGGCTTCACGCTCACGAAGAGCGAGTTCGTTGATGCGCCGGTCATCAACGAGCTGCCGCTCACCCTTGAATGCGAACTTGTCTCGATGAACGAGGAGAACTGCAACGTCGTCGGGAAGATCGTCAACTGCGCGGCCGAGGAAGCGGCGCTTACCGACGGCAAGCCCGACGCCGCGAAGATGAAGCCGATCTGCTTCGACCCTTGCGCCCACGTCTATCGCATCATGGGCGATGCCGTCGCCAACGCATTCTCCGTCGGGAAGTTACTGCATTCATGACTCCGAACGAACTATTAGACCACCCTGCGCTCGTCGCGCTCTTGGGCACGGCGGCGGCAGTTTGTTTGTGCTTTCTCGTGGCATGGTGCTACATCGCGATTAGGGTCCTTCGCACGCTAAGGATATTGTTTCACATGGAGAAACTTGGTTACAAACGTTCTCCATGTGGTGTATGGACATGGAGCAGGACTGTTGAAGTCCTCAAGGCTGCGGACAGCATGCCGACGCTAGGCTCCGCCAAGATGGACGCAATAAGACAAAAATTGCGCAAGCAGTCAGACTCGCCGGTTCTTGGCTGGTTGATAGCTGCGTTGGCCTTCCTGTTCGCCGCGATGGTTGTGATTGCAGCAATTATAGCTGGACGAGCAGTTGTCGTGCTTGCGCTCTTGCCGGCAGCCGTAGTTTTCCTCGCTTTTCATCACGCCATCAAACACACCGACAAATACTGGCGATGCAAGGATGACGCCAACGCGATCGTCGCAAAGACATGCAAGGCGGATCTGAGATTCCGCGGCTCCGCAACTCCGCACGAGAACCCTCATTGACTTTCATCGGCGTTTTGATATATTACTGTCCACACAAGCCGCAGAAACCGCGCGGCGAAGCGAAAACGAACAAGGGAAGACAAATATGACAATGGAAGAAGCCCGCGCCTACTTCTCGGAAGACCGGTTCGCCACCGAGAACGGAATAACGCTCGACGAACTGGACGGCGAACATGCCGTGACCTCGATGACTCTTTCGCCCCGCCACCGGAACGCCTTCGGCGGCGTCATGGGCGGCGCGATATTCACCCTTGCCGATTTCGCCTTCGCCGCGCTGACGAACGACCGCGAAAGAGTGACGGTGGCCCAGCAAGTCTCGATCAGCTATCTCTCTGCGGCAAAGGGGAAGCGCCTCATAGCGACGGCCCGCTACAGGAAGGACGGCCGCAGCTCGTGCGTCGTGAACGTCGATGTCGCAGACGACACCGGGCGCGACATCGCGCAGTTTGTCGGCACCGGCTTCAAGCTGAAATAGGCGGCAATCGACGTCGCCCGCCAAGCCTACATCACATACCAGAGGATGCAGAAGAAGTGGCAGATCGTGCCTGCGAGCACGAACAGGTGCCACACCATGTGCGCGTAGGGAAGCGACTTCCAGAGATAGAAGACGCAGCCAAGCGTGTAGAGCCCGCCGCCGAGCGTAAGCCACATCGTGCCAAGCCCGTGGAGCGAGCGTATGAGCGGAACGATCGCGAGGATCGCCACCCACCCCATCACGATGTACGCCAGGGTCGACACGACCCTGAACCGCCCAGTCGTCCAAATCTTGAAGAAAACCCCCGCAAGCGTCCCGCCCCACTCGATGCCGAAGATGGTCCACGCGAGCCCCGGATGGTCGGGCCTAAGCGTCACGAGGCAGAAAGGCGTGTAAGTTCCCGCTATCAGGAAGTAGATCGCCATATGGTCCATCTTGTGCAGGACTCTCTTCGCCGGAAGATAGGCAACCGTATGGTATGCCGACGATATCGCGTAGAGGAGGATCATCGAAAAGCCGAAAATCGCCCCGGAAGTCGTCTTCCAAGCGACATCCACGCCGCTCGTGGCGCCCTTCCAGACGAGAAGCGCGAGCATCGCCGCGCCAAGGTGGGAGCCCACTACGTGCGTGACCGCGTTTGCGACTTCCTCGCCGGATGTATATGGCCTTTCCTTTCTCATTTCGCGACGCAGAATTTACCAAAAATTCGCCCAAGAAGTCAATCGGATTTGGTATAATCTACATATATGTCCAACGAGTCCAAAAAACCCGCCGCGAAGCCGGACGGGAAGAGTGTCGGCGCGATGCGATCGTGGATCATAATCGCCGTCGCCGTGGCGCTGTTTTTCACCTTCTACAAGACGAATCCAGGCGAGAGCGCGGTACGCGAGCTGACACAGCTCGAGTTCTACAAGGCGCTCGACGAGGGAAAGCTCGTCGAGCCCGTCGTGCGCTTCATGGACCGCGACGATGGCGAAACCTATCTCACCGGCGAAATGGAGACCGACGAGGTCGACAAGGACGGGAAGCCCCTCGCAGACAAGAACGGCGATCCCGTACGCGTCAGATACCGCGTGCCTCTAATCCCAGGCGAGAACGAGTCGCTGATGGAAGACCTCTTCAGGCAGCAGATCCAGGTCAAGGTCAGGGAGCGCAGGAGTCCCATCTCGCCGCTCATGATGAACATCATCTACCTCGGCGGGATGCTGTTTCTTTTCTACTGGCTATTCTACCGCAAGATGGGCGGCGGCGACGGCGGGGTGTTCGGCTTCGGCAAGTCGCGTGCAAAGCTCCTCGACGGCAAGGCGGAGAAGGCAAGGGTGACGTTCTCCGACGTCGCGGGCATCGACGAGGCGAAGGAGGAGGTACAGGAGATAGTCGCGTTCCTGAAGGAGCCAGCCGCCTTCCGCAAGCTCGGCGGACGCATCCCGAAGGGAGTTCTCCTTGTCGGCCCGCCCGGCACGGGCAAGACGCTGCTCGCCAAGGCGATCGCCGGCGAGGCCCAGGTTCCCTTCTTCGCGATCTCGGGAAGCGACTTCGAGGAGATGTTCGTCGGCGTCGGCGCGAGCCGCATGCGCGACATGTTCGCAGAGGCGAAGAAAAAGGCGCCCTGCATCATCTTCATCGACGAGATCGACTCGATTGGCATGAAACGCACAGGCGCTGGCGCGCTCGGGGCGAGCCGCTACAACGAGCAGACGCTCAACACGATGCTCGTCGAGATGGACGGCTTCTCGCCGAACGAGGGAGTCATCGTGATCGCTGCGACCAACCGCCCCGACACGCTCGACGCCGCGCTCCTGAGGCCTGGTCGCTTCGACCGCCAGGTGATGATCGACCTTCCGACGCTAAAGGGTCGCGAGGAGATACTCGCCCTGCACGGCAAGAAGATCAAGTTCGGGCCCGACGCCGATCTCTCGCGCATCGCGCGCGGCACGCCCGGCTTCTCGGGCGCGGACCTCGCGAACCTCCTCAACGAAGCCGCGCTAATGTCGGTCAGGAAGAAACTCGAAGCCGTCGACATGGAGACTCTCGAAGAGGCGCGCGACAAGGTTCTCTGGGGCCGTGAGCGCAAAAGCGCCGGCTACTCGCAGAAGGACCGCGAGATCACGGCGTGGCACGAGGCGGGCCACGCGATACTCCAGCTTCTCGCGAAGAATGCAGACCCTCTCCACAAGGTCACCATCATCCCGCGCGGACGGGCGCTTGGCGTCACCATGTCGCTCCCAGAGCGCGACGTCCTCAACCGCACGAAGAGCCACTTCCTCGACGAGCTCTTCATCTGCTGCGGCGGCAGGATCGCGGAAAAGATGTTCACAGGCGAAATCTCGACCGGCGCCGCGCAGGACATCGCGATGGCGACGGAGATCGCGCGCAAGATGGTCTGCACCTACGGCATGAGCGACAAGTTCGGCTTCCAGGCGTTCAACGAACCGAACCCCTACATCGCGAACGAAGCGCCGCCCGCGTTCAGCGAGGAGACCTCGCGCGCCATCGACGCAGAGGTGTCGAAGCTCGTCGCCGACGCCTACGCGAAGGCCGAGAAGGCGATCGCGGAGAACAAGGACAAGGTCGAGCTTCTCGCAAAGACGCTCCTGGAGCGCGAGACGATGGACGGTCGCGACGTCGCGAAGCTCGTCGGCATCGAGATTGCGGATCAAGAGAAGGAATCGCCCGAAGCCGCGGCGGAACCGCCCGCGCAGGAAAAGGCCGAAACGGAGGACGCGTGAGCGATTTCCCGATAGAACTGCCCCACGTAAGCGTCTCGGCCATAATCCAGATCGCGGTCCTGTACTTCGTGATCTACGCGATACTGAAAAGCGCGAAAGGTTCGCGCTTCGGCCAGGCGTTGATGGGCTTCGGGCTTCTCGCCGCGCTCCTCATCGCGTTCGCGTATCTCTTCCACTTCGACGTTCTCACGCGCATAGTCCAGTTTCTTCTCGTATACATCGCCGTCTCTACGGTCGTAATCTTCCAACCCGAGATCCGCCGCATACTATCAGCGGTCGGCGCGTTCGGATTTCTCGAAAAGCCGAAGTACGGCCCAGGCGACGCCGCGACGCCAGACCTCGTCGTGGAGACCCTCCTCGCGCTCGCCGACAAGCGCATCGGCGCTCTCCTCGCCTTCGAGCGCGGCATTTCGCTCAGGGGTTATGAGGAGACGGGGGTTCTGCTCGACGCAGTGTTCTCGCGCGGGCTCGTGACAAGCATATTCACGCCGCCCCTGCCGCTACACGACGGCGGTGCGGTGCTCAAGAACGGACGGCTCTCCTCCGCCCACTGCATCTTCCCAGTGTCGAACAACCCCAACCTAATAGCGAGCGGCATGCGCCACCGCGCGGCAGTCGGGCTCTCCGAGGAGACCGACGCACTCGTCATAGTGGTTTCGGAGGAGACGGGCGACATATCGGTAGCGCGCAACGGCAAGCTCTTCCGCTATTCCGGCGAGCAGCGGGCCGAGTCGCTGCACCGCTGGCTGGCAAGAACCCTTCCACGCGCAGTCGGCGGCGCGTCACGCCTGGGCACGCTGTGGACATGGCTTAGGCAGTCGGCTGACGCCTCCACGAAAGGAGATCGCAAATGAAAGCCGAAGTGCAGAAACCTGGCATCTTCTCAAGGGCATTGTCGGTGCTGACATACAACTGGGGGCTCAAGCTCCTGGCGCTTCTGCTCGCCATATTGGTATACTACTCTCTCAAGACCGAACGCGCGCAAGTACCCATCGTCACCACCGCCCGCGACAACGGCATATCGCTTCCCCAAAGCGGAGGTACAACAGACAGCAACCAAAAATGACAGACACATCTTCCAACATTGACAGCCGCGAAAAGCACATCTTCGGATGGATGCTATTCCCGATTTCGCTCTTCCCGCTCGTTGCGCTCTTGACATACGACTGGCGTTCGGTATCGTCTCTTCAAGTTCCAGCCATGCCGTCCACGAACTGGGTAGGCGCACTCGGCGATTCCTTCGCCTACCTCGGCTACACAACGATCGGCCTCGCCGTCTGGACTATTCCCGTCGTCTGCATCGTCCTCGGGCTATGCCTCGTCGGCGGACGCAAGCTCAACCTCGGCCGCCGCGCCCCTTGGTTCGTACTCTTTGCCGCGGCATGCGCATGCCTTCTGCAAGTAGCGCAGAACCACGCGCCAGGGATTTCGGCTGCGCTTGAGCGCGTCAACATCGCAAACGCCGGCGGCGTAGTCGGCTATCTCGTCATGACACGCCTCATCTCGCCTCTCCTCAGCGACTTCGGCGGCTCGGCCGTAATGGCGATTTTCGCGATAATCTCGCTCGTTGCGTGCATAGGCATAAAGACGATAGCAGGTTTTTTCGCGGCCATCTACCGCTGGGCAATTGCCTCCGGCCATGCCGCGCCGTCGCGCGAAGCCGCAGGCTCCGACGAGGAGTACGAGCAGCAGCAGGCGGCCTATCTCGCCGCGCTCCAGGCAAAGAAGGACGCCAAGGAGCAGGCGCGGCTCGAAAAAGAGCAGGCACGGCTCGAAAAGGAACGGGCAAAGGCCGAAAAGGCGGCGGCCCGCCAGGCCGAGAAGGACGCGATACGCGCAGCGAAAGAGGCGGCAAAAGCCGAACGCGAAGCTGCACGCGAGACGGCGCAGGCACCTCAGCAGCGCGAAGCACCGCCACCGCCGCCACCCGCCGCAAAGCGCGCCGAGGCCGAAGACCCGCAGGAAGAGCCAGTCGAGGACAAGGGGCCGTACATTCTGCCGTCGCTCGCCCTTCTCAATCCGCTCCGCCCAAGCGCCGCGGACCACAGCGACGTCGGAGAGATGAGCCAGCGCCTCATCTCCACGCTCAAGCTCTTCGGCGTGGACGCTCAGCTTAGCTACACGGTGCAAGGACCGGTCGTGACGAAGTACGCGATCGAACTCGCTCCTGGCACGCGCTACTCCGCCGTAACAAACCTCACCGACAACCTCAAGGGCGCACTGCATGCAAAGTCGATCCGCATAGAGGCGCCAATCCCCGGCGAGGACAGGATCGGCATCGAGGTGCCAAACCGCGCGCCGGCGGGAATATCCTTCCGCGAGGTATTTGAGTCCGAGGCGTGGCGCGGCTCGAAGGCGGAACTTCCCCTTCTCTTCGGTAAGCGCGCCGACGGCAAGGAACTCGTCTCCGACCTCGCGTCCATGCCGCACATGCTCGTCGCGGGCGCGACAGGCCAAGGCAAGTCGGTCTGCCTCAACTCGCTTATCTGCGGTCTTCTCATGACACGCACGCCAGAGCAGCTTAAGCTCATAATGGTCGACCCCAAGTCTGTCGAATTCACGCCATACGCGACGATCCCGCACCTCCTCGTTCCCGTCATCACAGACAACCGCAAGGTCGTCTTCTCTCTACACTGGGCCGTCGCGGAGATGGAGAAGCGGCTCAAGATGTTCGCCCGCGCCCGCGTCAGGAACATCTACGATTTCAACCACCGCGCGACCTTTACCCAGCAAGACATGTTCGGCGCCGACGAGGCCGTAAACTCCGACATGCCGAAGACCGTTCCCTACATCGTGATAATAATCGACGAAGTGGCGGACCTAATGAGCCAGTGCTCAAAGGAAGTGACACCCGACATATCGCGCCTGACTGCGAAGGCCCGCGCCGCCGGCATACACCTCATCCTCGCGACACAGCGCCCAGACGCAAAGATTATCACCGGCACGATCAAGGCCAACATCCCGGGCCGCGTCGCGTTCAAGACCTCATCTTCGGTAGACTCGAGGACCATTCTCGACGACACTGGCGCGGAAAACCTCATCGGCAAGGGCGACATGCTCTTCAAGGGCAAGGACGGGCTTCTCATCCGCGCCCAGGGCGCATGGATCTCCGACGGCGAGATAGCCAATATCACGAACTTCATACAGGAACACTCGAACACGCAGTTCGACGAGAAGTTCGCGACTAAGCTCGGGCGAGTCAAGGAGGCGTCGATCGAGGATCCATTTGCGTCGAACGAGGACGATCCCGACAACCAGCCTGGCGGCGGCGAGGACATGCCGAGCGCAAAGGAGATGGTAAAGGCGAACGAGGACGCAGATCTCTTCAAGCGCGCGCTCGAGTGCATCATCAACACGAACCGCGCGTCGGTCTCGCATTTCCAGCGGCGGCTCGGCATCGGCTACAACCACGCGGCGAAGCTTTGCGACAAGCTCGAGGACGCCGGCGTCATCGGGCCGCAGCAAGGCGCGGGCCCGAGACCGATCATCATGGACCAGCAGCAGCTTCTCGCCATCTTCAACGGCGGCGGCGAAGGCAGCGCGGCAGATGGCGGCGAGGCGGGCGGCGCAACGGCAGCGGCCGAGCCAAGCGAAGAATTTGAAAACCAGGAGGAACCTCAATGATTGAATTCGGAAAGACATTGCGGATGGCGCGCGAGGCCAAGGGCCTTACGCCCGGACAGGTTGCCGAGCGGACGCACATGATCGTCCAGACGGTCGAAGGCCTCGAGCGGGAGGACTTCTCCAAGATCGTGGCGCCGATCTACGGACGCGGGTTCGTCAAGCTCTACTGCGAAGCCGTGGGGCTCGAGCCAAAACCGCTCGTGGACGCCTTCATGGAGATATACTCCAGCGGGCGCGGCACATCCGCCGCGAAAAGCGCGCCGACGCCTGCCGCGCCTCCTGCGCCCGCACCGGCGCCAGTCGCAGAGCCGCCGCCAGAACCGGCGGAGCCCGTTGCGGCAGAGCCGCCGCCAAGAGTCCAGACAATGATTGACTTCGGCGCACCAACTGATCCGACTATCCCTGCCGCTCCAACGGCGCGTGCGCCAACGCCGCCTCCGCAGGCGTCCACTTCGCGCTATGCCGCGCCAACGCCTCCGCAGGCGTCCACTTCGCGCTATGCTGCGCCGCTGCCGATCGACGACGGCTTCTCGATGCCCGCCGTCAACTGGCGGATAGTCGCGCTTGGGGCAGCCGCCGTGGCCATTGTCGTTCTCACGATCCTCGGCGTCCGCGCGCTCTACCGCGTGACAATGACGGCCCCGGAGGACGAGGTCGAGACAACGGAAGTCACTGCCACCGCTCCAGCTCCAACCGAAGCTCAAACTCCAACTGAAGCGCCAACTCCAACTGAAGCTCAAACACCTGCAAAGGCGCCAGTTGACAGAAAACCCCTTCCGCTAAAACCTTTTTACATAGACTCAGACCACTCAACAGAACAGGAGAAAAAATAAAATGGAAATCGTAATCTGCAAGACAAAAGAAGAGGCCTCCAAGCTGGCCGCCGACATGATCACCGCCGCGGTGAAGAAGAACCCCAAGACGGTTCTCGGCCTCGCCACCGGCTCGACGCCTGTCCTCATGTACACCGAGATGGCCAAGGCCGTCAAGGCGAAGAAAGTGAGCTACAAGCAGGTGAAGAGCTGGAACCTCGACGAGTACTACGGGCTCCCCGGCACGCATGACCAGAGCTACAGGTACTTCATGAACAAAAACCTGTTCGAGAAGATTGACATCAAGCTCTCGAACACGCACGTCCTCAACGGGCTCGCCAAGGACCCCGAAAAGGAGTGCAAGGCGTACGAAGCCCAGATCAAGAAGGCCGGCGGCATCGACATCCAGGTGCTCGGCATCGGCTCTGACGGCCACATTGCCTTCAACGAGCCCGGCACCTCGCTCAACAGCCGCACCTCGATCGTCTACCTCACGCCGTCTACGGTGAAGGACAACGCACGTCTCTTCTTCAAGGGAGACATGAAGGCCGTTCCGAAGAGCGCGCTTTCGATGGGCGTCGGCACGATCTGCGAGGCAAAGAAGATCATCCTCCTCGCTTTCGGCGCGAACAAGCAGGACGCGGTCAAGGGCTGCGTCGAAGGCCCGATGAGCCAGTTCTGCACCGCCTCGGCTCTCCAGGCGCACAACGACGCCTGGATCTTCTGCGACGAAGCCGCCGCAAAGAAGCTCAAACTCAAGAAATACTACGCGTGGCGCAGCGCCACCAAGCTCGGCCTATGAACGACGATTGCTTCACAAGCTTCCTCTGCGACCACTGCCACACGGAGATCGAGGCCACCTTCGACCTGATAGGCCAGGAGACCGAATGCCCCGCGTGCGGCGCCAAGCTCACCGTGCCCGACACCCGCAACGACGGTGTCACGCGCCATACGGCCGACGACATCGATCCAAACCGGACGCAGGCGATAAAGAGCCGTACGATTCGCATCGAGCTCGACGACCTATGAGCGCGAAACGGCGGAAGAAAGGCAAGGCGTCGCGCACGCGCAAGATCGCGTACGCGACCCTTGCCGCCCTTTTCGCCTTCGCGGCGGTCTTCGCCTTCGCGGCGGTCTGGTTTGTCCACCACCCGAAGCCATGGCTCGACAAGAGAAGGGAATCATGGCCCGGCTTTCTCACTGCGTCGCTCTTCTGGGCGGGAAACGGGCTCGGCGACGTTACAGACGCGCTTGACATTACCGGCCACGACGCAGTCTACGAATACGACGAAGAGGCCCCTTCCGGAAGCGTCCTCTTCGCCGGAGCCCCCAGGCGGGTTGGGACCATCCAGCCAAACGACATAACGGTCCTCGACCGCGGCGAATTCGTCGTCGGCTGGTCGCCGTCGCTCAAGCGCCCGGTATGGTGCGCCTACCATGTGACGCCGCAACAGCTCTACGAGTCAGGGAAGCGGCCGAACTTCACGAAAGACAAGGAAGCCGCAAACTCGCCGGCTCCTTCCGCCTACGAGCGCAGCGGCTACGACCGCGGCCACATGGTGCCAAACCACGCGATAGAGTCCCGCTACGGAACAGAAGACCAGAAGAAGACTTTCCTAATGTCGAATGTCGCGCCCCAGACGCCTGCGCTCAACCGCGGCGTGTGGCGCAACGTCGAGCACCGGATAGCCGACTTCTGGCCTGCAAGATACGGCGAGCTCTGGGTTATCGTCGGCACGATTCCAGGCGGACGTGGCGAAACACTAAGCGGGACCGACATTGAAATTCCAGGACAGTTCTACCAAGTCATCGTAGCCCAGGAGGGAATGGACGTGAGGGTCCTTGCCGTCGTCTTCGACCAAAGCGTGTCGTGGCACGAATGGGCCGCGAGGCATATCGTCTCCATTGACGAGCTCGAAGAGATGGCGGGGCTCGACTTCCTGCCTGACCTCCCAAATTTCATACAGAACCCGATCGAGGCCGAGACCCCTTCGCGTCTCTGGCCGATAAGGGCACGCGACGTGTTCAGACTGATTCTCCTGAACCTCGAGTGAGCTACCAGGCAAGGGCGCCAAGCGCATCAGATATGAGGCGCGCGGCGTTATCGTCGCGCTCCTTCGCAGAAGAGGAACCGAGCACAACCGCTACAGCGCGTTTTCCGGCACGCGTTCCCGTGATTACAACCGACGAACCGCCGGCGTCTATGTAGCCGGTCTTGAGCCCGTCCACCGCCTCGCGCCCGTCGGGGTTGAAGATCTTCTGCTTGTCCTTCACCATCACGTTGTTGTGGTTGCAGAGGCTCTTTACAATGCTCTCGCCTGGCGCGAGCTCAGTCCTGCGCAATGGATCGTTGACACGGCGCGTGACAGACGCGCGGTACCCGCCTTTAGTCTTCACGAGGTCGCATGTCTTGACGGAAGTGAACTCAAGCGTCTCCGGGAACTTGAGAATCGCAAGCGCGAGCTTCAGCTGGTCGGCCGCCGTCGTGACATTGAACGACTTCCAGGGATAGCGCTTTGAGGAATTCGGGGGAAGCCCGTTAGGGTTGTAGTAGCGCGTCTTCGTCATCCCGAGCTCCGCGGCGCGGGAGTTCATCCTGTCAATGAAGCCGTCGAACGACCCGGCGGAGTTGACTGCAAGGACTATGGCCGCGTCGTTCGCGCTCTCGACCATCAGCGTAAGACACAGGTCGCGCACGGACATGGTCTCCCCTACCTTGATGCCGATCCAGCTCGCTTCGCAGCGGTTGACGTCCGGAGTGGCGACAGCCATCGAGTCGAGGCCGTACTTCCCGGCCTTGACATCCTCGAGCACCAGGAAGAGCGTCATCAGCTTCGTCACGCTCGCTGGATACGCTTCTGCATCGGCGTTTTCGGCTGAGAGAATGCGCCCCGTCGCGGCGTCAGCGCAAATCGCTCCGACATACGGCGAACGGCGGTGCGCCGTCTGCACTGGCGCGGCGGCCACGCGTCGAGTCGCGGAAACTGGCTTCTTCGCCGGGGCCGCCGTCGCGACAACGGCGACAAAGACGGCAATCGCCGATATGGCTGTGCGAAAAGTCACTTTACGGTATGGCGCGTTGCCTTGACGAGCGTCTTCCAGAGGGCTGCCGCGTCCTTCGAGGCTATAGCGGCGGCACGCACGTCGGGCTTGGAGAAGGCCTGGGCGAGCCCGGCCATGAGCCGCAGGTAGAATGCGCTGACGGCGACGGGAATCGCGGAAAGGAACACAAGGTGGACCTTTTCGCCAGCCCAGTCGATGCCCTCCTTCGAAACGCCCATCGCAAGCGTAAGTCCACCGCCCTCTACGCCTCTCACGTGCGGAAAGGCGACATCGTCCATTGCAGTGGAGAGAACGGCCTCGCGATCCATCGCGGCCGTGACGAGACTGTCGGCATTGGAGATGAAGTGGTTGTCCTCCATCGCCTTGGCGAGCGCGGCAATGGCGTCTTCGCGAGAGACGGCGCCGAGATCGACCATCATAAGCTCTTCGGCGGAGAAGCGCGAGATGCCCGTCTTTGGCTCGTCGCGATCGCCCTTCTCGGAGACATTGCGCGCCGCGTCGGCGTCGTCTGCGAAGAGAATTCGTCCGCAGCTCGAGCATGCGACGAGATGCTGCCCGAGCTTGACCTGCTGGGCCTGTGCGATCGGGACCTGCATGCCGCACACGCTGCAGCAGCCGTTCGACATCGAGGCGAGAACGATGTGGCTCTTCTTGTAGAGCCGGGAATAGAGGCCCGCGCTCTGCGGATCGAGCTTCTTCTGAAGCTCGTCTATCGACTCGTTGAGAGAATCGAGGTGGCTGCCGTCACCCGTCTGGTGGTGTTCGTCGCGTGTGAGGACAAGCTCCTGGAGCTGCCTCATTATGTTTATCTGGCTTTTCATTTGCTTTTCTCTGTATATGCGCGTATCTTGTCAATCGTCTCTGCCGAAAGGATGTGCTCCATCAGGCACGCATCCCTGTCGGCGATACGTCGACTAACGCCAAGCTTGACAAGAAACGACCTTAAAAGCTTGTGGCGGTTCAAGACATGCCTTGCGACCCTCTCGCCCTTCGGCGTGAGGTTGATCGGCGAATATGGCTCCTGCGTCACGAGGCCAAGCTTCTTCAGCTCGTGTATCGCCTTTACTACAGACGGCATCTTGACGTCGAGAAGGCGCGCCACGTCGCGCACCTGGGCGGGCTTGCCCTCCTCAATCAGGACGAATATCGTCTCAAGGTAGTCCTCTAAGCTCTGTGTCATATTCGTCACTTGCCGAATGGGCTTGTCTTCTTCATTAGGTGCGCGAACTTTACGGCCTCGATAGATTCCTCAAGGGCAAGCGGAAACGCCGCCGCCGTACGCACCGTGTCGTAGACGTGGCGCCAGAACGCGCTCTGGCCGTGAAGCGTGCCCTTCGGGAGCGAAATCGGGATCTTCTTCACCGGCACGTCTTCGTGCATATCGACGATTTCGGGCGTCCGCACGGACGAGCGACGGCGCGGAAACGAGAAGTCGGGGTCTATGATCGTAAGGAGGCCCTCGGTCGCACCGGGGAGGACCTTGAAGGTGCCGCGCGAGCCGCGTATGACGAACGAGGGCATCCTGTCGTCCGCAAGGACGCCGCCGTTGAACTCGATATCGGCTGACACCGCGCCACGGGTCTTCAGGCAGACATGTACGCAGTCCTCGGCGTCGCCAAGGGACGCAACGCGCTTAAGCTCGCTCCACATCTGTATCGGCGGCAGCGGCAGCAGACGCAGCGCCTGGAGGACAAGGTCGGGCATCGCGTAATAGGCCGCGCCGCCGCCGAGACGCTTCACAGTCTGCCAGTCGTCGCGGCGGATGAAGTCCTCGCGCCTGATGCACACCTGGTATATGTCGCCGAGCCTCGTGTCGGCCATCGCCATCTTCGCAAGCAGGAAGTCAGAGGCGAAAAGGCCACGCTGGAACACGAGAAGCCTGTTCTTAGCCTTCTGCGCAGCGCCACGCAGCACCTGCGCGTCGTCGAAAGTGAGCGCGAGCGGAGTCTCGAGAAGCGTCCAGAAGCCGCGCTCCAGCGACTGAAGCGCGTGGCTCACGTGGTCGATCGAGCATGTCGCTATGTCGACGACGTCGATGTCGCGTTCGTCGAGCATGTCGGAGAACCGGCGGAACATCTTGCAGTCGGGAAAGTCCTTGGCGATGATGTCGCGGCGTTCCTTCATGAGGTCGCATGCGGCAACTACCTTGAAGAGCGCGGGGTGCGCCTTGAAGACGGAATAGTGGTCTTCGAACATTGCGCGGCCAAGCCCCATGAGGGCCACGCGCACCGGTGGTCTATGGCTTTCGGCTTTCACTTTTTCACGATCTCCGTTATTGCGGACAGGAACTGCGCCACATCCTTGAACTGTCGGTAGACGCTCGCGAAACGTATGTACGCGACCTCGTCAACCTTGTGGAGCTCGTGCATCACGAGCTCGGCGATCTTGTCGGCCGACACCTCGTCGCCCTCGAGGTTCGCGACGACATGGTCGATCATCGTACGGATCTGCTCGTCGCTGACCGGGCGCTTGCCGCACGCAATCCTGATGGCCTTGTCGACCTTCGAGCGGTCGAACGTCTGACGGGTGCCGTCGCGCTTTATGACGAGCACCTCGTCGCGGTCGATCTCCTCGTAGGTGGTGAACCTGTAGCCGCACTTAAGGCACTCGCGGCGGCGGCGAATCGCCGCGCCGTCGCGCGCACCGCGCGAATCGAGCACCTTGTCGTCGTCGACGCCGCACTTGGGGCACTTCATGACTTGGCTCCTTCGGCATCGCCATCCTTGCCGCGGCCGCACATCGTGCAGTGGCGGCAGTCGAGGTTCACGGGAAGCGGCGCGGGAGCGCCGTGGCGGCGCGCGTTCCATTCGCCGATGCGGTTGATGAGGGCAAGAAGAAGCCCAAGCGTTATGAAGCCGCCCGCAGGAAGGATCGCAAGCGTAACGGGACCGGGGTTCAGCCCCTTGATGGCGATGTCGCCCCAGACGGTAAGCGTACCGGCACCTACGATCTCGCGGACCGCGGCTATGAGGGCGAGGGAAAGCGTGAAGCCGATGCCGCTCCCGAGGCCGTCGGCAAGAGAGTCGACGACGCCGTTCTTCGAGGCAAACGCCTCGGCGCGGCCAAGGATGATGCAGTTCACGACGATCAGCGGGATGAAGATGCCGAGCGAGGCCGAGAGGTCGGGCAGGTACGCCTGCATCAAAAGGTCGATGGCCGTGACGAACGTCGCAATGATGACGATGTAGCAGGGAATGTGGACGGCCGGCGGTATCAATCTTCTCAGCGCGGAAACGAGGCCGTTGGAGCAGACGAGCACGAACGTCGCAGCGAGCCCCATGCCAAGCGCGTTTTCAAGGCTCGTCGTGACTGCAAGCGTCGGGCAGAGACCGAGCACAAGCCGAAAGATGGGATTGTTCTTGAAAATCCCGTACCAAAAGGAAAGCCATGTTTTCATACGGGTATATTATAGATAAAAAAAAAGAAAATGGCAAGGGCGAATCAGAAGTTTATTCTGAACTCGTTCTTGTGCCAGGAAATGAGCCCACGGTCGCGCAGGTGGCCGAGCGAGCGCGAAAGCGCCGGACGGGTCACGCCGAAGTACTCGGCCATGCGCTCGCGGTCGAAAGGAATCTTGACGACGCCGGTCTTGCCCGTCTCGTTGTTCAGCCCAGTCAGGTACATCTGTATCTTCGCCTCTATCGTCGGCGCATTCATCACCGTCATCTTGCGCCAGGTGGAGAAAAACTCTCGTGCGAGGATCTTCGACACGTTCGACGAAAACCTCGCCATCGCCGGCTCGGACCGCTCGATCATCTGCCTGACGACCGGCATGTCGAGCGATATGAGGACGCTCGGCTCGGCCGCCACGATAGTGCCCGGCCAGCAGGAAATCTCGGGCGTGAACAGTATCCACAGCCCGAGGACTTCGCCGGCGCATATCTCCCTGACGAAGATCTGGTGTCCATGCGCCGTCTTCTCGTAGACGCGCAGCTTGCCCGAAACGACGACGAACAGCCTGTTCGCCTCAAGCCCCGCATGCGCCACAACCACGTTTTTCGCGGCGGTCTTCTTGACGCCGTTGAAGCGATACAGGAGCGACTCGACGTCGGCGGCGGTGAACCCGTGGAAAAGGTCGGCACCACTTGCGAGGTCGACTATGGATGCAGCTCCCATTTCAGCCATTCTGGAACCTGACGCGCGGATCGAGCGCCGCGTAGGCAAGGTCCGTGACGAGGTTGACGAACTGGTAGAGGAGAGCGCCAAGAACGACGACCGCCCGGACGACCGCCATGTCGGCGGAGTGTATCGCGTTGATCGACACCGAACCAAGCCCCGGAATTCCGAAGAACGACTCGAGGAGGAGCGAGCCGGTGAAGAGGTAGGGTATCGCGAGCGAAATATAGGTGACGATCGGAATGAGCGCGTTCCTGAGGACGTGCTTTACGAGAATCGCCGCGCCCGAGAGGCCTTTCGCGCGCGCCGTGAGGACATACGGCTTGTAGAGCTCGTCGAGTATCGCCATGCGGAAGAACCTGACGTCGACGCCGAGGGACGAGAGGACGCCTATGAGAACCGGAAGCGCAAGGTAGAACCAGCCGCGGTAGCCCCAGATCGGAAAGAGCCCGAGCTTGTACGAGAGGAGAAACTGCCCCGCGAGCACCCACACGACGTAGTTGACGCTCATGAGGACGGTCGAGCCGAAGAGAATCGCCTTGTCGGGGAAGCGCCCTCTCCACGCCGCCGCCACGAACGCGAGGAGAAGCCCGACGACCGTTCCCCCGACGAGGATCGGGACCGTGAGCGAAAGGCTCGGCCCGACGCCGCGCTTCAGGATGTCCACGACGGGCTCCTTCATCTCGACGGAATAGCCGAGGTCGCCCTTCGCGAGATCGCCTACGAAGTTGAAAAGCTGGCTGTCGAAAAGCCCCTTGAAGCCCGCATCGCCCCAATTGCCGACGATGAGCGGCTTGTCGTAGCCGTACTTGTGGTTGAAGGCGGCAATCGCCTCGGCAGTCGCGTTCTTCCCGAGGATCGCCTCGGCAGGCGACCCGCCGACGATGTTGAAGAGCGCAAACGCGAGCAGGACTATTCCCGCCGTAGTGGGAATCACCTCCAGAATGCGTCTTAGGACATACTTCAGCATTGTTCCCCACCTTCTATTGCCGCGCGGAGAACGGCGGCGACCGACTTTGGATCGCACCGGTCGAGGCGCTCGAGCGTTTTTGCCCAGCGATACGCACCGGAACCGGCGACGTCGAACGGACGGTGCACGAAAAGCTCGTCAAACGCCTTGCGGCGATCGCGGTACTTCGCCTGCACTTCCGCGAGCTTGCGCTCGAATGCCGTGACGTAGGCGTCGGTGAACGCAGCCATGTCTGACACGAATTTCGCGCGTCGGCGGATGACGTTCGCGTAGGGAGCGACGGAATCCTCGAACGTGTGCAGGTAGTTGACGAAGCTTCCCGCGTGGTCGGTCGCGACAACCCTGACAGGGAGTCCGTCCGGCCCGAACTGCACGACCTCGTAGTTCTTGTCGAAGAGGTTTTCCTTTGTCTCGGACGAACGGCGGCCAACGATCAGGTCATGCGCCGCGGCCTCGCCCATCAACCATGCGAACGCAAGGGCGAACGCGGGATTGCGGAAACGCGCGGGCGGGATCTTGTCGGAAGCCGTGCCTGGAACGTAGTCGCGGACATACCCGTAGGCACGAACCGTCGTGCCGTTGTATTGGTTGCGGCCATGGTACGTCTCGGGGAACTGCGCTATCGCGACGCGCGGGGGGAGGTTCATCCCGAGCTGGCAGCACATGAGCCGGCGGTCGAGAATGTAGTCCGCGTACTCGTTCGCCTCTATCGTCGCCTGAAGGATGTCCTTGCCTTCGTCGAGATGCTCGGCGACGCCCCACTTCTGGAATCGGAGAAGGACAATCCGCACTTCGTCGGACTCGGCCGTCTTGCACTGGACGACATAGACGCTGCCGTGGCGAGACCCCTCGATCGGAGATCGCGCGAGCGAGCGTGCGATGCGCCCGACGTTGACGAACTCGATGTCGTTGAAGAGGCGCATCAGGTTGAAGATGATGTTGCGGACGTGGAAGTCGCAGAGCGGCGCGAGCGACGGGTCGCGCGTGCGGTTGTACTCGTCCCAGAGAGGGTCGAAAATCACCTCGCCGCGGTCGACGCGGGCGCCGGGGAGCCATTCGATCTGGCGGTAGAACTCAGGCGAGATTCCCTGTATGAGATCCTGCTCGGCGGCGTTCGTCTCGTTGGTGCCGGCCGTGATGGCTGCGCACATCGCGTTGCGCCAGTCGAAGTTCTCAACAGACTCCTCGCGCAGTTCGGCCGGGAGGGACATGCGCCAGTCGAGGGCGATCTTGTCGACCGCCGCGCGAAGCTCGGCGTCGCCAAGCGCATCCACGTCGAGCCCCTTCAAGGCGGTCTTGATCTCGATCGGCGTCGTAGTCGGGAACAGGTCGATCTCGGGATGGCCCATCCTGTTGCGCTTCTTGAGGAACGAGACGACCTCTTTCACCTGGGCGCGGTACTCGTCCGCTGGAAGAGCCGAGACGACGTTGTATCCGCCTGCCGTAATATAGCGTGTACCGACGGCCTGGTTGTAGTAGTAGACCGGCTTTTCCCCTATCGCGACACGCGCACTCTCGACGATCTTCGCCATGTCCTCCTGCGAAATCGGCGCACGCGCCATGCGCCAGTTCTCGCCGCGCGCCCTAAGCGCATTCCTGACTTTGGCCGCATGCGTGTTGAGGAAGCGCACCTTGCGCTTGTTGACGATCTTCTGAAGTTCCTCGTCGGCGCGGAACGCGAGGTCCATGTGGTCGGGATCGGGCCTGATTAGCACATGGTCGTCGGTGAAGATGAGGTCTACGGACTCAGCGAACTCCGCTTCCTCTTCGGAGGCGGTCAGCGGCTGAAGCCCGGCTGCGGCGCGAGTTTCGTTGAGGTGGTCGATCCACATCGCGCGCTGCATGGCGTGGACGCCTCGCCTGGTCACAAGACCGGGCGTCTTGAAAAACATCGTGCCGACGCGGCTCAACAGAGCGCCGTCCGGCGTCTTTGCGAAAATTGGTTCTCCTAAAATCTGCATATGCATATTATACCAAACCTTGGGCCATCCATGTGGGATTAGATGTCGTCAATCGGCGGTTTTCATCCCATCTCATTAGACACAAGGGGACGCAGCCGTCGGCCACGTCCCCCGCGTTTGTTGGAAAAGCACTTGGCCGTTACCAGGCGTAATGCGCGAACGCCTTGTTGGCCTGCGCCATCTTGTGCACGTCGTCGCGCTTCTTGATGACGTTGCCCTGACCCTGGAACGCATCGATGATCTCGGCTGCGACGGCGGCGGGCATGCCCATGCCGTGGCGCGCGCCCGCGAACTGCGTCGTCCAGCGGAGGGCGAGCGAGAGCTGGCGGTTTGCGGCGATCGGCACGGGAACCGGGTAGGTCGTGCCGCCGACGCGGCGGGTCTTGACCTCGACCTGGGGCTTCATGTTGTCGATCGCGGCGGAAACGACCTCGAGCGGATCCTCGAACTGCTTCTCGTCCTTGACGAACTTGGAGGGATCCTCCTTCATCTTCTCGGCGACCTTCTCGATCGCGCCGTAGACAATCTTCTCGGCGACGGTCTTCTTGCCGTCCTTCATGATGACGCGGATCATGTGCGCGACGAGCTCCGAATTGAACTTCGGGTCGAGAACGACGCGCTTGACGATAGTCTTACCTCTGCGGCTCATGTCTTACTTCTCCTCTTTCTTCTGGCGCTTCATGCCGTACTTCGAACGGCTGCGGTTGCGACCTGCGACGCCGAGGGAGTCGAGCTTGCCGCGGACAATGTGGTAGCGGACGCCAGGAAGGTCCTTCACACGGCCTCCGCGCACGAGAACGACGCTGTGCTCCTGGAGGTTGTGGCCTTCGCCGGGGATGTAGGCCGTGACTTCCACGCCGGTCGT
>CACZHC010000024.1 GCA_902780865.1 uncultured bacterium
AGGGAATCACTAAACGGAGAGACTGCGTATGCTTACGATTCACGTCTGGCCAAAGCGGCTTAAGGAGTTTTTGCTGACCCATCCCCTTTACAAGTCACCGATTGATTGTGCACCACGATTCAGGCGAGGTCCTTCGCGTCGATCATGATCTCGTTGCCGATGCGGTTTCCGATGTCGCCGTATCTCTCATGGCCGAAGCCCCCTTCCAGCGGCGTGAACATGGTGTCGAACACATCCAAGATCCAAGCCCGCTCATCCTCGTCTTCCGGCATGTGCTCGAGTATCCACGCCATGTTGTCGATCATCTTGTTGATTCCGGCGCCGTCGAGGACTTTTCCCGCCACGAGACGGTCCGCAAGCACGGGATATTTCGTCCTGAGCTTGTTCTCGGCCCACTTGATGGCGTTCTTCTGCGCCGTCGTGAGGTTCTCCTTGCGGATTCCGGGCGCCTCCTTGGGCGTGAACTTGGACACGAAGAGCGAGGAGCCGTGGCAGATGGACTCGATGATGTCGCCGAACCTGTAGCCGCGCGTCTTCATGCCCTGCGCGACCGAGGCCGGCTTGTCGAATATCTTCACGTGCGCCGTCGAGCAGAAGATGCCGAACGTCTCGCACTTGAGGAAGAGCCTGCGCCGCGGGCCGTTGCCGCTCCCGCCGTTCTTGAGGCCGTCTTCGTCCGGGATCGTGAAGAAGTGGAACGTCCTCATGCCGTTCAGGAGCCCGCCCGCGCCAGTCGGCACGTCGTATCCGCGCGGCATGTTGAGATGTCCGTCGACATGCGCCTTCTGGTAGGGCTTTGCGTGCGTCGACGTGCGGATGTAGAGGTTCTCCGCCTTGTCGAGCCAGCGCGCGATGTCACCGTTCTTGTCCTCGATCGTGAACGACCCGCGGTACATGAACTCGCCCTTCTTGGTCGCAAGCGCGTGGAGCGCGTACGTGAGCGCGACGATGTTCTGGTTCGTGGGCTTGAAGAGATTGGGCTTGCCACTCATCAGCGCGCCGAGGACGTCCCTGCCGAGCCTAACCTGCGCCGAAAGTAGGGCGCGAAGCTCCCCCTCGTTGCGCGGGCGGTGCACCGACGACTTGACGGAAATGAGATCCTGGTAGTGGATCTTCGGGAACTTGTACACGAGTCCATCCACTGCGAAGTCGATTTGCTCGGGGAGCTGGTCAACAGTCATCAGCGGACGCGGATCGGGGCCGGGCTTCGGACACGGGACGGGCTTGTAGATCGTCGCCTCCTTGAGTCCGTCGCGACCCTCCATGCGCGCCATGAACTCCGCGGGGTGCGTGATCTGCTGCACCTTCTGCTCGTTGAACGCGGCGAAGAACTGCTCCGCCTTGTCTAACGGCACGGTTATGCGCGTCACGCCCATCGCATCGTCCTCGAACTTCGCGCCCGCAGCCGTGACGACGGCCTCAAGCTGCAGCAGGTTCCTGTACGACATCTTCGTTTCGGTGAAGAATACGATGCTATTGTCCTTCAGCACGCCCTTCCACGGGACTCGCGTCTCGGGGATTACCTCGAGGTGCTCGAGCGCGACCTTGCCCTTCTTGCTCGTCCAGGTGGTGGGCGAAGTGAGCTTCTCGAGGTTGGCGAGGTTCTCTATCGCGCCACGGCGCACGGACTCGGGCTGGTCGCTGAGGTCGTCGTAGAGGTCGAGGTTGTTCACGGAAACGTCGAGTATCTTCTTCAGCGACTCGTTGAACTCCGCCTCCTTCTTGTCGATGTCGGCGCAGATCTTCGTGCGCAGCGCCTTCTCGGCGTCGGAGATGCCCTCCTCGGGTTGAAGGCAGCACGATACTTGTCGAAGAGTTCCTTGAACTCGCCGCGCTTCGCGGTTTCGCGGAGGTTGATGACGCCTTCCATCTTGGAGAAGAACGTGTCGTCGTCGAAGACGGAGAAGTTCTCGAAGCGCGGCTTGGTGCTCTTGCCGTAGGTGTCCTTGAAGGAGAGGTCGTCGGAGACCTTGAGGTACTTGGCGTTGCCCTCGAGCGAGTGGCCGGGGTCGATCGCGAAGAACTTGCCGTGCGCGAAGCCCTTGTTCTGCCCGCGGCGGCCGACGGCGTCGCGGTCGGCCGTGAGGAGGAAGAACGCCTTGTACTTGCCGAGCTTCTCGGCGGACTGTCCCTTTGGCGGGACTATGCGGCCGTCCTTGATGAAGCCCGCCTCCATGTCCTTGTAGCCGTCGGCGAACTTGGCCTGGAGCATCAGCTTGGGGTGTCCGTCGGAATACTCCCCGCGGACGATCTCGAGCTCCTGCGCAGGGACACCCGCGATGCGCGTGAGGTCGTTCGCGAGCGCCTCTGTGACGGCACCGGCGGAGATGGAGTCGGCGGAGGACGCGGTCTGGAGGCGGTATATCTGGCCGAGGATCGGCTTGCGCGTCGTGAGGATGCGCTCGGGACGCTGGAACGACCCCGCATGCGCGGCATCCTTGACATTGACACGATCGTTCTCGTTGTAGTCGAGCTTCATTATGTGGCGCTCGTCGAAATGCTGGAAGATCGGCGAGAACGGATAGAAGTCGTCGCCCTTGCGCACACCCATCACGGCGTCGCGTATCTGCGCGAAGAGCTCGCGCTTTATCTCCTTCATCACATCCGCAGTCCCCTTGTCCGTGCCGCCGGAGATGAGGCGTTCCAAGTCGCGCGAACTCAGGCCGTAGTTCTTGATGGCCGTTGCGAGCGGCCCGAACGAATGCGTGTCCGCGATCTTTCCGTTCTTCACCATTATGGCCGCCTCCCGGATGGCGAATTCCGCGACGGCAGCGATTCCCGCGGGGTGCGCGCGCCCTGCGAGCATGATCTGTTCGCGGAGCGTCTTTCCCTCGCACTTCTGCGCGAAGTCGGGGTCGTTCTGCTTGAGCACGTCCAACGCGTGGCGGCTCTCGTCGGAGTTGATGTCGGCCATCAGTCCGCGCGTGTCGTCCGGCGACCAGTCGTTGCGGTAGATGAAGCCCGGCTCCACGCCGTTCGTCTTGAGCTTCTCGAAGAGGATGGTGTTCGTGTCGGACCGGTTGACGCTCATTCCCGCGCCGATGAGGCCCTTCTTGATCTGGTCCTCTACGGAGGTAGAGCCTGCCTTGAGAATCGTGTTGAGGTTCCTGAGGCCCGTCGGCTCCTTTGCGCCCGCGGCCGTCTCGACGGACTTGCGCGCACCAAGCGTGTTCTCGTGAAGGCCTTCGTCCTTCTCCTTGCGCAGCTGGTCGATTGCCGCGTCGAGGCGACGCGAGGCGGCCGCCGAAAGGTCCTCCGGCGTGCGGCACGCCGCGAGATTGACGTCCTTGTATGGCTCGTCCTTCAGTTTCTGGAACACCGCCATCCTCTCGTCGTCGGACAGTTCGAGCATCTTCGGGGAGGTGGCGATCTGGCGGTTAACCTCGCCTATGAAGCGGTTCTCGCGGATGGGCACGAGTTTGGAGAGAGTCTGCTGTATGTCGCATGCGCGGAGCGATTTGTTGAGCTGGCTGCGCGATCCGAGCACCGTGTCGAAGGCGTGGGTGCCGAGGGAGCCGTATTCCTTCTCGAGGGCCTCCTTGAAGGCCTTCATCGTCGCGTTGTTGGCGGCCTTCCCCTGGGAGAAGAAGTAGTTGCCAAGGCGCGCGGTAGCGTTCTTCCCCTCTCCGCTGACGAGTATGTCGCGGTTTCCATAACGTGTCTGTCCGACCAGACTGCGGAATGTTTCAACGTTAAGTGGCATGACTCTGCTCCTTTTCCATGAATGTGATTGTTGAAAGGCGCTACTCGAACATCTTGTCGAATTTGTCTCGCTTGTACAGAGACGGTGTGCTGGTCTCGAGGTAGTCCTTCACACCCTTGATATTCGGCTTGACTGTCGCCGTCGTTCCGTCCAACTTCACGAACTTCAGCTTCGTCTTCGTATTCGCCAGGGTCGACAGCTTCCGCTCGTCCGTCCAGTCGCCTTCGTCGAACACCCTGCCCTTCGCGTTGAGTTTCTTCGCGTGCGCGATTGCGTCGTCCAACCGCTGCTCCGCGGCCTTCAGCGCCTCCGACGAAATCCGCGGCGCGATGGTGTCGAGATACGCCTTCTTCTTCGCGGGGTTCTCGTCCATTTCCATCAAGACGTTGTAGAACGACCTGTCGATCTCCTCCGGCAAGGCAGTCACCCTCGCCCCGATGACGCGGCCTACCACAAGCTCCAGCTCCAGCGACTTTGACTTGGAAAGATCGATTATGATGGCGTTCGTCTTCGGGTCGACCTGTAATCCTGGATCCGTCATTATCTGGTCGGCTCTCGCCTGCGCGTCGTTCTTGCCGTGGAACGCCTTGCAGATGGTCATCAGCTCCTTCTGGAATCGCTCATTCCGAGACACGGGGATGACGTACCGCTGCACGCCGGTGCGGATTGCGCTGAAGGATGCGTCGTTGTCGATTGCCTTCACCGTCACGCTGTGGTTCTTCTTGCCGACGTTGACGAAGTAGTTGTTCCAGTGGCGGTCACCCTGTCCGGTGACGACGTCCAGCCACGACAGCCGGTTGAGCTTGCGGGCGATATCCCCCTTGATGCGCAGCTGTTCGACGGGATTCGGAACCGCGAGCTTCAGGTCGCACGGCTCGATGCCGTCCTTCCCTTCCGCCTGCTTGTTCGTGTATTCGGCGGCGGAAAAGCCCTTGGCCCTTTCCATGAAGAAGCCGAACTGCCCCTTGTAGCAGCCGACCGAGTACTTTACGACGATGTCCTCGCATCCGAACACCTTGGCGGCCTGCTGCGTCGCGAGGTTGAGGTTCACCGTCTTCTGCGATTCGCTGTACGCGCCGCCCGAGCCGATGCTCAGCCCGTTGAGCCCGAGGCGGCCCTCGAGCTCGGGCTTGAAGACGAATTCCTTCCCCGAGCGCGTGGTCAGCAGATATGTCGTGCCCGCGGCGCCAGAGCCGAGCTGCTTCGATTTGACGATGTTCGTCGGATCCGTCGCGGGGTCTACGTCATCTGGTCCGAACCCGTGCGCCTTCGCGTCGATGTAGGCCGAAAGCCGCCTCTCGCCGAGCATCATCTTGCGGACGTCTTCCGCGCTGGCCATCGAATCCTCGTCGTCTTCCAACAGCCGCTCGCCAGTGCGCATCAGCTCCTTGAACTGCGCCGCGAGGACGCCGAGCGCCTCAACCTTCTTCCCGGCCTTCTTGGCTTCCCTTTCGACGAAGCCCGCGGCCTTCATCGCATCCCTAAGCGCTAAAGCGGCCGGGAACTTCGCCCGGTAGGCCTCGAACGCGGCGTCGAACTCGGCCATCGGACGCTTTCCCTCCGCGAACTCGCCGAGAAGCGCGACCATGTCGTCCGCCGCGCGCCTGAACTGCGTGATGACGGCATTCTTGCCGCCCTTCTCGCGCATCACCTTCGCGGCGTCGGTGAGCCTGTCGAAGCTGAAGTTGGCGCGGACTTCGTTCACGAACCTCGTGCGGGACCTCTCCACGCACCACTTCTTCAGGCCGACGACCTTCGTCCTGGCAGCGTCGAGGACCTTGTCCATCTCGGCGAGGATCGACTTGTCCACCTCGGTCGTTGAGCCGTTGACCTCGAGTCCGTTCTTGCGCACGTTCGCGATCGCGTTCCGCATCGTCGCGATGGACGCGTCGATCTCCGCGACCTCCGCGTCGGTCAGCGTCTTCGTTCCGTCGGACGCGAAGGCGTCGAGCTTGTCGGCGAGCGGACGCATCTGGTCGGCGAACTTCGCCTTCATCGTCTCGAGCGCCTCGGCCGTGCCGTGCATCATCACCGCCTCGCGCGGCATCAGCTCCTTGAACGTCGCGCCGAGGTACTCCATGATCTTCGGATCGTCGTTTATCAGCCCGTCCACCGCGTCCTTCTGGACGATGTCGTGCATCCTGACCACCACCGAGTATATCTCGGTCGCGCGCCGGTCGCACTGGAACTGAAGCTCCATGAAATCCTCCTGGAGCGCGACGTCAACCTTGTCGCTCGCCGCAAGAGCGGCGTTGAACTCTGCAAGGGCCTTGGAAAGTCTCTCCTGCGCCTCGACCGCCGCCTTCACAGCCGCCGCCTCGCGGGTCGTGCCGCCGAAGAACCCCGTGCGCCACGCGAGCTCGCCGTTCTTCGACACCAGCGCCTTGGCGAGCTTGCGTCCCGAGAAGTCGTCGAGCGCCGCGAGCTTTTCGGACGCGTCCTTCGCGAGGTTCTCAAGCCAGGCGGACTCCTTCGCGGTGATGACGCCATTCTTGACGAGAGTCTCTCCGACGGACTTCACCTTCTCCGCGGCATCCGCGGAAACAGACTTCCCCGCCGCGTTGAGGAGCAGCGTGTCGAGCTGCCTGACAATGCTCTTCGCCTTGTCGGCCTGGGGACGCGCCCCGGTGTTGATGATATTGTCACCCTGCCCCGCAATTTCGTCCGGGGCCTGCTGCTGCGCGCCGGCCGCATTCGCGGCATCCGGCCCGACCTGGGGACGGTAGTCTATGCTGACGTTTTTGAGCCCGCTCACCGTGTTGATTCCGCTCATGACATGCTCCTTTATTTGCTTGTGCACACCCTTTTCTACACAGTCTACACGCAACACGGCAAAAGGTTACAACACCCCCTCGCCGCGCCGATCAGGGCCAGATTATGGAAAGGGTCTCCGGGGTGTTGTCGAGTTCGGCGCCGAGTCGCCTGACGAGCGGCGACCAGTCAGTGCCCGAATCCTCGAGCTCGCCGTCTTGGGCGTAGACCGCGTACGATGTGCCGCGGTCGTCGCACGCGACCTCTATGCGCGACGCAGACCCGACGTGCCCCGCCGTGGTCAGCAGAAGTATCGCCATCCTTATCGCCGCGCCGATCTCATCGTCGTCCTCCTTCTGCGACTCTTCGTCCGAAAGAACGCGGGCGTACGGGATGTGGAAACTTATCTCAAGCGCCGGCTCGCTCCACTCGAACTCGAATACCCGGCTCTGGATACCGTGCCCGCCGATAAAACGCGTCAGCCCTTCATCGGATTCAAGTTCGGCGAAGGCGGCCCTGAGTTCCTCGGCCGCCTCCGCGCGTTTCGCCTCAATGTCGTGCTCGTTCTTCTCTTCCATTGTCGCCTCCAAAGTTTGACGTCCTTACGAAGCCGGCTTGGGCTTTTGGAACATCAGATGCACATAATCGCGCTTGAAGTACGACGGACAGTTCTGTATGAGGAAGTCGTTCACACACTTTATGTCGCGATCGACCGTGACCGTCGTATTGTTGTGCTTCTTGATCGTGAGCTCGGACTCGATTGGCGTCATCCAGTTCTGTTTCTTGTAGTCCTTCCACTGTTCCGCGCCGTACACCTGGCCGTCCTTCTTGAGCTGCTTGGCATACTCGATGGCCTCGTTCAGGCGTCTTTCCGTCGCCCTCAGCGCATTCTTCGAGATTCTGGGCGCGATGGAGTCGAGGTACGCCTGCTTCTTCTCGGGATGCTCGTCCATGTCCATCAGCTTGTTGTAGAAGTCCTCGTCGATCTCCTCCGGCAGCGCGATGCTCTGCATGCCGAGCGTCCTGATGATCGCCATCTTCACCTCCGGCGACTTGACTTTCGCGAAGTCGACCGTCAGTGCGCCGTCTGTGCCGAGCTTCTCTATCCCGGGATCCTTCGACACGCGGAGGTTGAATTCGTCCTCCCCTCCTTTGCCGTGGATTTCTGCGCACACCATTTTCAGGTTATTTACGAATCGCCCAACAGTGTATTTGTCAATTGCGAATTTCTGGAGGCCGACCTTCCACGAGGCGAACGATGCGTCGTTGTCGATTGCCTTGACAGTCACGTTGTATTCGGCGTTGCCCCAGTTGTCTTTCTTCTCTCCGTCCTTTTCGACCTTGACGAAATAGTTGTCCCAATGGCGGTCGCCCTGTCCGGTGATGAGGTCAAGCCACATAAGCCTGTTGAGCTTCTGTGCGACCGAGCCCAGGACGTTGACTTGCTCCTGGCCCGGCATAACCGTATTGTGCAGGTTGGCCGGCGCAATGCCGTTTCCGCCTTTGCTCTTGCGCTTTCTATAGAATTCGCCTCCCGCGTAGCCCTCGGCCTTCTCCATGAAAAAGCCGAACTGCCCCTTGTGGCTGCCGACGGAATACTTGACCACCAGGTCCTCGCAGCCGAACGCCTTGGCGGTGTCCTGCGTGGCGAGGTTCAGGTTCACCGTCTTCTGCGCGTCCCTGTAGGCGCCGTTCATGCCGAGCAGCATGCCGCTCATGCCTGTGCGGCTGTCGAACTCGGACTTGAAGACGAGCTTTCCGCCGGACTTCGTCTTCAGCAGATAGGTCTTCCCCGCCATACCGGAGCCGAGCGTCTTGGAGCCTACTATGTTCGACTCCTCGGTAGCGGGATCGACGTCGCCCGGCTTGAACCCGAGGATCTTCGCCTCGATGACATTGGAAAGCCCCACCTCGCCGAGCATGATCCTGCGCACGTCGATCGTCGCGAGCCCGGGATCCTCCCCGCCGTTCTTGATCCGCTCGCCCGCCTCTAAAAGCGCCCTGAACTGCGCCTTGACGAAGTGAATCCCCTTCACCGCCTTGACGACGCTCTGCGCTGTCGCCTCGTCTACGCCTACCGACACAAGGGCCGACGCAAGGTTGGCGTACAGGCCGCGGAGCTTCACGATGCATGAGTTGAACTTGTCGTCGAACTCCTCCATCGGCAGCTTGCCGAGCGAGTAATCGCGTATCAGCTCGACGAACTCCTTTCGCGCGAGCTTGAACTGGAACACGATGTTGTTGCTCGTGGCGGCGCTGGACGACATTACCTTGTCGCCGCCCGGCACGCTTTCCGGCGAAAGCATGGCCTTCACCTCCTCGAGGAACACCTGACGCGACCGCATGACGGAGACGTTCCGCGCGTCGGCAATCTGATTCGAGACGTCGGCCAGGAGCTTCTCCATCTCGTCGAGGAGCGACGAGTCGACCTCCGTCGTCTTTGTGATCGCCACCCCGTTGTCGCCGAGGATTTCCTTGCCATCGTGGCTTGTCATGACGGTCTCGTTGAGGCCGTTCTTGCGCACGTTTTCAAGGGCGCTCTTCATGTCCGCCATGTCGCGCTGCAGGGCGAGGATCTCCTCACCGCTCAGCACCTTGGAGCCGTCCGCCGCGAAGGCGTCCAGCTTCTCGGCAAGCGGACGCATCCTCTCGCCGAAGGTCTTGTTGACCATCTCGAGCGATTCCGCCGTGCCGTGGCCCATGATGGCCTCGCGCGGCATCAGCTCCTTGAACGTCGCATTCAAAAGCGCCGTGGTCTTAGGGTCGGCAGCAGGGTTTTCCACCGCGTCATTCTGGACGAGCTGGTACATCTTGAACACGAGGGAGTCGATCTCCGAAACTCGGCGGTCACACTGGAACTGCACCTCGGTGAACGCATTCTGGAGCTCCGCGCTCACCTTGTCGCTCTTGGCAAGGCGCTGTCCGAACTTCTCGATCTCCTCCGAGAGCGCCTGCTGCGACTCGATCGCCGCCTTCACCGCCTTGGCCGTGGGGTTCATGCTCCAGAAACCCTTCCGCCACACGAGATCGCCCGACTTGTCCTTCATCAGCGCCTCGGCGAGCTCGCGGCCGGAGAACTTGTCGAGCGCCTTGAGCTTGGCCGTCGCGTCCTTGGCGAGGCTTTCGAGCTTGTCCTTTTCCTCCTGGGTCAGCACGCCGAGGTCGGTCAGAGATTCACCGACCTTCTTTACGTTCTTGACGGCGTCTGCCGAAACAGACTTGCCCGCAGCATTCACTAAGAGCACGTCCAGCTGCTGGACCACGCTCTTTGCGTTTCCGAGCTGCGGAGCCTCCTCGGGAACGGCATCCGCGCCCGGCTGGGGCTGGTTCGCATTGCCGGTGTTCTGGACATTGGTCGTGATCGTGGGCTGAAAGTCCACGCTCACCTTGTTGAGTCCGTTCAAAGAGTTTATGCCGCCCATGACATTCGTTCCTTTCTGCCGTGTCTACACGCGAGACGACAAAAGGTTACACCTTGGATTCCACTTTCGGGAATATTATACCAAAACGCGGCAACCGATTGCTATTGCGAAACGTGGTTGGCCGCGACGGCGAGGGAGCGCTCGCGAACCTCTTCGAGGGTGCGAAGCGTTCCGTTGCCGGAGACGAGAATCCTGTCGATGTTCGCGGCGACGTAGTTGACGGCTTCTTCGCTTTTGGCGCAGTGCGAGAGCGCGATTTGGATGAGCTTGTCCACCTTCTTGGCGTTGCCCTCGCCGGCTATGGCGTAGGCGGTGACCGCATTGGACTTGGCGCGCGGAAGCGCTCTGGGCATGTACTCACTCATGCGCTCCGCGTCGAGCTCGGCCGCGGCGTCGTTTTCGGCCAGCGGGATCAATAGGTCGTGGATATCCTTGTCGCCGAAGGCCGCCTTGTCGAACGGACTTTTGAACGGTTTGATACTACCGTCATCTTCCTGCCCCAGCAAACTCCCGACAGCCTTCTTGTACTGGATTGCCGTCTGCTCCAGCGTCATGCTCTGCTCGCGTATAAACGAGGAAATGACTCTGGAGACCGGCTTGGCGCCGACAGGCCTATTGCTTCCCATGAGATCGTCCAAGACGGTGAAAAGCTTCGACATCGTCTCGGAGCTGAACACGTCTTTCACGCCCTTGAGCTGCGCTTCCGGGTACTTCGCGATGAGCACCGAGAACGCGAATTCCCGCGCCGGCCCCATTTCATCGGCACCCTCGAGATAATCCTGCACGTAGGCGTTGCGTATCACGTTCTCCACGGCCTCGCGCATGTCGATGACGGCCTTGGTGATCTGCTGCGACGTCGATGTCGCGGAGAGCTTGGAGAACTCGCCGGTCTTCTCGGCGGAAGCGGCCTTTAGCATTTTTCCGATCAATCCCGGCGGAACGCTCTTGCCGTTCATGCCCCACAGGAGGTTGATGCCGGCTTTTTCGATCCGCTCGTTTCCTGCCGCCGCCTTGCGCACCTCTTCGAGATTGGCGCGGATCGCGTCGATGCGCGCCTTGATCTCGTCGGGCTTGCGCATCTTGGCGTCGGCGGCGATGCAAAGCCCGCGGATCGCCCGCGAGACGACGTCCTTCAGATCGCAGTCGTCGCCGCAATACGCAAGCACGTCCTTGATGAAGTTCTTGGCCACGGTTTCGTCCTTCCCGGGGAGCTTGTCGGCGATCTCGCCGGCGAACGTCATCGCCTTGGCCTCGTACTGGCCGTGGTCGATGTGCAGCGGGGTTGAGGTGCTGGAGCCGTCCACGTTGACGGTTACCGTCCAGTTGAACTTGACGGGGAAGTTCTCCGGCTCCTTGTAGGCGATGGTGATGGCTCCGGTCTCCTGGTTCTTCGAAATGGTGTACTCGACCGGGATATGCTCGTTCGCGTTGATGCCGTAGGCGGAAAGGCACTGCAGAGATCCGAGAGCACCCTGTCCGAGGGAATAGGCCACCATGTCGAGCTGCTCGGGATGCGCCGGCGTGCAGAGCTCGCGGAGCTTCGACGAGATGCGCTCCATCACGGGCTTCGCGGCCTCCTCCGTGGTGCCGCCGCATTCGAGCGTTTCGTCCTCGAACTTGAAGACGTAGCGGTTGCGGACGCCCGCGATCTCCCTGTCGTCAGGCATCAAGGTGGGCGCCGAGGGGCGGTAGATGTCGTCGCACATGGACTTGATGCCGCCTTCGCCCTTCGAGCCGAAGGCATTCAAGGATCCTCCGATGTCGGCCATGTGGGGGGCCCTCGGCAGCGTGGTGTTGTTCTCCATGGCATTGACCACTTCGTCGAAGGAGGCGCCGGTTTTTGCAAGAAGCGATACGGCTCTTATGACTTGTGCGTTGGACAGGCGTTCCACGATCATGTCTTCGAGGTAGTTCGACGCCGCGGCATCGCGGGCGCCCTTCTCGCTCTCTGGAATGTCAGAGAAGAGAATGTCGAAAGCGGCCTGGCGCGTGAGATTGCCGGCGGCCTTGAGGGCGGCGAGTTCGCCCGCATGCTTCATTACGCGGCCGATGAAGACCCCGAGCTGGTTGATTCTCCTCCCCTCCTTCGCATCGAGGGCCAGCGGGTGGAAAAGGTCGTTGACGGCGTAGAGCAGGTGCCGCTTTTCGGTGGGCATCTGGGCAAGCGAGGCGTACTTCGTATGGGCGAAGCCGCGCAGGACGAAGCGCGAGGCGGGGTTCCGCTCCACGCCGAAGACCGCCTCCTTGTCCTGCGCGTCAAGGGCGATGCCTTCGTTGACGGCAAGCTCCTCGAAGATGAACTTCTCGGCACCGAACATGGCCGACTCCCCAGGCAGATCGGTGGAGTAGTTTTTGGCCGTCACGCCGGGGCCTTTCCCGCGTGCCGCGCAGACGTTGGTGAACCACGTATTGAAGTCGTCCATCAGCTTCAGGCCCGACTTGAAGCCTTCGGCATTCCGCGTGAAGCGTCCGCCGTAGTCGTAGAGGCGTCGCGCCTTCGAGCTCGGGTCGAGCGCGGCGGACTCCGCCTCCGCGTCCGTGCATCCCGTCGCCTGCTGGTAGATGTTCGCGACGCGCGCAAGCTTCGGCAGCTCGGAGGCGACATAGCCCATAGCCGTCGCCCTGCCGATGCTTGCGGGGTCGGCGAACTTGCCGCCGCCGAGCGTGTCGATGGCAATTTTGACGAGTTTGATGCGCCGCGCCGTGAGGGGCTTCCCCTTGCCGAAGTCCTCGAGCTTCATATTGTCGCGCACGATGTCCGGGATGAACTTTTCACCGCCGAACATGTCCGCGATCGTCTTGCGGAAGAGGTCGCGAACCTGGTCGTTCGCGGTTTTCATGTCAGACCTGCGCCAGATCGACGCAAAGGGCCCCTTGTAGTCGCCGACCGGCATCCCTTTGAAGCGCGCGACCGTGTCCTCGCCCTTCGTCGCATACGCCTTGTTCGCGAAATCGACGAACTTCTGGTAGTTCGCGCTGTAGTTTGCATTTACCTGTCCTGCCATTGTTCTGTTCCTTTCTTGACTTTAAACTTTCAACTTTAAACTTTAAACTTCTCAACCTGTATACACGCGAAACGCGAAAAGGTTACACATAAAAATCCGCGACCACTCCTCCTGTCGAGAACAACACGATGCATTCATTGACTATTCATTTCACATTACATTATACCATATCCACCGCACTTACGTAGCACAAAGGCATGGCTACTCCTCGCGCCAGTCTTCATCGAACCACCCGGGCTTGGCGATGGCGCTCATGATGTTGCGGCGGAAGTACCCTTCGGTGAGGTGGAGGATGCGGAGGCCGATGTACTTCTTGCCTTTGACCGAGGTGCCGACTGTCTTGGAACCCACCGTCACTACGTCGTCGTACCAGCCGTTCGCCCTGTTCGGAGGGACGGGGCCGGCGATCTTGCGCTGCGTGTCGTGGTCGTTCCAGGACTCCGCCGAAACGACATGCCCCTTGTAGTACAGCGTCTTCGCGTAGAAGATGGCTTCGTCGAGCCGCGAAATCGCGGCGTTCTTCGCGCCCTCGGGCAGATTCGCCGTGAGCTCGGCGATGTAATTGTCGCGCTTATCTCCCGGCTCGGCAAGCGCCATGAGATGGTTGTAGAGATCCTCGTCAATGTAGTCCGGCATCGCGGTCGTGTGCATGCCGACGGTGTTGAGGAGGCAGTAGTGGAGGATCGGCGTCTTGAACTGCGTCGTGTCGACCGTCGCGGTGCCGTCGTCGTGGAACTTGATGCCGGGATCTGCCATGAATTTGTCCGCGAGCCGGTTCCGCGTACCCACCTCGTTTTTGCTCGGATACAGAACCTTCGCCGTTTCCGTTATGGCATTCTTGAGGATGTCGGCATTGGCCTTGGTGAGCTGAAAAGTGCGGATTCCCGTGCGGTAGTCGGGGAAGCACCCGTCGTTGTCGATGCCCTTCACCGAGACGGTCCCGTCCTTCCCCACCGAGATGAAGAAGTTATGGCTGTGGCGGTCTCCCTGCCCGGTGATCATGTCGAACCACTCGAGCCGGTTCGCCTGGCGCATCAGCCCGCCCACGACCTTGGCGTACTTGGCGTCGTCCAGCTTCTTTATCTGCCGCACGGTAAGGTCTCCCTCCGGGGCCTTCACGGAAATCCCGAGATTCGGGAAGTCTTCCGCCTCCACGCCCTTCGCCTTCTCCATGAAGATGCCGAAATCGCCCTTGTGCGAGCCGACCGTGGTCTTGACCATGACGTCGCCGAGCCCTAGCGCGTCCGCCGTCCTCTGGGAGGCTATGTTGAGCTGGGCGACCATCTGCGTCGACTCGATTCCCTTCGCGATCGTCAGGTTCTCCATGGCCTGGCGCCCCGGCGCCTCCGGCTTGAAGATGTACGACGTGCCGTCCTTGTAGCCGACTTCGTAGACGGAGTTGAACGAGCCGCTGCCGCGCTTCACAGACGAGACGTGGTTTGCGTCGTCCAGCTTCGGATCCACGTCTTCGTCCCTCAGACCGTGGAGACGCGCCTCGACGACCGTCGTGAACCTGAGCTTGCCCTCGAAGGCGGCGCGCACGGTGTCGCTCGTCAGGAAATCGGCGTTGGACATGTTCTCGGCCGTCTCGTGCATCAGCTTGAGGTGGACGGTCTGCGACATCGCGCCGTTCGATGCGTTGACGAGCTTGCGAAGCGTGAGTGTATGCACGTTCTTGTCCGGATCGACAAGCACATCCCCCGCGAACGGTATGTACAGTTTGGCGAACTCCAGGGCATGAGACTTGCCGGCGGCCATCTCGGCGGGGTTGAGCATGCCAGAGTTCTTGACGACACCCGCAATCACGCTCGCGATCTTCGCCTCCCTGTCGCCATCGCGGGAGATGATGGCGCCGGCCATGCTGTCCGCCAGTCTCAGCAGGCCCTGCTTTATGGCACTCTGCTCGTTCCTTGATTTTGCGTAGGCCTCCGTCGCGTCCTTCAGCGTCTTGTATTTCGCGTCATTGGGGTCCTTCGCGTACGCGACCGCCGCGCGGCGCAGATTTTCGCGCCTTGCGACAACTACCGCCACGTCGGGCGAGAGCGCCTTGAGGATCGGCAGGAACTTCGGGTCGAGTATCTTCATTGGAAGCGGCGCGAACGTCTTCTCCACGAAGTTGACCATCGACTCCTTCGCGATTTCGCGCCGTGCGTTCGCGAGCTTGCCGCCAACCGCGTCGAGGATGTCCTTCGCGGCCGTGAAGAGCGTGCGGTCTATGCCGATTCGGCTTTCGCCCGCCGTGCCGCGCTTTACGGCGTCCTTAAGGGCGTTGGACATCGTGTCGATCTCGCGCCCAATCGCGGCAATCTCCTCGTTTGAAAGCAACGTGCCCTTCCCCTGCGTCTTCGAGAGCTCGTCCAGCCGATTCGCAATCGGCTCGACCGCCTCCCTCATCGCCGCAATCGCGGCGTCGTTGCCGTGCATCTTGAGCGCTTGCCGCGGCAGAAGCTTCTCAAGCGTCTGGTTGAGGCGGTCGATGGTCGCCTGATCCCCCGGAATGGGATCGTTTTCGAGAATGGCGGCGAACTGGCAGACGAGCGTCTGTATCTCGCAAGTCCGGCGGTCGCACTGCATCATCGCCTCCTCGAGCGAGTCCGCAAGTTCCCCCCGCGGCAGCTGGTTGGCGATCTGCCGCAGTTTGTCCGAAAGCTCCATCTGCGCGTCGAGCGCCTTCTTGATGGCCTCGCCCGCCGGATTCGTCATGTTCCAGTCGAACTTGCCGTCCTTCGCCGAAACCGCCGCGGCAAGTTCAAAGCCCGTGAACTTGTTGATCGCCTTGAACGCGGCGTCCGCCTTGTCCGCCGCGGCGTTCATCGCCTTGCGGTCGCCCTTGGCGAGGTTCACCTGGTTGAGGGTGTCCTTCAGCGTGGCCGCGTCGATTCCCTTCGTCGCGCTCTCGGCGGCGCGCGCAAGGAGGACGTCGAGCTGCTGGACGAGCGCGCCCGCCTTCCCCGCGCCATCGTCGGCCTTCTGCAGCGGAACGTCATCGGCGACGCCTCCGGTCTCTTCTGCCCCTGAACCTGGCACTCCCCCGACAGACTTGTTTAGCGCAACGCCGATGTCCTCGCCCGGTTGCTGGATCGTGGGCAGAGTAGGCCTCACGCCGTCGATCGCACTGAAATTTCCATGTCCGCTCATTGGTTTTCCTCCTGTTTACGCAATGTATACACCTCACGCGGCGGAAGGTTACACGCTTTTTCGCGACATGCCCGATTTCTCGGCCTGTAGTATATTTTACCACATTTTAGATTCGTTCGGCTGTTGCAGAAAGCGTCGCCCCAATCGACGCTAAACGACCCTAATCGACTCTGGTGTTTAAGCCGCAAAGAACGCAAAGGTCGCAAAGAAAGAACTCCGTGGGATGCCTTGCGACAACTTGTCAAATCATGCGGTTTTACAATCTAGAGTGACCATGGGGTCTGACCCCATAGTGTTTGCGAAAGAAGATCGAGGGCACAAAAGTCCTAAAGCTCTTCGCCCCGCGTTCAAAGCGGTGATGCGCCGCGCAGCAGCGCCTACGCGGGCAGCGCGAACGCCGCGCCTGTTTAAGCGCCCGCCCGGAAACAGCCGCTTCGCGGGGCGTGCAGCCAATCATATGCAATGTCGCCTTTCGCGAGAGCTTATATGGAAGGACCCTGCCGGCTCCCGGCTACTGTATCAATTACTGTATCAATAAGCTCTGACCCTTCATTCCCGTCTCCGCCGACCTTGCGATATGGTATAATGTAGTCATGCGAACGACTGCCATCATGACCATGCTCGCAGCCGCGCTCTGCGCGGAAGCGTCCGACATCGCGCGAACGGCCGACGAGGCCAACCGGATGGCGCTTGCGGGAGTCGTGGAGGAAGTCGCGTTCGACATCACGGCAACCGTCGCGACTCCCGTGTTCCATTCCACGGTCGGATCGTTCGAGATCGTGGACGGCTCGGGCTACGCCACCGTGAACGCAAGGCGGCTTTTCGCCCAGGGTCGTCATGTCGAGGTCGGGGACCTCATGCACTTCAAGGGCGCGATACGCACTGTCGAGGACGGAATCTTCCTGCCGGTAGTCGAGGAGATGTCCGTCATCGGACGCGGAACGATTCCCGATCCGGAGGACGTCTCGGCGGCGGACGTCTTCAGCGGCAGGTTCACGTCGCACCGCGTCAGGCTCGACGGGACGGTCGTGGAGGCGTTCCGCGACGAGGCGAATCCCGAATACACCTTCATAGTCCTCGTCAAGGACGGCGACACCATGTACTTTCCGTCCCGGTCGCTGACCGACACCGATCTCGCCGGTCTCGTCGACGCGAGGGTGTCCATCGTCGGCGTCTGTTCCAGCTACCGCGGAGTCGGTCCGCGCGCCAGACTCGGGTACGAAGTCAACATCCTGGACAGGAAGGACATCACGATCATAACGCCTCCGCCCGCCCCGTTCGACGTCCCAGACCTCGAGGGCAACGTCCACGACATACTCTTCCCTGACGACTCCCTGCCGCGCCGCCGCAAGCTGCGCGGATGCGTGGCGGCCGTGTGGATGCACGGACGGATGATGATGCTCAAGGCTCCGGACGGCAGCGCGTCGACGGTGGCGCTCTCGGGCGGGAAGCCTCCGGCGGTCGGCGACTTCGTGGAGGCGGCGGGACTCCCGGAGACGGACTTCTACCACCTCAACCTCGCCCGCGCGATATGGAGGAGGTCCGAACCGTTCACGTACTTCGACATGGAGCCGGAGTCCGTCGCCATCGCCGATCTGGTCGCAGACATCCGCGGACTGCGCAAGTTCGACGTCGTGCGCCACGGCCGGATCCTGCGGGTCGCCGGAACGGTGATCGATTCTCCGGACTACGGCGCCGAGTCCGGAACTGTCCTGCTCTCCGACGGCGGCAAGACGCTGGCCGTGGACATCGGATCCGTCTCCGAACCTCCGGAACCCATCGAGCCGGGATACCGCATCGAGGTCGACGGCGTATGCGTCATGGACACGGAGAACTGGCGTCCGCAGGCGCCGTTCCCGCACGTCACCGGCGTGTTCCTCGTTCTCAGGAATCCGGACGACGTCCGCGTCCTCGCGCGTCCTTCGTGGTGGACCCCGAAGCGTCTTTTGATGGTCATCGGCGCGCTGTTCGCCGCCCTTCTCGCGATCCTCGTATGGAACCGCGCACTTGGGCGGCTCGCGGTCAGGCGCGGACGCGAACTCTTCCGCGAACAGGTGACGCGCGCGAAGGCGGACATGCGCACCGAGGAGCGCACGCGTCTCGCGGTCGAGCTGCACGATTCGGTGGCGCAGAACCTGACCGGAATCTCGCTGGAGCTCGAGACAGCGCTCGACTTCGCGGACTCCGCGCCGCCAGACATGCGTCCGCACCTCGACTTCGCCGCGAAGGCGCTCAAGTCCTGCAGGAACGACCTGAGGAACTGCATCTGGGACCTTCGCGGAACCGCGCTCGAGGACTCCAACCTCAACGAGACGCTCGGCAAGGCCCTCAGGCCGCACCTCGGCGAAGCCGAACTCGCGCTCGACTTCGACGTTCCGCGCGACAGGCTCTCCGACTCCACTGTCTTCTCGCTCTTCAAGGCGATTCGCGAGCTCGTCATCAACGCGGTCCGCCACGGCGGCGCGAAGAAGATCGAGATTACGGGACGACTGGACGGCGACGGGCTCGTCTGCCGCGTCAGGGACGACGGCAGGGGATTCGATCCGGAGACGAGTCCCGGACTCGCCCAGGGCCATTTCGGACTTCAGGGCATCCGCGAGCGCATCGGCAATCTCGGCGGTCGATTCACGATTGCAAGCGAGCCCGGGCACGGCGCGGAGGCGACGATATCGCTTCCAGCGCATCTCGAAGACAGGGAGTCGACATGAAGAAGATACGGGTGATGATAGCTGACGACCACGCCATACTGCGCATGGGGCTCTCGTCCCTGCTGGGCAGGAAGGGAGACTTCGAGATTGTGGGCGATGCGGCGGACGGCGACGAGGCGGTCAGGAAGGCGCAGAAGCTCGCGCCGGACGTCGTCATCATGGACCTGATGATGCCCGTCACGGACGGCGTGGAGGCGACTCGGCAGATCCGCGAAAGGCTTCCCGGCACGAAGGTTGTCATCCTCACGACCTTCGGAACCGCGGACGGAATCGCGCACGCGCTATCGGCGGGCGCCAACGGCGCGGTCCTCAAGAGCACGGACTTCTCGGACCTCGTGAACGCGGTCCGCACGGTCGCCGCGGGCGAGCGCTACATCGCGCCGGACATCAGGGCGATACTCGACTCGGAGCCGCCGGTTCCGGACCTGACGACCCGCCAGACGGAAATCCTCGAGTCGATCGTCGACGGACTCACGAACAAGGAAATAGCGGTCCGCCTCGGAATCAGCCTGCCGATGGTGAAGGAGCACGTCAAGGCCCTCTTCGCCAAGATCGGCGCGACAAACCGTTCCGAGGCGGTCGCGACAGCTCTCCGCAAGCACCTGCTGCGGATGTAGCCGCCCTCGCCGCGGCAAGTCCGAAAACCGCCGCGGCGGCAGACCCCTACCAGTAGACGTACTCGTAGGGATCGAAGCCGGCGTTCGCCGTCTCGTAGAGGTCGGTTCCGTCGAGCTCGGGGACGCGGACGCGGGACACCTCGCCGGGCTGGAGCTCGTGGCTGATGTTCAGCCAGAACGTCTTCGCGGACTGCCCGCAGCCGGCCTTCACCGTGACGTAGTTGTCGCCGGCGTGGACCTTCACGTGCTCGTAGATGACGGAACCCTCGTCCTTGTGCCCGCCGTAGACCGGCGGATAGGCGACGCCGTTGACCCAGATCTTGCCGCGCCAGTCGACGCCGAAGCGGACCGTGATCTCGCCTGCCTCGCGGCGCTTGAAGAATCCGACGCAGTAGCACGTGCAGAAGCTCTGCGCGGCGATGAGCGGATGTGCCTGCGAGTAGTCGACGAATCCGTCGTCGCGGCTCTTCACGACCGGACGCCAGTCGAGGAACCAGAGGTCCTTGGGCGTGGAGTCGAGGTACTTGAGCCCGAGCGGATGGAAGCGCGGGTTCGGCTGGACGTCGCCCCTGATCGCCATCTCCTCCGCCAGCCTGCCTGAGTCGCCGCCCTTCGACTCGTCCACCGGGAAGATCGTGTCCACCATGTAGTGGTCGTCGTCCTTCTCGCTGGGCCACGGACCCAGCACGTTGTACTGGGAGATAGGGTCGTACGCCTGCTCCGGCTTCGTATAGAGCGAGCGCGCGAACACCTTCGCCCCGGCGCCGACGCCGAATCCGGCGAGCGTCGTCGAATAGCGGCGCATGAAGTTGTCCTCGCTCTGGGAGGCGTTGCGGAGAAGGAGGTCCTTGTCTCCCTTCGGGACCGAACCCCAGCCGCCGCGCGCAAGCTTCGCCGCCTTGCCGTCCCCGGAGCGGTAGCGGTCGCCGCACTGGAACGGATCGAGCTGGTCGAGGAGGACCCTGCCGACCTTCTTGACCGCGCTCCCGTCCTTGAAGGGACGGTACTCGATGCCGTCGCGCGAACGCATCAGGTGGTCGCCCGCCCTGCCGCGGTAGAACTCCGCCTTCTCGCCAAGTCCGGCGATTGAATCGGCTATCGCATCGTTGGCGACGACCATCGCCGCCGGACCCTTCCAGCCCTTCACGACGTCGGCGGAGAGCCTGGAGTCGCGTCCGACCAGGAGGACGGCGTCCTTCTCGGACTTGCCGCTGTACTTCGAGCAGTCGAGGCCCATCGTCTTCGCAATGCGCTCGGCATGGGCTCCGTCGACGACGAGCTTCGCCGGTTCGACGTCGCGTCCGTCCAGGAACTCGCGCGCGACCGCGGCGAAGACGCGCTTCGCCGCCGGGCAGTCGCGTCCCTCGAAGTCGAACGCGCAGAAGTAGACCGCGCCCCTGCCGAGGCGCTCCTTGAGAAGCGCGGAGTAGGAGAGGTCGAACTCGCCGCGCACCAGAGGGACGAAGCCACCGCGCTGCGGAATGAGGATGGGAGTGCCAGAGACGGCGTGGTGGTGGGTCCACCGCGGTCCGCGGCGAGTCTCGTGCTTCATCACGTTGCCGAACGGCACATCCTCTATCGGCGAGCCGGCCCAGTGCGCGAGGTCGATGTCGTCCACCCCGGCGAGGCCGTTGTTGAACATGCGGCGGGCCATCGAGTCCTCGACCTTGAAGCCGAGGAGCCTCCACACGTCCGCCTTCTGCTGCATCACGAGGACGCGCATTCCGGACTCGATGGCGGAAGCCGCCTTCTCCAGTCCCTGGCCTTTCGAGAGCGCGCGCCAGCCGACAACGAGGAACTTCGGCTTCGCGGCTATCGCCGCGTCGAGCGTGTCAAAGGCCTTCGCCCCGACTCCGCACTCCGCGAAGAGCGGCGCGGTACGTCCCTCGGGATCGTAGATCGCGACGTCCTTGCGGTTGCGGGGCTTCTGGACCTCGACGGGATAGACCTCGACATCGAACGAGTCGGTCTTGACCGTCGCGTTCGCGGGCTGGTCGAATCCGCGCCTCGCGTTGAAGACCGCCTCGAAGCGGAAGGACCTGCGCTCCTTCACGGCGGGCGCCTTGACGACGACCGGCACCTTCCTGATCTCGCCCTGGGCGAGCTTGACGGACTCCCTGCCGGATTTGACGGTCTTGCCGGACGCGTCGACGAACTTCCAGTCCGCCGTCAGTTCGTTGTCTCCCTGCCCGTCCCAGATGAACACCAGCGACTTGCGGATCTCCGCCTCGCTCGCGTAGGCGTGGGTGCGGTCGGTCGGATCGCCCTCCCCGCCGATGAAGGTGACGATGTCGCCGTTGGCCTGCATCTGGCGGTCGCGCATCGTATTGGGACTGTCCCACGGCCAGCTCGTCAGGTACATGAGTCCGCCGTTGAGTCCGTAGTAGCGCCATGCGCGGTTGGTGCGGTAGACAAGCATGCGCGAATACTCCTCGGCGAGCGGATTGAACGCGTAGAGGTCCTTGCCGTTCACCCATCCGCCGTGGGTCTTCCGGAGGCAGTCCTTCGCGAAGTCCTTGGAGAACCTGAGCATGTCCTCGGTCTCATCGCGGTAGGCGCGTTCGCCGTAGTAGGCGGCAAGCCACTCGGTCATCTCCGGGACGCGGCTGTGGAACCAGCAGGCGTAGTAGGGCGCGCCGAACTCGGCGGCGTACCACGGCAGGATTCCGTTCGTCGACCACTGCGACAGCCACTCCTCGCGCTCCTGCAGCGGGGTGAAGTTGAAGTAGAGGTTGGAGGACGAGATGTCGGCCTCTGTGCCGTCCGCGTGGGAGAAGTAGAGGCAGTTCGGATTCATCTCGCGGGCGATGTTCGCGGCGAACTCGATGTTTTCGACGACGCCGCCCTGTTGCGGGGTCTGGCCGAGGTGCTCCGGCTTCATGTTCATCTCGGGGCAGATCTGGTTGACGCCCGTCGAGGCGGCGATGATCGCGGGATAGTTGCGCCAGGTGCGCATCCACGCTTTGAGCGAACGCCTGAACGCCTCTGTGCACTTCGGATCGCTGCGGATCGCGTCGTGGACGAAGTAGATGGACGGCATGCCGGCGAACACGGCGACGCCCGCCTTGGACTTCTCGATGAGCGACTTCTCGTCCTCGAACAGGTATGCCCAGTGCTTGTGGGTCTCGTAGGAGAGGTTGTAGCCGTACTTGTGGAGGTCGTTCATGTCCCTGGGCACGCCCTGGTTCCAGAAACCGCGGAAGCGCTGGACGTGTCCGTTGAGCATGATCTCCCTGCCCTCGTGCCAGATCTCGCGGAATCCGAACAGCGTCGACGGACGGTTGGAATCGCACTTCGCGCCGCCGGCGGCGAGCTCGACGCGGCAGTCGTAGGTCTTAGGATGCGCGACGGGCTCCCAGGGAATCGGATTCGCCCACTCGATCTCGACCCTGACGACGTTCGAGCCCCTGACGAGCCTGGCCTTCTTCGACCCCTTCACGATCACCGAAGAGCCGGGCGCGTCCGAGACGAAGACGGAGACTTCGCCCTCCATGTCGCGGGCGGACTCTATCTCGGCGTCGACGTAGAGCTTCTTCTCGCGCCACGAAGGACGGACGAAGAAGTCGTCCACGTAGGCGGGCGTCCGCGCGACAAGCATCGCATCGCCGACTCTCGTCTTGCCGTTGCGGTTCGCGTAGGACCCGTCGCCGCGCCCTACGTAGGCGACTGCCGGACGCTCCACTGTCTTGATTTCGTTCTCGGATCCGAACTTCAGGAACTGGGAGATTTCCACCATCCCGTCCGGCGCGTAGGCGGTCCCCGCCTTCCTGCCGTTGACGATCACGTCCACCTCGCAGAAGGCGAGCTTCTGCTCGAAGCCGACGCTCCTGCCCTTCCAGTCGGCGGGAATCGCGACCTTTTCACTGTCGAGCCTGAGCCGGGGGAAGTCCGCCGTCCCCGTCCATGCGCACAGTCCGACCAGGACCGCCGCCAATATGCTTTTCTTCATTTGTCTTCCGCCTTTCGCTGTGAATGTTCGCACGTCTTCGTATTTACCTGTCCAGATGGCGCCGAAATGCCGGCAGTGATGTTCCCTGCATTACCAGTACCTGAAGATGTAGATGTTGCCGAAGCCCTCGCCCGGCGTGTAGTAGCCTGAATAGGACATCAGCTCCTCGAAGTTCGCGGGCCTCACGCAGTTCTCGGACTTCTTGTAGACGAGCTGGCGCGCGAGCGCGCGCGGATCGGGCGCGGCGCCCATGTTCGTCAGGAGGCGCGCGTAGATCGTCGGAACACGGATGCGGTCGGGACGATTGAGTCCGCGAACCCACTTCTGCCCGTCGGCGGACTTGTTCACGAAACGCTTCAGGGACTGCACCGGATCGAACTGCGCGCACACGATCGAGCCGCCCGCCTTCGTCTCGATGACGGCGACGTATCCGCCGAGCGCGAGACGCCCCTTCTCCGGCATTTCGTATTTTGCGATCTCCTGCCAGTCCTGCCAGTGCAGGATCTCGCGTCCGATCGCACGGGTGAGCGGATCCTTCGGCGACGGCTCGACGCTGTAGGGCAGCTTCTTGAAGAAATCGCTTTCGCACCACTCGCGGCTCAGGAGGCGGGCGAGCTCACCGCGGTCCTTGAGGACCGGATCGTTGACCATCCAGGCCTCGACGTCCGCGGGCGTCAGGGCCTTGCCGGCACGCTTCACGCCGAAGCCAGCCTCCAGCCCTTCGTTGCGGTAGCAGAGGACGTCCGCGCCCTTCTTGATCGCCCCGGCGAGGTCCTTCGCCTCGACGTTCGCGTCGGATCCGGCGACGACGATGGCGCGCTCCGGGATGTCGCCGGCGCCGGACAGCGCCTTCGCGCCGGGGTAGCCGATCATTCCGAGGAGCTTCGCCGCCTCTTCGCCCAGGGCGACGACCGGACGGTCGGCGGGCTCTTCCCTCTCGAGGAAGAACTGACGGAGGACGGCCTCGGCCGTGCGGCGGGCGCCCGGATCGTCCTTCATGCGGTCCTCGAACTGGAACGCGCAGTAGACGACCTTGCCCCTGCCGTCGAAGAAGCTCATGAGCGCGCTGTATTCGAGGTTGAAGGCGCCGGCAATCTCCGGGCGGAATCCGACGATGTTCGGGGTCCGCGGCAGCAGGCAGGCGAGCGCGTAGTCCCGGAGCCACTTCGGCCCCTCGCCGCCGAGTCCGCCGTACTCGTGGTCCTCGCCCCACCTGTTCCCCACCCCGAGCATCGGACATCCGCGCCAGTGGTGGAGGTCCGTCTGCGACAGCGAGGCGAGCGCGGGCGAACAGAAGTCGCGGACGAAGAGGTCGCGGCTCTGGCGTCCCTCGCTGTTGAAGCCCATGTCGTCCAGGAATGCCTTGGGCTGGAAGAGGAACATCACCTTGAGTCCCCTGCGGATGCGGTCGGGACTGAGCGACATCTTCGTCTCCTCGAGGGCGGACCTGCCGACGATCAGGTATTCGTCGCCATCCTTGAGGTCCTCGAACGAACTGATCCTGCGGTAGCCGGTGACGCCGAGGTCGTCCAGCCAGCTCGGAAGCGAGTTCGTCGGATCGAGGACGGCGAATGCGGGGAAGGTCCCCTCGGGAATCTTCACCGGACGCGGCGTAACCTCGAACGGGATCTCGTCGCGGAACACCTCCCTGCCCGCATCGTCGCGGAAGATCGCGGAGATGGTGCCGGACGTGCGCTCGGCGACCTCGGGCGCGTCGAACCCGATCTTCTCGCCGGCCACGACGTTGCACTCGAGCCGCCTCCCGACGGTTCCGCCGGCGATCCTGCTGCCGCCTAGCGCGGCCGTCCACTCGCAGCTGAACGTCCGCTCGTCGTAGCGGTCCCACATCATCACGATCTGCCTCTCGACCCTGTCGCCGGGGAAGTAGTCGTGCACCGGGTTCGTGTGCCGCGGCCAGCCGCCGATGTAGCCGAGGAAGTCGTGGTTGCCGAGCTGGTAGACGTAGTAGCTGGGCCACAGCCACCTGGGCTCGCCCTGGACGAAGTCCTTGAACTGGTGCAGCGGTCTGCCCATGTCCGTCTCCTTCGGATGGTAGTACAGGAAGTCCTCGTAGACCCGGTCGCCCCAGTTGCCGAAGCCCTTGAGATAGAACCAGACGAGCCCGCCCTGTCCGCCGTCGGCGCGGTACGCGCGGTTGACGCGCCAGACGAGGTTGGAGGTGAACTCCCAGAACATCGGATGCGCCTCGAGCGGATAGTCGGGATAGCCCTTGATGAAGTTGACGGACTTCTGGAGCGGAGCGGTGCGCTCGATCGCCTCGTCGCCGTAGTATTCCGCCAGGAACTCGGGAACGGACGGCACTCCCGGACCCATGTCCCACGACCGCTCGTATGGCTGGCCGAACTCGCTGCCCTGCCACGGGATCTTCCCGTGCGTCGCCCACGCACTCCAGAAGTCCTCGCGCTCCTGCATCGGGATGAAGTTCATGTAGAGGTTGTGGCTCGCGATGTCGCCGGCCCAGTTGCCGTCGCCGTGGGAGAAGAAGAGGACGTTCGGATTGCACAGGTGCCCGACCTTCGCCGCCCTGCGCGCGAGCTTGGTGCGGTCCATGGTCCCGTCCGGGCTGCCGGCAGCCAGCCAGTCAGGACGCTGCTCCCAGTTGGGGACGCAGTTGTTCACGCCGGTGTAGTACATCACGATGCACGGTTCGTTGCGGTTGCGGCGCAGGTTGGCCATCATCAGCATTCCGTACGCCTCGAGCCGCGCCGGCTCCTTCATGAAGGCCCCCTGCTCCGGGTATAGGATGTTCGGAGCCGGGGCGATGAAGCCCATGCCCATCTCGGAGAGCGTGTGCAGATACTTCGCGTCCAGCTGCGGATCCTTCTGGAGCTGGTGCGAATAGTGGATCGTGTTGTATCCGATCCGGCGGAGGAAGTCCGCGCCGTAGGCGCTGTTGTTGTGGTGGTGGTACACGGTGCGGAACGACTGTCGGTGCCCGTTCATGTAGATGTCCTTGCCGTCCACCCACACTTCGCGGAATCCGAAGGTGAAGGGTCCGTACACGGCCTTCTTGCGCTCCGATCCGTCGATAGTCACCTCCATCGTGTAGAGGTAGCCGCGTCCGAGCTCCCAGGTTATCGGGTCCTTCCACGGAATCTCCGGCCTGAGGTGCGAGATGCCGGCGCACAGGTTCTCCTTGAAGTTCTTCTTGTGGACGACCTTGCCGTCCGCGTCCTTGACGACGACGGTGAGCACCGCCTTCTGCTCGCGCTCGGACAGCACCTCGGTCTCGACCGTGAGCGTGTGCCTGCGCCACGAGGTGTTCGCGAAGACGTCGAGGATGCGGGTCCTGGCGCCGGAGACGAGCGTCGGGGCCTTGCCGTCGAAGTTGAGCGCGCCCGCCCCGGCCTTCGGATTGTACTGCTTGGCGACTACGCCCTTCATGTTCTCGGGGATGCCCCAGCCCTTGCAGGTGAGGAAGATCAAGACCTCGTTCGGCGCTCCGTACTTGAGCGCTGGCGAGACGATGAGAGTGTCCACCGCACCGCGCGTATAGCCGACGCGCCTGCGGTTCACGAACACGATCGCCGCGCCGTCCGTCATGGAACCGAACTCCATCGTCACCATGGTGCCCTTCCACGCCGCGGGGATGTCGACGGTCTTCTTCACCCACAGCGAACCGAAGGAGGCGTCCGATCCATTCTTCGGCTTCTTGAACGAGTAGCCTTCACGCTTCTGCTCCCAGAGCGGACCCTTGAGCCACCAGCCCGTCTTCTCGAACTCGAAGGTTCCCCACCGGTCGGGAGTGTCGACCGGGAAGCGCAGGTCCGGACCGGACACCCTGCCGCCGAAGTCGTTGTTCGGACACGACAGCTTCACCGGCGTGACGTCGCCGGTCTCCTTCGACTTCTCGGGATTCCCGACGAAGTAGAGCCCCCAGCCGTTCCGGTCGATCTTGATCCTCTCCGAACCGTCGGCCAGCTTCTCCACCTTGGCGTCTACATTCTTGTCCGGCGCTGCGAAGGCGTCGAAGCCCGCGACGAGCGCGGCAGCCACCATCGCCAGTTTTACCACTTTCTCCATTGTCCCCTCTGTCGAAATGACCATTTCAGAATTGTATGCCTCAATTCTACCACAATGCCCGTTACGACGCCACCCCTACTTTGGTAGGGGGCAATCCCAGGTCTGATTTCGGTGCGGGTGGTCAAAAGGGTCAGAGCTTATTGATACAGTTCTATTGATACAGTTACTCATGCTAGCTTTTACTCCTGCCTCTACGCGGCGCATCAGCGCGACCGCGCGGTCCTTCTCCTCGTCGTCGAGGAAGAACGCACGGTGCGCAAGCCGGCTGACAAGGTGATAGCACCTGTTCTGCTCGACAACCCTGTTCTTTTTCTCATGTGGCATTATACCAAAAACTCGGCTACTGTATCAATTTTACTGTATCAATAAGCTCTGACCCTTCATTCTCCCAAAAATCACTCAGTTATTGCAGGCGCATACACGATGGGATTATGGTGCGGACGAAATCGCATATCCCCCTGCCGAAGGCAGCCCGAAGGGGCGGCTACGCGGGGTGCGGATTTATCGCAGGGAAACGGGCGCCTCGGAGATGCGCCCCTACCAATGCGGAGCGGCGGGGGCGTCGTGAAAGCCCCATCGGACAGGCCTATGGAGGATTGTGGTGTATTCCGATT
>CACZHC010000025.1 GCA_902780865.1 uncultured bacterium
GCCGTTCTGCAGCATGTCCTCGAGGTTCACGAGGTCGCAGTTGTGCATGTGCTGCGCGTAGTAGTCCATGTCGTGGAAGTGGATGATGCCCTCCTTGTGCGCCTGGACGACGTCTGCCGGGAGAAGAAGGCGCGCCGAGACGTCCTTCGAGACCTCGCCCGCCATGTAGTCGCGCTGCACGGCGTTGATAGTCGGGTTCTTATTGGAGTTCTCCTGCTTCACGTCCTCGTTGTTGCACTCGATCAGCGACAGCACCTGGTCGTCGGTCGTGTTGGATTTACGCTTGAGTTCCTGCTTGTAGCGGTAGACGATGTAGCGCTTCGCAATCTCCCTCGCGCCAAACTCCATCAACTTCGTCTCGACGATGTCCTGAATCTCCTCGACGTGCATCGCACGATCGCGAGCCGCGCACACGCCCGCGACCTCCTCCGCGATGAGCTTGATACGACCTTCCGAAAGCGCATCCTTATAGTCAACGGCCTGCGATGCCTTGCGAATTGCGTTCTCAATCTTCGTGATATCGAACGGAACTTCCTGTCCGCTGCGCTTGGTGATCTTCATCTCTTTCATCTTCATCGTCTGATCGCCTCTCCTTAGTGTTTGGACTTTGTTGTGAATTAGTTTTCACTACTCTTGGTAGTTCGGTTGAGTATGATACACTAAATATTGTGCCCTGACAAGGGTAAACTTATAAAATTTTGTCAACAGGTTGTGGACAGCCTGTTGGCGAAACACAATTTCTTGGGGATTTTGGGGAATTTTCAGAATCTGGGCAGTTTCGCAAGCGATTCTACCCTGCCCTCCGGCTCGAATCGCATGCGCCAGACGTGTCCGTGGAGGTCGCGGAGCTCGCGGAGACGCCGCTCGTCGCGCCTATGGCACGAACATTCGAGCAAGAGCGCCGCGTAGGAAATCTCCTTCGCCCAGTCGCTGCGCTCTAACCAGCGCTCAAGCGCGATCCTTACGCCGCGCGCGACTGCCGAGACGTCGTCGAGCACGAACTGCGTAAGCCCCGGGTGGCGCGAGTAGCCGACGTCGCCAGCGAGTATGTTGAAATACTCGGAGGAGTCTGGCTTTACCGCGCCTCCGCGGAGGTATAGCGTGCCGAGCTTCTGGAGAAGCCCGCCGACAGGAAGATCCATCACCGAGCAGAGGTCTTTCTCCAAGTCCATCTTCGCCGCGACGCGACCCGCGGTCATGAGGTTCCCGGCGAGGATTATCGCGGGAAGCGACACGCAGAGAGGATGCCACGCATAGCCGTCGGAGAAGTCCGTCACGACAAAACGCGTCGCCTTTCGCTCGGAACCCGCGGCCTCGGCGCGTTCCATCGCCTCGCGCATTTCCTCGATGCGCCCGCAGAGCGAACGCGCGGCAAAAGTCGGCGCGACCACCGTCTTCGCGTCCGCCTCGATCTCGCGGCGATAATCCTCGCCCACGACCTTGAAGCCGATCCCCTGCATGCGGCAGTAGGCCTCTGTCTTCGCCGTCTCAAGCGGCGTTTCCCTCTCCTTCGCCGTGTCGTACAGGCAGAATTCGGTGTAGCCGAAGCGCGCGAGCACGTCAACGAGCTCCTGCATCGTCCGCCGGTTCGGGCACCGGTCGGTTACGTCCAGGAGGTAAGTGCGCCGCTCAAACATGCGAGGGCCTTGGCGAGGTTGTCCTTGTACTGTCCCGTCATCGCGCCCTTGCCGTGGACGTCGCTGAGGCACTTGAGCATGCGGCATGGAACGCCATTCAGCTCGCAGACGTGCGCAATCGCCGCGCCTTCCATGTCCTTCACGGTCGCACCGAGCGCAATCGGGTTCTCGACGTCGCGCTCGTCGTTCGTGAAGCGGTCGCCTGTCGCGAGGATGCGCGCGGGAAACTTTCCCGTCGTGCGGCAGTCGAAGTACGGCGTCGTGCGCTCGTTGTGGGTGCCGAGCTTCGTGCCGTTGATTAGCGTGAGGTCGAAATCGTACTCGACCGCCTGCGATATCTCGTAGGCCTCGCCCACCTCCATCGAGGGATCGAGCCCTCCCGCGACGCCGCAGTTGACGATTTCGTCGGCGCCTGCGTCAATCGCCTTCTGAGCCGCAGCGGCCGCGTTCACCTTGCCGACGCCAGCGACATAGAGCCGATCGTCGCCCTTCAGGAACGGCCTCACCACGGCCGCCTCGTTTTCCATCGCAATCACAAACGCCCTCATATAAACAGGACCTCCCTTCCGCAGAACATGAAATTGGCACCTACGACGAGCTCTTCGGCCGTGGGCGAGAAGCGGTCCTGCACCATCACGTGCTCGTGCCCCGCGAGAATCGCCTTGAGAAGCGGCTCGGTCTTCAGGTACGCGATGAAGTCGCGCGTGACGGGATCCTCCTTCTGGCGAAGGTAGTCCCTTTTCGGCGGCGGCACCGCGGCGTCCTCGAACTTCCTCCCCGCGCGCGCCCAGAACTTAGTCGTCGCAAGCCAGATGTCGTCGGTAAAGAAAGGCACGTGCATGCAGAGGACTATCGGAAGCCCCTTCTTGACTTCGGCGCGGAAACGCTCGACCTGACCCGCCGTCACGGTTCCGTAGACGTCGTCAATCGTAACGAAATTGACGCCGTTCACGACCTGGGAGTGAAGAGAGATGTCGAAGGGATAAATCGCCGCGAGCTGCGCGCGCGTGCGGTCCTTCCACGCCTCGTCGTTCGTCTCCTTCGGATCGCTCAGCCACATGTCGGGCGTGAACTCGTGGTTTCCAAGAGAGCCGAACATCGCGTCGCCGAAATACTTCTTCACGAGGTCGAAGTTGGCGCGGCTCTGCCAGTCGATCAAGTCGCCCGTGTGGATCACGTAGTCGACGTTCGCCTTCGCCCAGGCGAGCGAGTCTCGAAGCGCCTCTTCCTGGCGGCCGCCGAACGTCTTGCGGCGGATGTCCATTAGCTGCTGCTTCTTCTCGCTTTCGTCGGGGTACGCCTCGCTAAGATGCGTGTCGGAGAGATGCAGCACCGAAAACGGCTTCGTGGCCCCGATGCGAACAACCGAGTAGCCGAGCGAAAGCCGTTCGTATTTCCCACGCTGAGGGAAGAGAGACGGATCGTCCTCGCCGAACGACGGCAACTTCGCCGTCGCGATGAGCGCGCCGCCTGCAAACGCCGACTTCAAGAAATCTCTTCTGTTCATCCTGCCTCCAGATTTGTCTACCCGTAGATTATACCATACCTCCGCCAGCGCCAGTGGAACCAATGTCACTTTGCCCGCTTGTCAGAAGTTCAATTCAACGCCGACGCAGCCGATGGTAATGTCCTTTACCGTCTCGGGACGCGAAGATGCACCGAGCGCGGCCCTCGCGTCCGACGACACGACGTCGAACTGGTGGACGAAAGCGAATATCCCGAAGTTCTCAGTCACCGCGTAGTCGAGCCGAAGAATCAGATTTAGCGCCATCAGGCCGTCGGAATAGCGCCCGCCATGCGGATTCGCGCCGTACTGCGCCGCAAAATGCCGAGAGTCGCCGAGGTCGCCGGAGAAAGTCGCAGTGAAGGTGAAGTCGTCGAGGAACTTCCACGAACGCGTAAGCCCTACCTCCCAATAGCACCACTGCTGCCCGTGGTAGGCGCGACGCATCAGATAGTAGGGAGTGACGTATGGATTCTTCAGCGACTGCGAGATATCCCATTCGGAAAACGAGTTCAAGTGCGGACGGTAGCCGGGAAGCACGACCCACTTCTTCGCGACAGTGGTCTCGAGCGTCCAGTCCTCGGCAAGCTCGAGCCCGTAGCCGTAGTAGACGGCGTAGTTGAATTCATTGTAGGCGTTGCGTCTCGTGTAGGACTGCCCGCTCGTGGCAAGCGCCGACGCGCACCAGACATAGCCGCCGACGCGCCCGAAAGGATCGAGGTCGAACGAGAGATCGGCGAACTGCGCCACGTACGACTTCTTGTCTGCAATCGCGCCACGCGCCCAATAGGCAGTCTCAACGTCCGAATACGCTTTCACGTGCGTCCGCCGCACCGCTTCCGAAACGAGGTTGGTCTCGCCATTCGCCGCGAACATGGCGAATATCGCGCCAAGAGCAAGAAGCGCCCCCCTATTCATCTTCCTATCCTTCATGCCAATATTTTATCATACAAATCATGGCCACGTGCGACTTGGACACGGACAATTAGAGGTTTTGCACCGCCGCGAGAAATGTCTCCTTGGCTGCCGACGCGTCGATCTGCGGGAAAGCACCGTGGCCGTAGAGCACTTCGCCGCCGACTATCGTCTCAATGACATCGCTCGCGTGCATCGAATGGACGACGATATTCGGAAGGTCGAAGCAAGGCGTTAGGTGCAGGCGGTCCAAGTCTACGACGCAAAGATCGGCTTTCTTGCCGACGGCAATCTCGCCAATGTCGCCCCTGCCCAGCGCCTTCGCGCCGTTCTTAGTCGCCATCTCGATGATGTCCCACGGAGAGAGGACGGTCGGGTCGTTTGCAAGTCCCTTGTGGATCAGCGAGGCGAGATGCATCTCCTCGAACATGTCGAGATTGTCATTCGAGGCAGTCCCGTCCGTCCCGAGCGCAACGTTCACGCCAAGCTCCATCGCCCTGGGCACACGCGCAAAACCGCTCCCGAGCTTCATGTTGCTCGTCGGGTTGTGGACGAGCGAGACGCCCTTCTCGGCCATGATCCTAAAGTCATCGTCCGTGCACCACACGCAGTGCGCGGCATATCCGCCGCAGTCGAGAATCCCCGTGTCCGCAAGATAGGCAATCGGCGTCTTGCCGTGACGGGCGATGCACTCCTCGTGTTCCTTCTTCGTCTCGCTCACGTGAACGTGAAGCGGACGATTAAGTTCTCTGTTCGCCGCCGCGAGCGCGCGGCAGAACTTCTCGTCCGTTAGATACTCGGAATGGATACAGATATCTGCGGCAAGGCGACCGCCGGGCGACGTCTTTGCAAATTCGATACATTCATCAAGGCGGCCTGGAACGAATGAAAGCCCGACCCTGCACACGTTGCCGCGCATCCCTGTCGCCGCAAGCGCACTAGCGCCTGCGCGAGTGTGCTCGTACATGTCCGCGACGCATGTCGTGCCGCCCGCGAGCATTTCCATCGCGCCCCACGTCATTCCCGCGGCGACATCTGCGTCCGTCATCTTCGCCTCGATGGGGAATATCGCCTCTTCGAGCCAGCGCTGGAGCGGAAGTCCGCCGCCTACACCACGCAATAGCGTCATCGGCGCATGGCAATGGCAGTTGACAAGCCCGGGGAGCACGAGGCGCGATTGGTGCGTCGCGCTTGGCGCGGGGCGCAAGTCGACCTTAGCGATCGTGTCGCCCTCGATCTCGATCGAACCGAACCCGACCGTTCGATTCGGCAGAAGCATAAAGACGTTTTCAAGTTTCATTTATGTTCTCCTTTTAATTTTTTTTAACGCAGAGGCGCAGAGGCGCAGAGAACGCAGAGTATTTTATAGGTTTTGAAATGTGATTTCTTTGTTGATGACAACATTTACCTTCATAATTTTTCATGTGTTATACAACATCCCCTCTTCTCTGCGTACTTTGCGTCTCTGCGTCTCTGCGTTAAAACCTAAACTGCCGATTTTATATTTTCCTTCAAAACAGCTGAAACGGCGGCATCAATCGCCTCGGGAATAATGATCGGCAAGGCGTGTTCCGAACCAGGGACCATCGTCACCGACGCCTGCGGGAATATCGCCTTGAGGTACGCGGCGTTTTCGGCGCGGACGATTCCGTCGCGCTCGCTCTGGAATATCGCGATAGGGCACTTGAGCCGCCCCGACAACTTTAGTTCCTCAAGCGCGGCGCGGAGATCTGTCTCGCGCAAGTAGCCGAGCCCTCGGGCGAGATTCCTCTCCTCGTCGAGCATGTACGGATTCGGTTTGCCGTCTGGGATTCCGAAGAACCCTTCACCATGGGTCATCTTGAGCCCTACCTCAAGCGCGGCAAGACGCCTCTCAGACATTCCCGCCCAGCCGTCGTCCTTCATCATTCTCGCCGTCGCAGCGACAAGCACGAGCCCCTTTATCTTCTCGGGATACGACACGGCAAGGCGAAGCGCGGCGCTTCCGCCCATTGACCACCCTACGAGAACGACTTCGTCCTCTGCCTCGACCGCCTTTTCGGGAAGTCCTTCCAGCTGCTCGACGTACGAGAAGACGCGGTCGCGCGGAAACGCGCAAAGATCCCACGCCTGCTCGCTCGCAGACCAGCCGTTAAGGACGAAGGTCTTCACATTCCCTCACGATCCGCCGAGCAACGGCGAGCTTGGTCATAAGCGGCAGACGCTCGACTGAGCCGTCTTTCCTCACAAAAGTCACGCGATTGGTGTCTACGCCAAAGCCAGAGCCCTTCTCCGTCACGTCGTTCGCGACGATCATGTCGAGGTTCTTCTCGCGGCACTTGCGCCGCGCCTCCGCGATGACGTCGTTTGTCTCTGCTGCGAAGCCAACGAAGACGGTGCTTGCGCGCGCTGGCGCCTGGTGCTTGGCGCGGCGAGCGACGGTCTTCAAAATATCGGGATTGCGGACGAGCTTGAGCGTATCGGACATTTGCCCCTTCTTGAGCTTTCTCGCCGCGCACTTCGCGGGCCGCCAGTCCGCGACCGCCGCAGTGGAGACGAAAACTGCGCCTGGTGCCTGCCGCGACAGTTCGCGCTCGACGGCGGCGAGCATCTCGCGTGCGCTCGTCACGTCGATGCGCCTGACGCCCTTCGGCGTCTTGAGCGTGACAGGGCCGGCCACGAGGGCGACTTCATGTCCGCGCATCGCAGCGGCGCGCGCGACGGCGAAGCCCATCTTGCCGGTCGACGGATTCGAGAGGAACCTCACCGGATCGAGATATTCGCGCGTCGGGCCAGCTGTCACGACAAACTTCATCGCTCATTCCTCGTTGAATGGCCGCGACCCGCCCTGCGCGAAAAAGCCAAGCTTCTCAGCCTTAAGCGCTGCCTCCATGAAAGAGAGGCGATCCTTCTCCGCAAGTCGCCACACTTCGGCGGCAGTCAGCGACGGCTTCGGCCCGATTAAAGGACATCCCGACGCGGCGACGAGCATGCGGACGGCGACGGGCGTAACATCCGCGCCATCGTGAAACCACTTCCCGCCCTTCTGCGTCGAAACGAGCGACACTGCACGGCTCGTCGTGCTCATGCCGTTCGTCGCGTACAGTTCGGCAAACGCGACCGCCGCGCAAGTAAGCGTCACTTCGTTCGTGGACGCGAGCGAAATCGCGTGGTCGACTTCATTCTGCACGCTCGGCTCGAGGACGTCTTCGTCCACGAGCGGCTGTGCAGTTATGACTGCGGCGGCGACTATGAGAGAGCAGAACATGCGAGGTCGCAGAGCCTGTCTATTGACGGATCGTCCGTCAGCTGGTGTAGGAATTTGCGGCGGAACTCGAGGTGATCGCGATCGCGGCAGATTCGCCGCGAAGTCTGGTAGTGAAGCCCAGAGATCATCCAACCGACCTGGATCAAGACGAAGTCGGCAAGCGACTTTATGTCCTGGTAGGCGACGGGTATCAGCTTCTCTATGCAGTCGACCACGACGGGGTTTGGCGGGGCGCTGACAGCGAGGTTCCAGAACGCGCGGGAATCGCCCTTCCAGTCGGTGTGCTCCACCTGGTCTTCGAGGACGCGGAAGATGTCGAGTTTGTCGGCGTCGCGCACCGTGTGCGAACAGGCCTCGGTGAGCTTGTCGAGCCCTTCGGGGATGTCGCGCCTGTTGTGGTAGAGGACGGCGTTTAAAATCGCATCGCGCTTTTGGGCATCGGGAACAAGCGCATCGAGCCAGCCCTTCTCCTTCACGATGTCGTGGGAAAAAACAGCGTGGTCGACGGAATCTGAGTCACGGAAGGTGTTGTAGACCTTTATCTGCTCATAGCGCCCGGTGTCGTGGAGAAGAGCCGCGGCAAGAGCGGCCTCGCGCGTCTCTGCGTCAAAACCCTCGCCGTCGGCGATTAACTCCGCGTTCTTGACGACAAAGCCGGTATGGATACGTTTGAGGCGCATCATGCTCGGCAGGGACCTGTCCGGGTTCCTGTAACCGTCGACGTATTCGTCGTAGAGCCTTGTCAGTTCCGCAAGCATTGCAAACTCATTCCGATATCTTTACGCTTACGGCGCCCGTACCCTTGCGCGGGGCGTCAGGACCGTGGTTGCGCATGTCGACTTTTGTCGACGGCGTCGCGAGATTTCTCAGGTGGCGCTTCGTCCCCTCGTCTGCGAGGACAAAGTACCAGACGGCAAACGCCGCAAGCGCAAGGAGCGCGAACATAAAGACAATCTTGGCAACGCCAACCGCAGGTCCGGACGCAGCAAACTTACCGCTCTTCTTCGTCCCCGCCTCGTGAAGCGAGATAGGCGTTATGCCTTGTCGGCGCAATTCCGAATACACCGCATTGCGATCGGCGACTTCAATAGTCGTCTCGGCCATCTTGCCGTCGGCGGTTCTGTATGCGACTTCGAATTTCATACGAGCTTTATCCTCTTCCAGCCACCATTATACCATCTTACGAGCGTTCCTGCACAGATGACGACGACGTAAACGACCATCGTCCCCCAGAGCGCCGTCATCGTGTTGTGCCATTTCGCGACAACCCAGACGAGCGGCAGCCAAAGCCCGAAAGCGCAGAAAGTCATCCACCACATGACGAAATGCGTGTCGCCAGCGCCCTTTAGCGCGCCAGATACGATGACGTCCGTCGCGTCGAACACCTGCCACGCGGCCATCAGCAAAAAGAGCCAGAAGCCGAGGGCGTAGAACGTCGAGAGCTGCACGCCGGGGGAGGCGAAGAGCGAGAGGATCGGCCGGTAGAAGACGACGGCGAGGGCCGAAAGGACGGCGACGAGCGAAAGCCCGAGGAACAGCGTCCTCATCGCATCGCGGTGCGCCGCGGCGGAATCGCCGCGCCCCTGGGCCTGTCCGACGAGAGTGGCAGCGCATATCGAAAAGCCCTCCATCGGCGCAAAGAGGAAGTAGTTAACCTTGAAACAGGCGTTCGAGACAGCGAACTCCTGATCGCCTATGCGACCGGTTACGAAGACAAAGATCGTGAAAGAGAGGATGTTGAGAGCCGAATACGCGCCGCTGGGAACGCCATAGCGAAGCACCTTCCCGACGAGCGGCCAGAGGCGCGGCACATCTGCCGCGCCGCCGCCGCGAAGCCGTCTGAGGTCGCGCTCGGCGCACCACGCGAGAACGCCCCACTGGACAAACATCGCCGCGACCGTCGCGTATGCGGCACCGGCCATGCCGAGACGATGGCAGCCGCAAAGCCCGAAGATCAGGATCGGATCGAGCGCGATATTGACGGCATTGCCGAGGACGTTCACCCAGAAGACAAGACGCGTCTTCCCTCGTCCTGTGAAGTACGACGAAGCCGCCATCTGGCCGCAGAGCGCAATCGCCCCGACCGAAACGATGGCGTAGTACGAGGACGCGCGCGCGACGACAGCCGGATTTTCCGACATGAACGGGGCGACCATAAGCCCGAGCGGAATTACCGCGATCGCGAGAATGCCGGCCGCGAGCGTTATGACAAGCCCTGCGCGGTAGCTCATCCTAATGCCGCGCGAATCGCCCGCGCCGTGGTACTGCGCGACAAAAGTCCCAGAATACGCGACGACCGACTGGAAGAATCCCATCACGAGTATCGCAAGCATCGACGCGGGGAGCGACGCCTCCAGGCTCTCAAGCGACTCGCGTGCGAGGAAGACTCCGTCGACAAACTGCATGATCGCGTTGTTGACCATGCCGAGCGCGAGCGGCCAGACAAGCCGCAGTATCTCAAGATACCGCTTCATTGCCCTCCTTCGCCGCCGGGAGCGACAGATTGAAAACGCATCCGTGGGGGCTATTCGCCCGGACGGAGAGATCGCCGCCCATCGAACGCGCAAACTCGCGGGCGGTGCAAAGCCCGATGCCGAAGCCGCCCTTACCAGATTCGAGGACGGTCTTGGCGCGGTAGTAGCGGTCAAAGGCGCGGCGCATCTCGCGCGGCGACATGCCCTTGCCCTCGTCTGCAAACTCGACGCAGACAAAGCCCCGTTCGCGGAAAATCCTAACGCGGACGGGGCCGAACGGAAGCGCATACTTGAGGTCGTTGCCGATCAGGTTCCAGAGGATCTGGATGACGAGCGTTTCATCCCCCACCGCCACAAAGTTGGGGACAGGCCCCGCGAAAGCGTCGTTTTTCAAGGGTTCCGTGGGGTCTGTCCCCATATCGACGGGAATATCCGACCCGTCCGTGAGATCGCGGACGTCCTCGCGGAAGAGCGCATACGCCTCTTTGTAGCACTTTACGAGGTCAACTTCGTCTCGTTGCGGCTTGGGGCGCTTCCCGCCGAGCCGAAGGAAGTCCTTGATGTTGGCGACGAGGCGGATCATCCGCTCGTTGAGAACCTTCGCCTCATCGTCGTTCCGCCCTATGGAATAGCGCATGCCGACGAGCGGCGTCGTGAGGTCATGCGCAGTCGCCGCGAGAAAGTCGTCGCGCGAACGCACATAGTCGACAAAGAACCTCGCTCCGAGGAAGGTGATGCCGACAAGGACAATCAGAAACATCGGGCCGAAAAGATAGAACATGAACTCGTAGTCGCGCTCTTCGATATCGGTCCAGCGCACATACACCGTCTCGCCGTCCTTCTCGCCGACGCCGCGGGCCCAGACAAGGCGTCCGCCGTCGAACGAACGCCAGCCCCACATGTCGCGACGCTTCGTGCCGCTTTCCGGGTTCCAGTCCTTCCACGACATGTCTGCCGGATAGTCGCCAAACTGCGCCGTGCCCCGAATAATGCCGCGACCACGCTCCCAGACAAAATCAGCCAAAAGCGGTTCTTCGCGCATCGCCTTGGCCGCATGCTCTGTCGAGGAAAGAACGCGGGCCTTTTCGTCACGCACTATCACGGGGACATCTTCGACGAGGAATCGTACGCCAAGCGCAACGACCACGAAAGTCGGCAGGCTTAGGGCGACGACACTCCGCAGCAGTCTCCAGTTAATACGTCTCATATCGGGCAGTATATCATAAACTCCCGACACTGTGGCAGTTTACTGCAGCAGACCCCTTTAGGCTCACTTTACCGTTTTTGTCCAGATGACACGGCCTTGTGCATCTCGATAGGTGGTCTTCCCGCTGCGATCGGTCGTTTGCGAGCCTTGGACGCGCCCCATCCCATCACGATATGTCGTCTTTCCGCTGGAGTCCGTCGTGACCGTCCCCTGGACGCGTCCTGACGCGTCGCGGTAGGTGGTCTTTCCCCTGCTGTCGGTAGTCTGCGACCCCTGCACGCGTCCAAGCGCGTCGCGATACGTCGTCTTCCCGCTGCGGTCGGTCGTCTGCGAGCCCTGAATCCTGCCCTGTCCGTCGCGATATGTCGTCTTTCCGCTAGAATCAGTAGTGACGGTCCCCTGCACGCGCCCGGAGGCATCGCGGTAAGTGGTCTTACCTCGGCTGTCGGTCGTCTGCGAACCTTGCACGCGTCCGAGCGCATCACGATATGTGGTCTTCCCGCTGCGATCGGTCGTCTGCGAGCCTTGGATCCTGCCCTGTCCGTCACGATACGTCGTCTTTCCGTTCCGATCGACAACGGTCGTAGAGATTACCCGCCCCGAGCCATCACGGTAGGTAGTCGTCGACTCGGCATACCCGACGGCTGCCGCAGCGAGGCAAATTGCAAGAGTTATGTTTTTCATAGCGCACCCTCCTTAATGTCCTGTATATTCTGTAAGGGAGCACCGCCGCGTAAATCTGACAGACAAATATAGGGATTTCCCACTTGCTTTTATCACAAAAACAAGAACTTTACTGGCCACGCGAAAAAAATCACAAACAGGCAGTCCACCATAAGAACAAAAAGCATCAAAGCATGTATAGGGAACAACTTCCTGCAAAAACGATACGTCCATCCGCTGATGGCAATCCCCACCGCCGGGACAATGTTCAGCACAACAAGAATACTGCAGATGCATACAAAACCCATCCACATTCCTGAAAGATCTTCATAACTCAACCCCATCTCTGATGCAATGCAAAAAATTAGGTACAGATACACTACATTCAGGGTGGAGCGCCACTTCCAGACTTTAAACGCCTCTTTAAACATGAGCCACGCCGCCTTGACAGTCCGCCGCCAATACGCCCAGGATGACGGCATAGGTTCCAATGGGAAAAGCGTGTCAAAATCAGGCAGCGAACAACTCTTCGCAAAAAATCTGGTGATGAGCCATATCATCAAGCAACCGAACCAGATCGGCCCAATTCCAATCAGAAATTCACCAGCTCGCCACAGAGGATTGCCGACCTTTCTTTCTATAACTACATGTCCAAGTTGATCACCGTTTGGTTTGAATGGCTCGAAGTGGAGAATCTTGGTTCCCGTCATCAAGCAGCCGAGCGCGTGACCCGTCTCATGGCACACTACGCCGGGCGCTACTATGTAGTAATAGCCGCGCCCCAACACGGACGCCCCCACTCCTCTGATCGCCCCCGCAACCACGCACAGCAAAAATGCCAGAGCCAGCATTCCGCCGAACAGGAGCAACAGTTGATTGAGCGCGCGAGAAAGCGTTCGTGTTAGGTAGTCGGCCATCGCTACTTGAGCAGCTCGTTGACCTTCGCGTCAAACTCGGCAGCTGTCAGCAGTCCAAGGTCCTTCTGCTTCTTGAGCATGCGGATATCGTCGAAATGTTCGAGCTTCTTGTTCGCCTGCGCAAGCCTTGCGCTGTAGTCCGCATCGGTGATTGCCCCCATGGCCTTCGCCTTGTCGAGCTTCGCCTTGATTTCATCGACCTCAGCTTGAACAAGAGAACGCTCCTGCATAACCTGGGAATCCGCAAGCGCCTTTTCAAGTTCAATGAGTTCCTTCTCGAGTTCCATCTTTTTCTCGAGTTTTGGCTCCATCATCTTTAGCGTAGCTCCGCACCCAATGTCGGTAACTTCCTTGCCGGCGATGCAGGCGTCCACATATGCCTTGCCGATCTGAACGTATCCAGTATCTATTTCCGCCTGGACAGAGGCAATGTCGGCTTTGACAGCCGCGATCTTAGCGGATTCCTTGGCCTCAACTGTCGCCTTCCCGGTGATTTGCCCAGCGCCTTTTGCTATCGAAGCGCCAACCCCGGACGCCGTCGTTTTTATTCTATCGAACAGACCCATTTTATTCTCCTTTGTTTTGCGTTTTTGTTTGTTTATGCGGCAAATTTAACCGCTCAAAATTCTTATTGTCATGGGCACAGCCACATTTGGGCACTTTTTTACTTTGCAGCCTCAATATCGGCACGGCATGCACCCATCTTGAGATTACACTGGTATTTTACTCCATCCCGTTGTATAAGTCAATGGGCCTGAGGGTCGCCCATCAGCGCCCTTGCGCGGGAGAACTCGGCGGAGAGGTCGACTTTGCGGCAGCCGTCGACGTATCCGGCGGCGCGGAGGTTCTCGACAAAGCGGCGGAACTTGTGGGGACCGGGCTTAAGGTTGTCGAGCGCCACGACCTCGGCAGAGCCAAAGGTACACGCCTCGGAAAGCATGCCCGTGGATTCGGCGGTAACGTAGAGCCGCTTCGCAAGCTGCACAAACGCCGGAATTGGATTGAAATGGTCCTTTGAGTAGATGAGCTTGTATGCCCACGGATAGGAATCGACGAGCGCCTCGACATCGGCAGGCGTGCGGCGGGAGGTCGTGACGCAGAGCTCGGCGCCCTTGTTCGCCACGAATATCTCGTCAAGCCGCGTCTTCATCCATTCGACCGTCATCGTCGAACACTTGTTCGGACCGCCGACAATTACGCCGACGACGTTGTCTGTCGCGCCATGATAGCGCTCTTTGAACGCGGCGACGCCCTTCTCGTAAAAATCAGCGTCGTTCGCGACGAGGTTCGCAGGAATCTCGACGACATTGGGAAGCTTCGCCGGATTGTCGAACGACGGCGCGAGTATGCAGTCGAAGGAGCCGAGATCGTAGCCGCGAGGATAGAGAACTACGCCGCACTTCGCGCCAGGAATCTTCCTCGCAAGCGACTTCGCGGCGTAGAAAGTGCCGGAGCCCGTTCCTATAACGACCGTACCTGGTTGGGAAGACTCTCGCGCCCCTTTTTCTCTGCGTCTCTGCGTCTCTGCGTTAAAAACTTCCAGCCCCTGCAGAAGCCCCACAGTCCTTATGCCAAGCCTGTCGAAGAGATAGCTAAGCATCTTGTGGAACGGCGACTTGAATTTCACCGGCACAAGCTGGTAGTCGAAACCGAGAGCTCGCGCGAACGCCTTTGACTGGTTTTCGTGGCCGGCCTTTCCGTCTGTAAGCACAATGGCTTTGCCGCTATTCGTCATACGATTCCCGCGGGGATGCGCATTGTCTTGCGGCAAGCGCTCTTCAGAAGTTCCTTCACGGCCGCGCGCATCTGCCGCTTTGCCGCGCCCATCGACGCCTTTATCGTGCAGCCCGCCGCCTTGCGGTGCCCGCCGCCGCCGAACTTCGCGGCGAGGACGGTCGCGTCCCAGTCGCCGCGCGTCCTTATCGAGCAGCGGACCTCCTTCGTGCGGTCGGGGATCTGGTAGAAGAAGAGGGCTATCTCGTTCCGCGCAACTGAGCGCGGAATCTCGATTATGTCCTCGGCCTCGGCCTTCGTGCCGCGCACCTCGCGGAAGTCGTCGCGCGTGAGCGTAACCTCGGCGACCTTCCTGTTCTTCCAGATGTGGAGGGAGCGCCACGCAATGCGCTTGAGCTCTATCGCCTTGCGCGTGAACGTGCCGTATATGACATCATTGATGAACGCCGTGCGAACGCCATACTTGAGAAGATCGCCCGCAGCGCGCAGTGTGCGCTGGCTCGTCGAGTCGTATGCGAAGCGGCCCGAGTCCGTAATCATCGCAACCCAGAGCGCTTCGGCGGAGGCGCGGTCGAGCTTCCACTCCATCCACTTCGCGAAACGCCAGACAATCTCGCCCGCGCTCGACGCCGCAGGGTCTACGATCTGCACGTCGCCAAAAGAGCCGTCGTTCGTGACGTGGTGGTCGATGCAGATGCACTTCAGGTCCTTCGCGACCGGCTCGACTTCTGGCGGCATGCGGCTAAACGAGCTGCAGTCCACGGCGATGAAGAGATCGAACGCGCCACCAAGACGCCTGCGCGCAGACTTGAGCTTCCTAATCGGGATTAGGTCTGACGCTCCCTCGAGGAAGCCGGGCTTCCCGAGCGCATTGAGGTCGGCGGTCGCCCATGCGTCCCTCCCCGCGCTTCTCAAAAGCCGTGCGAGCGCGATCATCGAGCCGAGCGAATCCCCGTCGGGGCTCAGGTGCCCCGAAATAAGAATCCGTTTCGCGCCCGCAATAAGCTTTTTTGCGGCGTCATAGTTCTCCCGCTTCGCCATAGAAAAAGAATTATACCATAATTTTGGCCCCCAGGCCTTCCGGCGAGGAACACTGCTATAGCGAAGCGTTGATCCTACTTCACGTCCGAGGAAGCGCTCTTGGACTTCGACTCGCCGCCAGTGGGATCGAAGTCGCCGACGCGATAGGTCTGGTTCGGCTGCGGCGGAACGAGACCGTGCTGCGAGCCCTGGACCCACAGTATCGACTTCGGCGTCTTGATCGCATTGAAAAGCGCAGCCTGACCAGACGGCGGGCAGACGTAGTCGCCAAGACCCGCGCGCGGAATCTCGACCGGGCACTTGGCGCGGGCGATGTGCGAGACTGTATCGTAATATTCAAGCCCCGGCGCGTACTTGACGAACCAGCCGCCGTGGAGACGGCCTCCCGGTTCCGTCGCGGAGAAGTTGCACCCCCAGGCAATCGACGGACGCGCGAGCGACACGTCGGGATCGAGCCCCGCGGCCCAGACCGTCTGGAGGCCGCCTTGGCTCCCGCCTTCGGCTACGAGATCCTTGCCGTTCCACTCCGGAAGCGACTTCACGTACTCGAGCGCGCGCATGACGCGAAGCGCCATGAAGCGGAAATAGGCTGTCTCGGGCTTTGCGTTCTCTTCGGGCGAGAAGGCGTACGAGTAGCCCTCGGGGTGGATGCCCTTGCCGAACTCGTCGTAGTACGCCTGCTCGCGGCCAAGCTCGTAGCCGTGGGCGTTGATCTCGAGGAATATCTCGTTGCGCGACTTGCAAGTCCAAGCAGCCCACTCGGGGCACCCCTGCTTGTAGAACCCGTAGCCCTGGAAACCGCAGCGCGCCCTGCAGCTCTTCGGCGCGGCTCCTTCGGGGATGAAAAGGTAGCCAGAGACGGGACGCGGCCCGTAGCAGTCGACGTAGAGCTCGTAGATCTTTACGCCCTGAACGGTCTTCACTTCCTTGCGCGTCGCCTTGAGGGGAACGGACGCGAGAAGCTTCCGCTGCTTGTCCCACCACGCGTCGAAGTCCTTCGGCTCGGGCGTGAACCGGCCGATCTTGTCGACGTCAACGCCAGCGCCGCCGTCGAAGAACACTTCCTTCAGGTAGCTCTGCCAGTTGGGAGCCCCGGGTGCGGTCTTGTCGCGCATGACCCTCTTGCCGTTGGCATCGACGACATACGCCTCAAGCCGCACAAAGCCGGGGACGCTGTGCTTCGTCGTCACCTTGCAGAGTTCGCCCGACTTGAACGGCACCTTGCCGGACTCTACCTTGCCGTCGTCGCCGGTGCGCTTCCAGTCGACCATGTAGCCGGCATTCTCGAGCTCGGCGGGGACCTCGGACGCGACGAGCGTGAACACGATCGGCTCGCCGGACTTGTACCCCACCGGATTGTCCTTGTCGGTGCGCCCCTTGATGAGCACTCCGTCCCAGGCGTTTGCGAAGACTACGGATGCGGCAAGCGCCGCGGACAGCATTACGGAAATTTTCTTCATGGCGTGAATTATACCACAACCTGCGCGTCGGGGCAAATCCGCACATTCTACGGGTCGAAGACGAGGATGCCAAAGGCGCTTTCGTTCGCATAGGGCCGCTTCGGGTCGCCGGTCCAGTAAAGCGTGTGGTCGCGACGGCCGCCGGCGTCGTCGTCCTGCACGCTGATGTTGAAGCCGATGCGGTCGGGTCGGGACGTCCTGCCCATCGCGGTCCAGGGGATGTAGAAGGTGTAGAGAGTGAGCTTGGAAGATTCGTCCTGGATTCCCGTTCCGAATGTGAACGGCATCGCGCAACCCGACCACCAGACGTTGGTCGAATTGGCCATGCCCGCCAATTCCGCCGTCCCCTTCTCGGCGAAATGCCTCCGGTCGACGCGGAAGAACGTGTTCGGGTAGCCGGAGTAGTCGCTGTTTGCTGCGCCATTGGCGACAAGAGCGAACTCTCCGCCGTGCCTCAAATGAACGCCGCCGTCCGCACGGCTGTCTGGCAAGCGCGCAAACTCGGCATCGACGAAGATCTCGACTGCATCGTCGTCCCATGCGGCGCACGAAACCGCGTTGGAAGGACAGGTGTCGGCACGGCGAGCATCGTCGTCAAGGACAGTCACCTTGACCGCGAGCCCGGCGTCGTCGTAGGTGCAGCTGAACCAAAAGCTCAGGTCGTCGTCGTCTGCGGGCGGCCGTGTCTCCGCGTCTACGATTCCGTTTGTGACGGAAACGAACACGCCGTGAGGTCCGAACATGTCGAGGTTGTACGGTCCTTTTTGGGAATAGCGCGCGTGGACGACAGGCGCATTCGCAAGAGATCCGGTCGCGCAACCCGCCGCGACGAGAGGCAGCAACAGTACGAGGTGTTTCATTCTCATGTGGATATTATATCACAACCGCCAATCAGAAGCTGCCGTTTAGAATCGGCAGGACCGGGAAGAATCCGCCACGGGCGATGACGTTTACAATCCCTATCTGCAAGCCGGACTCCATTCTCCCCGCATAGTTCACTATGCCGATCTGACAGCCGCTGACGGAACCGGAGGCAATGTTGACGCCGGCGACGAGCAATGCTCCGCACTGTACGCCGTGCACGTCCGCGGCGCAGTTCAGGAAGCCATACTGAAGCCCCGACATGTTCCCGCTCGAAATGTTTATCCAGGCGTCCTGAAGCCCGAGAAACGAATCGGCATAGTTCAGGAGACCGTACTGGACGCCTATCGAGCGACGAGCCGAGGACTCGTCTCCGTTCGAATTCCAGTTGACGACCCCCACCTGAAGGCCGACGAGCCGGCGCGAGACAATGTTCACGCCGCCTATCGAAAGTCCGTTGAAATCGCCGGTCGCGCAGCCGACAAGCCCGATGTCGAGACCTGCGAAGTCGTCGCACTGCCCGTAGAGAAGCGACAGCCGGAATCCGCCGACGTCGCTTTGCGACGACGGCCACTGCACCGGGTTCAGGAGCGACAGCATCACAGGCGAGCTTTCCTCCGCGTGGACGCATGGCGAAGCGACAACGGCGAGGCCAAGCGCGGCAAGCGGCAACAAAGAGGACAGCGTTTTGTTAATCATGGTTTTCATACCTTTAGGAACACCCCCCTGCGGCCGAGATACCAGAGTATCGACCATGTGACAAGATAGGACGTGAGACCTGCAAGCGCACCGCTCCATGCGCCGACATAGCCGCAGAGCCCAGAGAAAAGCCACTTCTGCAGGACGCTCATGACGCCCGTCATCATCAGCATGTAGGCAAGTATCGAGTTCTTGCCGACAGGATCGAACGCGACCGTCCAGCGCCGCAAGCCGAGGACATCGACGACGAACACGAAAAGCGCAAGCATGAAAAGCGAATAGGACGCCGCCGAAAGCACGAACGAAACAGTCCACAGCTTCTTCACGATCGGATCGCCGAGAACGAGGACCGAGACGCACGCGGAGACCCCGCTCGCCACGGCGAACGCCGCGAGAATCCCGCACTTGCGGCGTGTGCACTGCGTGTCGTCGCGCCTTAGGAGCGATCCGGCAAACATGCCCATGAGAGCGAGCGCGATCCCTGTCGGAAGCGCGAAGAACGACTCCGGCTCATAGCCCCAGCCGGCGACCATGTGCGAACCGTACACCGCCTTGTCGATCCACGAGACGATGTTGCCCTCCACCGAATACGACCACGCGCCTTCCGGCGCCCCAGGCGCCAGGCAGAAATGGAGAAGCGCGTAGTAGCCGACGAGCAGGACCGCCGCCAAGGCGGCAAGAACGCCCTTGCGCCTGATGTGCAGCCATGCCGTCGCCGCGACCCCCCAGGAAAGCCCGATGTACTGGAGGACGCCCATAAGGCGGAAGTCCGGCTTGAACTGGAGCACGCCGCCGAACGAGAACCCCAATAGAAACAGTATCGCCGTGCGGAGCGCGATCTTCGCCTGGATGCGCCAGACAGAGCGTCCGCGGTCGAGCTGAGAGCCGAGGGAGAACGGCCACGAGACGCCGGCGAGGAAAAGGAAGAGCGGAAAGATCGTGTCGTGCTGCGCGAGCCCAGTCCATTCGACGTGCTTCATCTGCGCCGCAAGCCAGCCATCCTGGCAGCAAAGCGCCGCGCAGACTCCGGAAATGGCAGCAGCCCCTCCCGTGATGAAGAACATGTCAAAGCCCCTGAGGGCATCGAGCGACAGCAGCCGCTTCCCGGTCATTTTCTCTTTGTTCACTTGATTTTTCTCCATAGCGCACATCTCCTATGCCTCAAACGCATTCCAGCCCTTCTCGTATTCCCGCCGCCACAGCGCCTCCGCCGCCTTGTTGCCGACCGGGCGGCCGGTTTCCGGATCCGTCCTGATCGACTCGTGCAGGTCGAGCGAGATATTTGCGGCGATCGGCATGTAGCTCGACATGTAGCCCTCGTCCGCAGGGGCCGCCGTCTTCTGGCTTCCAGAGCGGATGCACGCGACGAAATCGGACATGTGGAGGATGTCGAGGCTTGTTGTTGGATCGGTGAGACTGCCAGTCTTCGCGGCAGAATCCTTGTCCCAGCGCTTTATCTCCGCTCCTTTGTCGTCCAGCACGCTAACGTCGTCGTAAGGGCCGAAATACACCGACCCCCTGTCGCCGTAGACGATCGCTCCGGAACCGGCGTTCTTGAACGTCCTCGCACGAAGGTGGCTCACAAGCTCAAAGGTCGCGAATTTCCCGCCGGGATATTCGAACGACATGCTGTACGTGTCGGGCCATTCATAGTCGTCGTCCTTCGGAAACACAAGCCCGCCAGCCGTCGTGACGCGCTCGGGGAACTTGCCCCCAAGCGCCCAGCGCGCGACATCGGCGAAGTGCGGCGCGTTGTTGCCGGTCTCGGCCGTGCCCCACCGGCGAAACCAGTGCCAGTTGTAGTGGACGACGTTGTCGCGGTAGGCAACGCGCGGCGCAGGACCTTGCCAAAGGTCCCAGTCAAGCCATTCGGGGACCGGCACGACCCTGCCGCGGCCGATCGCCGCGCGGTCAGTCGCATACCAGCACTTTGCAAAGCGCAGTTCCCCGACGGGATTCCCGTTCTCCGCAAGCCAGGCAAACGCGGCGCGATAGTTGGACGACGATCGCCTCTGCGAACCTACCTGCAGCACCTTCCCGGTCCGCTTCCACGTATCGACGAGGATCTCGCCCTCGCGCGGGCAGAAGCAGCACGGCTTCTCGACATAGACATGCTTGCCCGCCTGCATCGCGAGCACCGCGCCATAGGCATGCCAGTGGTCCGGCGTCTCCAGTATGACGCCGTCGAGCATTGGATCCTCGAGGACCCTGCGCAAATCCTTTTCCTTCCGCGGCGCGAGGCCCGAAAGCCTCTCCACCTCTGCCGCGGCGAAATCGCGCGCTCGCGAGTCGACGTCGCACACCCATGCGATCTCGACACCTGGGACCTTTAGCGCCGCGCGCATCACGCAGACTCCGCGCCCTTTCGCGTGGCATCCGACTATTGCAAGCCGAACCCTCTCCGACGGCGCGGCAAATGCGCCGCGAAACGCAGATACCGCGGCGAAAGCCCCGGCTGACGTCTTGACGAAATCACGCCTGCTTATTTTCATCTGCCGTCCCCCGACTTTGCGATTTTGGCGGCTGCAGGCGGGTCGAGGAACATCGTGCAGCAAGGATGCCTGCGCAATATGGACGCCGGGCACATGTTCGTGAGAGGCCCGTCCACCGCACCTGCGACGGCGTCGGCCTTGCGCGAATCAGGAACCGTGCAGACAATGGCTCGCGCCGCCATGATCTGCGGCACGGTCATCGAGAACGCCTGCCTCGGCACGTCGTCAAGCGACGCGAACCAGCCCTCGCCGACTTGCTGCATGCGGCACTTCTCGTCGAGGTCGACCACGGCGTAGGCCGACTTCGCGTCAAAGTCCGCAGGCGGATCGTTGAACGCGATGTGCCCGTTCTCGCCAATGCCGATGCAGGCGACGTCGACAGGCGCCTCCCTCACAAGCGCCTCGAGCCGCGCGAGCTCCGCGCCGACGTCCTCGGCCTCTCCGTTGACCTCAACGAACGCCTTCATCGGCTGCGGAGTCTTCGAGACGAGCCGCTCGCGCATGTAGCCGCGGAACGACGCCTTGTGCGCCACGGGAAGGCCTAAGTACTCGTCCAGGTGGAATCCCGTCACCTTCGACCAGTCGATGCCCGGCTCCGCGACGAGCGCCGCGAGAAACTCGAACTGGCTCGCGCCCGTAGCCACGATGATACGAGCCTCGCCGCGGGCGGCTATCGCCTCGCGCATCTTTTCAGCGGCGGCATCAGCCGCACGTCGGGCCATGTCAAGCTTGTCTTTCCCGATCACTATATTCATTTTATCCCTCCTATGAGTTCAAGCGGGTTGTCGTGTCCTATCGCGCGGAGTTCGTCGCCAGAGAGCCCAACGCGCTCGGCGAGGAGCACCATCATCTTCGCCATCGGCGTGGTCGCGCCGACGAGGCAGTTGCGCGCAGGGTTCCAGAGAAGCCCGTTCGGCTCGAGCCGTGCGTGCGCGCCGCAGACATCGTACTCCCCGGGCGGCATTCCGGCCGGATACTGCGCGTCCGAGACGGCGACAAGGCGTCTGAGCGGCACGGCGCGGCAATAGAGCTTCAGCATGGTGTCCGGGAGATGGTGGCCGTCGGGAATGAACATCACCGACGCACGGTCCTCGACGAGCGCCGAGAACACGATCTGATCGTGCCGACCGACTGTGTTCGGGATGCCGTTGCCGAGATGGGTGAACGCCTTCGCGCCCGCCGCGAGACAGGGCTCGAGCTGCGCCGGCGAGGTGGCGAGCTGGTGCCCGAGCGACACGACGACGCCCTGCGCGGACACGGCACGCACGAAATCGGGCATGCCTGGAATCTCCGCCGCGACGTTGACCATTCTGACAAGTCCTTCCGCCGCGTCCTGGAAACGCCCGAAAAGCGCGAGGTCCGGCGCATGCACCCATTCGACCGGATGCGTCCCGACGGCGCCAGGTTCGGGCGAGATGAAAGGTCCCTCGAGGAAGAACCCGAGAATCGCCCGCTCGCACTCCGCATAGCGCTTCCGCGCCTCCACGACAACGCGCATCGTCGCGACGACCGTCTCGGGGTCGCCGGTCACGAGCGTCGGCAGAAACGCCTCGGTGCCGTCGGCGGCAAGCCTGTCCGTGACGGACTTCACGGCTTCGACGGTCAGGCCAGGCGCATTGAAGTCGACGCCTGCATAGCCGTTCACCTGAAGATCTACCCACCCCTTCACATCAACCCCCTGAAGTAGTCGCGCGACTCGTCGATCCACTGCGGATTGTCGGGAAACGCGTTTGCAAGCTCAAGCCCGAGGCAACCGTCGTAGCCGATTCCCCTGAGTGCCGCGAATATCTCGTCGTAGTCGAAGACACGTCCCGCCGGGTTTATTCCCGACGAGCCGTTCTTGGCGTCGGACAGGCAGCGAACGTGCCCGTCAAAGATGCGCGAGGCGTACTTTCGCGCAATCTCGACGCAGTCGAGCCCGTCCGCATACGTGTACGCCCAGTCTACGCAAAAGCCCATGCGCGGCGAAAGGTCGCCGATGATCTCGAATGTCTCGGGCACGGCTGGATAGAGGTTTGGGTTGCCGGTCTTTGGATTGCGCCCGTGGTTGTGGATGGCAAACTTCATCTTGTATTCGTCGGCAAGGCTCGAGCAGAGTTCGCACATTGCGCGGTCGCTATGGCAATCCGTCCATTTGGGGCCGTCCTGCCTGTCTGGAACGCCGACGATCAGCGGCACGCCGAGCGCCGCCGCATAGTCGAAGCGCCTGCGGGCCTCGTCCGGCGAGTTGAAGGAGATCGGGCCGACGGCATACGGCTCGACGCCGTGGTCACGGCATTTGCGGCGGAACTCCGCGATGTCAGCAGGCGTCGCGTCGAACGGCAGATGGAAGTTCTTCACGCAAAGATGCGCAAAGCCGTGGGCCTCGCAGAAGGCAAGCGCGTCGTCCGTCCTGAAGCTGTTGAGCGTGAAGCCGGCCATCGCGAGCGAGAACTTGGCGCGGCCGCCGCGCGCAAGCGCCGCACATCCGCCGACGGCAAAAGATGCCGCGCCGGCACAGCTCGCGCCAATGAATTCCCGTCTCGTCATTTCTCTCCCTCCAATCTGTCGAAAAATCCATCAACTGCGGCGCGCCCAGACTCTCCGTCGCGAAGCAGCAAGGAACCAAGCGCGAGGAAGAGAACGGTCGCGGCCGCAGTAAGCGGAAATGACCAGACCATCTCCCTCAAGAACGGCCAGCGACCGCCAGCGGCAAATACAACAAGACCGAAAACCGCGCCGCCCACAAGCCCAGCCAGTCCCGCGCGGCGCGAGAGGCGGCGGACGAGAAGCCCGCCGAGCATCGGCAGCGCGATCGGAGGGAGAAGCACTCCGAACACCTTGTTGGAAAGGTTGAAGAGATCGTCCGCGCCCTGGGCATACTGCATGACGAACGTCAATGCGACCACAAGACCGCCGACAAGCACGGTCGCGGCGCGGGCGGCGACCATCTTCGCGCGCGGCGACGGCGACTTCGCGAAACGAAGGTAGAGTTCGTTCACCGCGACCGCGGCGGCGGCGTTGAAATTCCCGGCGAGGGAGCTCATCGTAGCGGAGAACATCGCGGCGACGACGAGGCCCATCATACCGGCCGGAAGGACCTCGCGGCAGAGAATCGCGTAGACGCCGTTCATCTCGGACTCCGGCAGATCCGGCAGGAAGACGTGCGCCGCCATCGCGGGGAAGAAGAAGAGCGGCGGACCGAGGAACAGCAGCGCGGCGACGAGATACGCCATCTTCTTCGCGTCGCGGTCGCTGCGCGTCGAGTAGTAGCGCTGGACGAGCGACCAGTTGGTTGAAAGCGTCGAGCCGACGCAGCAGAAAAACACGAGCATGTACATCCACGTGTACTTGCCGGCAGTGAACGAGAAGAAGCCCTCCGGCGCGCGGTCGAGGAACACGGAAAGCCCGTGCACAAGCGATGAGCCGCCATCGAGCGCTGCAAGCCGTCCAAGGCATAGCGGCGGGAGGGCGAACACCACGGCGAGAATGACGAAGAACTGGATGAAGTCGCACGCAAGCGTCGCCTTGAGCCCGCCGAGAAAAGTGTAGAGGACGATGATGAGTCCAGACAGGCAGATGGCCCAGAAAAGCGGAAAGCCCATCCCGACGCCTACGACCGTCCCTATCGCGAGAAGCTTCAGGGCGTTGTCGAGAAGCTGCATGGGAAGCCCGAGGACCGCCAGCGTCGAACACATCGACGGCGTGTAGCGAGTCGCCACGAAGTCGATGGGGCTGCCCTGCGCCGCGCGCCGCCAGCGGACGGCGAGAAACCATGCTCCGAGGAGGACCGCGGGAACCGAAAGCCAGCTCACCGTCACAGGCACCCAGCCGAACTTGTAGGCGAGGGCAGAATACATCACGAACGCAAGCGCCGAGAAGCTGTTCATGTAGAACGAAACGCCCGAAAGCCACCACGGAACCGTCTTGTCGCTGCCGAAGAACTGCGCAGAGGAAGTGGACTTGCGGCCATAGTAGACGCCAATCCCCACCATCGCGGCGAAAAAGACGGCTACAACGCCATAGTCAACTGGAGAAAGCCCACTTGCCATATTGCGCATATTATACCGCAGAATCGGCAATCAATCAATTGCCTGGGGTTTACCCATTTTTTAGCTTCTACCGATCAATCTCTCGCCAAAGCCGCCGAATTTAACTCCGACCAGCAGGGCTCTCGCTACCGCTCCGTAGAATCGCATTTGCTTCGCACCTA
>CACZHC010000026.1 GCA_902780865.1 uncultured bacterium
AACCTCGGCGGCGTCGAGGCGTGCGAGAAGATCTTCAAGGGCGTCCCGAACGTCGGCGTCTTCGACACGGCCTTCCACATCGCGACGATGCCCGACTGCGCGGGGATGTACGCGATCGATCCGAAGTACTACAAGAAGATGGGAATTAGGAAGTACGGCTTCCACGGCACCTCGCACAAGTTCATCACGCAGGCTGCGGCGAAGTTCCTTAAGAAACCGCTCTCCAAAGTCAACCTCGTCACCTGCCATCTCGGGAACGGCTCCTCTCTCGCCGCAATCAAGAACGGCGGAGTCGTCGATACGTCGATGGGCCTCACGCCCCTCGCGGGAATGGTGATGGGCACAAGGTGCGGCGACATCGACGCCGCGGCTGTCCTCTCCATCATGGAGGCAGAGAAGAAGACCCCGGCCGAAATGGACACGCTTCTCAACAAAAAGTCGGGGCTTCTCGCGCTTGCCGGGTCGAGCGACTGCCGCGACATCTGCACGAAGGCCGACAAGGGCGACAAGGCGGCCGAGCTCGCGCTCGAGATGCTCGCCTACCGCGTCGCGCTCTACATCGGCGCGTACAACACCGTCATCGGCGGTGCTGACGCGATCATCATGACCGGCGGCATCGGCGAGAACTCCAAGGAGGTGCGCGAGAGGATCATAAACCGTCTCGGCGCGCTTGGCATCAAGCTTGACAAGAAGGCCAACCAGGTCCGCGGCGAAGTCAAGATCATCAGCGCGAAGGGCTCGAAGATCCCCGTCGTCGTCATCCCGACCAACGAGGAGCTCATGATCGCCCGTGACACAGTAAAGGTATTGGGAAAATGAACGCAATCAAGAACATAATTGAAAAGGCCTCGAAGCTGAACGGAACGGTCGTTCTGCCCGAGGGAATGGACCCCAGAGTCATAACCGCCGCGTGCGCTTGCGTCGACCGCAAGATCGCGACGCCGATCGTCCTTGGCACTCCTGCGGAAATAGCCGACGCCGAGGCGAAGGCCGGGCTCAAGCTCGCCGACCGTGGCATCAAGACGATTGACTACACTTTGGGCGATGCGGAACTCGAGGCCGCGTACCTCGAGGCGTGGAATGCCAAGGAATCGAAGAAGCCCGCCGAGAAGCAGAAGATCATCGACCTCGCTGGAGCCCAGAAGACGCTCCGCACGAAGCGCATCTACTTCGGCGGCATGATGGTGAAGCTCGGCCGCGTCAACGGCCTTGTTGCGGGTTCAATCGCGTCCACGGGCGACATGCTCAGGGCTGCGTTCCACACGCTTGGTACCCAGAAGGGCGTCAAGACGGCGTCGAGCTGCTTCATCCTCGACCTCAAGACCCCGACGGCGTCTGGCGACGAAGTGCTTGCGTTCGGCGACTGCGCCGTCATTCCCGACCCGACGGCCGAACAGCTCGTCGACATCGGCTTAGCTACGGCGCAGACGTATCGCGACCTCACCGGCAAGGAGCCGCGCGTTGCGTACCTCTCGTTCTCCACGAAGGGCTCGGCCGGCGGACCGCTCGTCGAGAAGGTGCAGAAGGCCGTCGAGCTCGCGAAACCCCGCTTCGAGGAAGCAGGCATCAAGATGGACGGCGAGATGCAGTTCGACGCGGCGATCGTTCCCGCGACCGGAAAGCAGAAGAACCCGAACGGTGCCGTGCAGGGCGACGCGAATGTCTTCATCTTCCCCGACCTCAACGCCGGCAACATCGGCTACAAGATCGCGCAGAGAATCGGTGGTGCCGATGCGATCGGGCCGAACCTCCAGGGCCTTGCCAAGGCGATGAACGACCTTTCGCGCGGCTGCTCCGCCGAGGACATCGTGGGCACTATTTGCGTTACATTGCTACAGTCGACAACTAAATGAAAGGAGTTTAAAGTTCAAAGTTCAAAGTTTAAAGTATCATTGCACTTTGCACTTTGAACTTTATACTTAAGCGATGACCGACAACAAGATGATCGAGCGCGCGAAGCAAGTCTTCGCAGTAGAGATCGAGGGTCTCGAGAAGACCCGCGACTCTCTCGGTGCATCTTTTGTCAAGGCGGTCCGGCTGATTCTCGAAACGGTCGCGGACGGCGGCATTGTCGTCGTCTCTGGCGTTGGCAAGAACCTTCACGTCGCCGAGAAGATGAGCGCCATCTTCTCCTCGACTGGCACGCGCTCGATTGTCCTAAATCCCGTGCAGGCGATGCACGGCGACCTCGGCATGGTCTCCGCGAAGGACGTCCTTATCGCGCTTAGCTTCTCCGGCGAGTCGGCCGAGGTGAACAACTTGATACCCGCGATCCGCCGCCACGGTCTAAAGGTCATCTCGATGACCGGCCGCCCCGACTCAACGCTTGCGCAGATGAGCGACATCCACATCGAGATTCCGTGCGGCAAGGAGGCGTGCCCGTTCGGCATGGCGCCGACGAACTCGACGACGGCGACGATGGCGATGGGCGATGCGCTCGCGATGGTGATGATCGACGCGCAGAAATTCCCGGTCGAGGACTACGCGATGAACCACCCGGCGGGGGCGATCGGCCGTGCGCTCGTCATGAAGGTGACCGACGTCATGCGCTCGGGCGAGCGGCTCGCGAAGGTCGGTCCGGAGGCGACTGTGCTCGACGCGCTGATGGCGATGACGAACTCGAAGGGCGGCAGCGCAGTAGTCGCAGATGCGGACGACAAGCTTCTCGGCATCTTCACCGACGGCGACTTCCGCCGCATCATGAGCGAGAGGGGCAAGTTAGGGTCAAATAGCGTCGGTGTAGAGTCTGGTAGTGTCGGCAAGACCCTGAGCGACTCTAATTCGCCCCTAAGCGACCCTATCTCCCTCTACATGACCAAGTCTCCGCTCTTCGTATACGACGACGCGTATGCTGCGGAGCTCCTCAAGATTTTCGAGAGAAAGCGCATCGACGACCTGCCGGTGTGCGACAGGTCCGGCCGGGTGGTCGGACTGGTGGACATCCAGGACCTACCAAAGATGAAAGTGCTGTGAGGGTTGAAAAGTCGAAGAATTGAAAGACGTAGGCAATCAAACAATCCAAACAATCAAGCAATTAAACAATTTCAAATCAACGGAAAGGAACAAGACGATGAACAAGAAGCTTATGATGATGACGGCGATGGCCCTTGCGGCTACGATGGTGATTGCGGCGCCCACAAGGGGCAAGAAGCCTGCCGCCGCCGACGATGACGCGCCCACGACAGGCAAGGAAGCCAAGATCATGCTCGACCAGTTCCCGAAACTCGGCCGCCAGTCCACTCTTCCGGCACCATCGCTCCAGGGCGGCTCTATCGTGGGCAAGTGCTACACGAAGCCGAGGAACTGGATCGTCCTTGAGGCGAAGTACACGACCTTCGTGAAGTGGCAGGACCAGCTCACCTTCACATGGCATGTCCTTCTCGAGACGAAGACGGCGACCGAGAACAAGGGCAACAAGGAAGGCCTCGCCCCCTACTCCTACTTTACGACGTCCGTCACCTACCAGAACATCCCGCAGGGTTCGCACGCGGCGTCCGTGTGCCTGCACCCGTCCTACCTTGAGCGCTTTGGCGAGGCGAAGGCCATCGGCCTCGTCATCACCAACGCGAAGGGCGAGATATTGCAGGGCGACAGCGAGAGCGAGATCAATGGAATCGTCAAGCATACAAAGTGGTGGGAGAACCAGGACATCATGAACAAGCAGCAGGCCGACGGCAAGCCGATGATCGAGCGCCGCCAGGGGCTCATGGACCGCTCCAAGACGATCTGGGCTCTCGTGAACCCGAACGACTACGAGCAGGTGGCACAGTAAGGGAGTGCTATGGCAAAGAGATATCTAACATTAGACATCGGCGCTTCCGCGGTGAAGCTTGCCGAATACGAAGGCGGGAAAGGCGGCCTGACGCTCGTCAACTACGGCATCGCCGCCCTCGCCGCTCCGCTCGACGCGGGCAACGCCGGCGCGCTCCTCTCGCCTGCGCTCCTCGAGATCGTGCGCGAAAAGGGCATCAAGCCGGGGCCTGTCGCAGTCTCGATTTCCGGGCAGATGGTCTTCCCGCGTTTTGCGTCCATTGCGGCAGCCGGCGGCGCCGAGAGGTTCGACCAGATGGTCCGCTTCGAGATCGAGCAGAACATTCCGTTCCCGATTGACGAGATGATATGCGACCGTCAGGTTCTCGGCGACAACGAAAACGGCGAGAAGAACGTCATGATCGTCGCCGCAAAGACCGATCAGGTCGAGGACATAGCCGCCGCCATTCGCGGCGCCGGGTTCACGCCCGAGCTTGTCGACGTCTCGCCAATCGCCATTACCAACGTGCTTCGCTACTCGGGGGCGGCGGACGCCGGGTGCTGCGTCGTCCTCGACATCGGCTCCAAGACGACTTCGCTCGTCATCGCCGACGGCGACAAGCTCTACAACCGCTCCATCCCGGTCGCCGGCAACACGATCACGAAGGAGATTTCCACTGCGCTCGGCTGCACCATGGAGGAGGCCGAGTCGTACAAGCGCGAGGCCGCGTATGTCGCGCTTGGCGGCGTGGTCGAGGACGAGGACGAGACTCGCGACCGCATCTCCAAGGTCTGCCGCGCGGTCATGACGCGCCTCCACGCCGAGGTGTCGCGCTCGATAAACTTCTACCGCTCCCAGCAGGGCGGCAGCGTCCCCGTCAAGCTCTTCGTCACGGGCGGCACGGCGATTCTCCCGCAGCTCGACCGCTTCTTCGCGGAAAGCCTGCAGCTTGAAGTAGAGTACGTTAACCCGTTCGACGTCGTAGGCGTCGGGCCCAAGGTCGATGCAGAAGCCCTTGAGGCCGACGCGATGGTTCTTGCCGCGACGGTAGGCCTCGCCGTCCATGCGGCCGGCCTTGCGACGTTCGCGATCAACCTCCTGCCGCCTTCGCTCATAAAGGAGCGCGCAGACGTCGCGAAGATACCGTTCGTCGCCATCGGCGCCGTCGCGTTTGTCGCTGCTTTCGTGCTCGTCATGCTTGCCGCCCGCCGCGGCGCGGCAGAAGCCGAGGCAGAGAGCTCTGCGGTCGCGGCAGAGGCGTCGCGGCTCAGGTCCGTGGAGACGAAAGTCAAGGACGCAGTGGCCGACGAGGAACGCGAGGCGGCCAAGGCAGACGCAATCAGGAGCCTTTTAAACAGGCGTACGCTTGCAACTGTGAGGATCATGGCCATCCGCTCCGCCCTCGGCAACGAAATGTGGATCGAGAAGTGGGAGGGCGACCGTGTAACGGTGCGCGGCTGGTCTGACGACCTCAAGACGCTCGTCTCGCGCACCAAGACCGGCGGCTCCACCGCCGCGCAGATAATCGAAGCGCGGCTCAAGGCGTCGCCGGCGGTATCGTCCGTCAAGATCGAGTCAATGACCGATGTCGGCAAGGACGCAGCGCTCAAGCAAATCGTCGTCGTCGTCAAGTTCAAGTCCGGGAATGGAGAAGAGCGATGAACCTGTCCAAGAACCAGATAGTCATGCTTTCGATAGGCGGCGTCGCGCTTGTCGCCTCGCTTGCATTCGGATATCTCGCCTTCAGCGCCTATTCGGCGAAGTCCGAGGCATCGGAAAATGCGGAACGCGACTCCAGCGCCGTTCGATCGCTGCTTGGCGCGGCGATAAGCCCTGACGCTTCAAGCGTCGCGGCCGTCAACAAGAACAGGGACGCGCTTGCCGGCTGGACGGAGGCGGCGGTCTCCGCGGCGTCCGCCGGCGACCGCGCGCTTGCAACCGACGTCAACGAGGCGGCGTTCAAGCAGAAGCTCGTCGACGAGGCGCGTGCGCTCTCGGAACTTCCCGGAGGCGTCAATGGAAAGATCGTGAAGCCAGACTTCGCGTTCGGATTCCCAGACTTCGTGACGGGCGACAAGCTGCCAGAAAAGGAGAAGCTCCCGCAGCTCCAGCGCCAGTGGGCCGACATCCGCACGATGGTGGAGACGTTGCAGGCTTGTGGAATCGTCGAGCTTGTCCGCATCGAGCCGACCCTCGTAAAGCAGCCGACGGTCGCGGAGCAGCAGCCGAAGGAGACGAAGAAGAAAAAACGCAAGAAAAAGGCGGACGAAGAGGCGAAGCCCGCCTATACCGAGGAGAGATATGCAATCGACTTCCGTGCGAAGCCGGCCGCTCTCGTCAAGGTCGTCAATGCGCTTGCGACGTCGCAGCGCTTCATCGTCGTCGAGTCGCTCGACTTCACGCGCGAGAGCGACATGATCGGCAAGGCCCTTGGCGAAGGCGACAAGAGGGGCGCGGATGCGGAACAGCAGTCTTCCCGTCCGCGGCGGAGGCGCCGCGGAGCAGAGCAGGCCGAGTTCGGCGCCGATGCCGCCGCGACGGATGCCGCCGCAGAGGCGGACAAGGGTGTCGTGAACGATCCCGACAAGGAGGAGCCGTTCCTCGCCAAGGCCGTCGTCCTGACTTACGATTTCGGGTCTGCCGCCCAGGCGTCCGGCGGAGAGACGGCGGGTGCTGAAGACGCAAAGGAAAACAAGGAGGAGGAAGAATGATCTCCAGGAATTCCGGCGGCGGCTTCTTCGCCGCGCATTGGGACTGGATCGTCGCGGCGGCCGGAGTGGTCGCGCTTGTCGGCGGCGTGGTGCTGTTCACCATGTCCGGCAACGGCGATCCCGAAGAGAACGCGGCGAATGTCGTGAGACGCCTTAAGTCGGCGAAAAGGACGGACACGGGCGTCAAGCCCGTCGACATGTCGACCTACGAGCGCGCCCTCCAGTTCGCAGTCAAGCCGCTGCAGATCGCGGAGGTCGAGGAGACTGGCGGGAACTTCCTCGTTTCCGAGCGGCGCGTGTTCTGCAAGTCCTGCAAGAAGCCAATCAAGGACGGCTCGAAGACCTGCCCGTTCTGCAACGAGACCCAGCCCGAGCCCGAGAAGGTCGTGGTCGACTCCGACGGCGACGGACTGCCCGACTGGTGGGAGGAGAAGTATGGCCTCGACACGGCGAAGAACGACGCGGACGAGGACAAGGACGGCGATGGCTTCACCAATGCCGAGGAGTTTGCGGCCGGTACCGATCCGACGGACAAGAGCTCTCACCCGGACTACTTCGATTCGCTCAAGCTCGTGTTGCCGCTTAAGGAGACGGTGCTTCCGTTCTACCTCCGCTCGTACATGAAGACGCCGAACGGCATGAAGCTGGAATTCTTCGATCCGAAGCGCCGCAACGACTACGGGAAGAACGGCTACCGCTACTCCGTGCTGGTGGGCGAGGCGATCGGAGATACCGGATTCATTGCCAAGGGATTCGAGAAGAAGGAGAAGAAAGTCGAGATCAAGGGCTCCAACGTGGAGCGCGCGGTCGATGTCTCCACCGCGACGCTTGTGCGCAAGAAAGACGGCAAGGAGATTCTACTCGCACTCGACGAAAAGCGCAAACCCGTCGATGTCAAGGCGACGCTCGAGTTCAGCCGTGGCGAGACGAAGACCTTCGCCGTGACCATAGGCGAAACGATTGATCTTTATGGAAGCAAGTACAAGGTTGTGGACGTGAAAAGCGTCGGGAAGGGCGCAAAGGTCGCTCTCGAAGATGCGCTTCTTGGAAAAATTCGTACAGTTGAAGCCCTTGAACAGTAAAAAGAATTAGGATATAATACGCAATGCAACTCATTAGGAGCAAGTTCGATATGACGAACCTAAGGAAATATGTCGCGCTGACGGCGGCCATCGCTTTCATTGCGCTAGGCCAGAGCATGAATGCTCAGGATGACCTTGACGACTTGTTGGCTGATCTCGAGGGCGAAGCCCCCGCGGCCAAGCCGGCGACCCCCGCGGCCGAAGCGCCTGCGGCTGAAGAGCCCGCGCCAGCGGCTGAAGAGCCCGCGGCGGAGGAACCAGCCGCTGAGGAGCCTGCGGCTGAAGAGCCCGCGCCTGCGGCAGAGGAACCCGCGCCCGCGGCGGAGGAGCCCGCGGCGGAAGAGCCTGCGCCTGCGGCGGAAGAGCCCGCGGCAGAAGAGCCTGCGGCAGAAGAACCCGCGGCGGAGGAACCAGCCGCTGAGGAGCCTGCGGCAGAGGAACCCGCGCCTGCGGCGGAAGCGCCAGCAGCCGAGGAGCCAGCGCCTGCGGCAGAAGAACCCGCGCCCGCGGCGGAAGAACCAGCGGCAGAAGAACCTGCGCCTGCGGCGGAAGAACCAGCGGCGGAGGAGCCCGCGGCAGAAGAGCCCGCAGCCGAAACGGCAGACACCAAGCCAGCTGATGCAAGCGACAAAAAAATTGACGAAGCGCTTGACCTCCTTGACGAACTATCTGCCGAGACTCCCGAAGCAGAGACTCCCACCGAGACTGAGTCGGTCGCTGAGACGCCTGCGGCTGAAGAGCCTGCAGCCGAGGAGCCTGCGCCTGCGCCTGTCGCTACGGCGGAGTCAAAGAACGCTGCCTTGCTTCAGCGCAAGGACGGTCAGCTCATCGACGAGATATTGACAGTCGAGAGGTTGCGCCGCGAGGCCATGGATGCCCAGGCCGTGCGCGAGATCCGCGAGGCGCGCGCCTCAATGGCGGGCGGCGAGTATGCCGAGGCAGTTCGCCATTATGGCATTGCCGTGAAGCTCCTCAATGACAGCGAGAAGTCGAAGATCTACAAGGCGGAGTGCACCGAGGGCATCGCCGAAGGTCTTTACAGGGCCGCTCTTGAAGAGGATCGCACAGGCCGTCGCACGCGTGCCAAGCAGCTGATGGAGAAGGCCGTTGACCTTCGTCACCCGAAGGCACGCCGCCAGCTCGAGGCGTGGAACAACACCGTAGACCCAGATGCCTACAAGACGGATGTCTCTGAGATTTCTCATCGCCGCAACGAAGCCGACTACAAGGCCCGCCGCGAAACGGAGCGCCGTCACCTGAAGCGCGCCCGCCAGCTTCTTGCGCAGCGCGAGCTCGACCTCGCTCTCGACGAATGCGAGCTTGTGCTCGTCAAGGATCCCTACAACCAGGAGGCCCTTCGTCTCAGGGATTCCATCGTCCGCAAAAGCGACGTCATCTTCAAGCAGGAACGCGACGTTGCCCGCGAGAAGTGGATTGCCGACGTCGACAAGGCGTGGCGTCCGCCCTACGCCGTCAACGCCGCCGCCCGCGAAGAGAAGAAGGGCGAGACGGTCATAAAGGATCCACACAATGGAGCGGAAAGCACCATCGAGCAGCAGATCATACAGCGCATGAAGGCCATGCGCCTCCCCGCGATTTCGTTCAAGCCGCCGGCGACGATCATCGACGCCGTAGAGTACTTCCGCGGCGCATCGAAGGACTTTGACGATCCTGCGCGTCCGATTGAGCAGCGCGGTTTCAACTTTGTCCTCAAGACGCCCGAGGCCGTTCGCATGCAGCCGACTGCGGGGGCGAGCGAGGACGCCGACGACTTCTCCGACACGGGGTCTGACGACGATTCCGCTGGCGGCGGGCCGCTGGGCGTGCCGGTCATCCCGATGATCACGGCGAGCGACATTACGTTCTACGACGCTCTGAAGCTTGTCTGCGAGTCCGTCGAGTACAAGTTCTCCGTGCAGGGGCCGATCGTTATGGTCATGCACAAGGACATGTCTACCGAAGAGCTCATAACGCGCTCGTTCCCGGTGCTTTCGTCCTTTACGGAAAAGATGGGCAGCGCCAAGGAGGACATCACGACGATGCGTGCCAGCGGCAGCGGCTTCGGCGGTTCCTCCCGCAAGAACGACGACGGCGAGGAAAACGAAGAGCGCGACTGGAAGGAGTTCTTCTCGCTCCTCGGCGTGAAGTGGCCCGAGGGCAGCTCGATCTTCTACGTTAAGACCGTCGGCCGCCTCTTCGTCAAGAACACCCAGGACAACCTCGCAGAGTTCGAGAACGTCCTCGCCCAGCTCAACCAGCAGGTCACGCTTGTCGAGATAGAGACGAGGTTCATCGAGGTCTGCCAGGATGACCTCAACTCCCTCGGCTTCGAGTGGATTCTAAACAGCGACTACACGTTTGGCCTCAACAAGCACATCGGCAAGGCGCTTGGCCTGCGCGGCGGCGAGTTTGGCGGCCTCGGCAGCTCGGTCGGCACCAGCAGCGGCACCACCACTACATCTGGCGACGGCACCACCATTACGTCTCAGGCCGGCGGAATCATAACTTCGATTACGCCCGCTTCCGGCAGCGGCTCGTCGTCGTCCGGCGGCAGCAGCGGTTCGTCCAGCGCCCAGGCTGGTCGCACTTGGCAGAGAAGCGCGACCGCGCGACGCAATTTCGGCGCCAACGCGATTCAGGGCACGACAGATTTCACCGACTCGGCCAACATGAGCGGCGTCTATTCAACGGGGCAACGTTACCTCTCGACGCTCAACAACCACATCTCGGGACAGGACAATGCCTACAACGATCAGTTCGTCAAGCTGAACGCCTTCCTTGGCAACGCAGACCTTTCCATGATTCTCCACATGCTCTCGCAGCGCAGCGACACCGACCTCCTGTCGGCGCCTAAGGTGCTGACGCGTCCCGGCGAAGAGGCCGTCATGAAGGTCGTAACCGAGTACATCTACCCGACCGACTACGACGTCCAGCTCCAGTCGAGCTCGTCCAGCAGCGGCGGCGGATATGGCGGCGGCGGCCAGAGCGCGATTCTCGCCGTTGTCGAGCCCCAGAGCTTCACGATGCGCGAAGTCGGCGTGATTCTCCAGGTCACCCCGACCTTGACCGACGACGGCAACGTCGTTGACCTCGAGCTCAACACGCAGGTCGTCGACGAGCCGACGTGGAAGAACTACGGCATGAGGATTCCGTTCACCGGAAACACCTCGGCAGGCCAGTTCAACATCACAACTGGCAACGGTCCGTTCGCAGACCAGGGCTACACGCCGTCCGCTTCCGTCATGGAGCATATTGTCACGCGCTACTGGGATGCGGTCGCCAACATGTTCGAAAACATCTCTGGCGCCAACCAGAGCATCACCTACTACGACGCACCGATGGAACAGCCGTTCTTCCACGTCCGCTCCGTCGACTCGAAGATAAGCGTGTATCCTGGTGCGACGATCGTCATGGGCGGTCTTATCACCGAGCAGCGCAAGGCGATGGACGACAAGATTCCGTTCCTGGGCGACATTCCGTTCCTCGGGCGCTTCTTCCGCAGCCATTCCGAGCAGACGTCCAAGCGCAACCTCCTGATCTTCGTCACGACGCGCATTGTCGACGGACGTGGCCGCGAGATGCACAACGACGGTCTTGACATTGCCGACCAAGGCGACGTGAAGGCCGCGCCGGAACTGCCAGCAGACTAAAGGGTCAGACCTTGCTGACCGCAGTAGCTGGCTGCAGCTTTAGCTGTGTCAGCTACTGTGTCAGAGGGGTCTGACCCTCTAAAAACATGAAAGTGGCACTAACAGGAGGGATTGCCTGCGGCAAATCCCTCCTTTCAAAATTTTTGAACGAACTCGGCGTCGAGACCCTCGACGCCGATGATGTTGTGCACACCCTTCTCCCAGACCCAGAAGAGCGTCGCCGCATCGCGGCTGAAGTCTTCGCCGATCCAGAGAAGAGGAAAGAGCTTGAGGCGCGGCTCCACCCGATAGTCAAAGAGAGAATCGACGAGTGGTTATCCCTGTCTCAAAATGGTTTTAACGCAGCGACGCAAAGAAGCAGAGAAGCAGAGTCGCTTTCGGGGTCTGGGGCGCAGCCCCAGTTTTCTAAACCAGCCCCCTCTGCGCCTCTGCGCCTCTGCGTTAAAAACTCTGTATTGAAGATTGCCGTCATCCCTCTTCTTTTTGAAGCACACTGGGAGAAAAATTTTGATATAATATGTTGCGTCGCTTCTTCCCGCGAGACCCAAATCGAGCGGATGATTGCGACACGGGGGATGTCTCGTGCGGAAGCCGAGGCCAGGCTTGCGGCGCAGTTGCCGGTCGAGGAAAAAGCCAGGCGTTCGCACTACGTCATCCGCAACGACGGAACAGCCGACGAACTTCGCGCAGAGGCGCAAAAGCTCGTCGCCTGGCTGAAAACATCCACTCTTCAACTCTGAACTCCAACTACTGACTCCTGACCCCTAACCCCTGACCCCTGACCCCTAATCTCCACTCTCCAACTCTGAACTCCAACTCCAACTCATTATGTCAGAAGAACTCGATGTGTTTGCGAGCGCCGTCACCAAGGCGCCAGCGCCGAAGCCCCAGCAACCCCAGTCGCAGCAGCAGGGGGGCGGCGGCAACAATGGCCAGAAAAAGCGGTTCCACAACCGCGGCGGCAAGAACTTTGGCCGCGGCCCGAAGCCCAACAATTCTCCAATTCGCGGGGCAAACGGCGAAGAGAGCGTGAATCCGCTTCTCAATGCTCCTCTCCCGACGGAGCCGCGCGCCCAGGAGCCCGATGTTCCCGCGAACCCGAACCGCAACCCCGATCTTCCCGAATACCGCCTCGCCGACATCCAGACATGGCCTGCGCCGACGATTGTCGAGCGCATGATGCCGGGCGCCGATCCAGAGGAACTTGGCACCTACCGCAAGCACGAGCTCATCTTCGCCGCGATACGCAGGTATCTCGCGAACGGTGGCGCGGTACTCGCCTCGGGCTGCCTTGAAATCGTCCGCGAGGGGCATGGCTTCCTGAGGTCCGCGAAGAACAACTTCCTCGCCTATCCTGAAGACGTTTTCGTGACGCAGCAGCAGATCCGCCGCCATGCTCTCAGGACTGGCGACATAGTGGAAGGCCCGATCCGCGACCCGCGCGACCGCGACCGCTTCTTCTGCCTCGGCAACGTCGCGACGGTCAACGGCAAGGAACCGTCTGTCGCCGCGCGAGTCATCCACTTCGAGAACCTGACCGCGACGTTTCCGACACGTCGCATCATCCTTGAGACGGACCCGAAGGAATTCTCGACGCGCGTCGTCGACCTCTTCACTCCGATTGGCTTTGGCCAGCGCGGACTCATCATCGCGCCGCCGCGCGTCGGCAAGACCGTTCTCCTCCAGAAGATGGCGAACGCGATTTCCACGAACTACCCCGAGGCGATGCTCATCATACTTCTCATCGACGAGCGCCCGGAGGAAGTCACCGACATGCAGCGTAACACGAAGGCGATGGTGCTTTCGTCGACGTTCGACGAAGAGCCCCAGCACCACGTGAGCGTCACCGAGATGGTCCTCGAGATGTCGAAGCGCCAGGTCGAAAACGGCCGCGACGTCATCATCCTCATGGACTCGCTCACTCGTATGGCGCGCGCCTACAACACGGTGCAGCCGCATTCCGGCAAGATCCTCACAGGCGGCGTCGACGCGCTCGCGATGCACAGGCCCAAGAGGTTCTTCGGCGCGGCCCGCAACATCGAGGGCGGCGGCTCGCTCACCATCATCGCGACGGGGCTTGTCGACACGGGCTCCAGGATGGACGAAGTCATCTTTGAGGAGTTCAAGGGCACCGGCAACATGGAAATCGTCCTCGACCGCGGCCTTGCAGACAAGCGCATCTACCCGGCGATCGACATCGACAAGTCCGGGACGCGCAAGGAAGACCTGCTTCTTGACCCGATGGAGCTCGAGAAGACCTGGGGTATGCGCCGCATCCTTTCCGACGCAGGCCCCGAGAGCGCGATGAAGTCGGTGCTGAATTCGCTCAAGAAGACGAAGTCCAATCCAGAGTTCCTTCTCGCCCTTGACCTCAAAAACCTCTAAATAGGGAGGAAAAGCCATGAAGAAGATCCTTGCAACAGTCGCTTCGGCGTGTGCCGTGCTCGCGGTTGGCGCCGCCGTTCAGCTGACCGCGTCCGTCTACGACGACGACACGGGCGGAACCTACACGGGCAGCGGTGTTTTCGTGGAGGTGACGTACTCCTGGTGGCAGGGCGAGGAACAGGAGAAGGGAGTTGACGACGTTGCTGTCACTGTCGGCGACTACAACAACGTAAGCTATGCGATTGTACGCGGCTGCATCACGAACGAGAGCATCGACCTCGACAAGTGCAAATGGAAAATCGCCGGCGACAGTTCCAATCTCGGCTTTGCAGTGGTGGACGCGAACGCCTCGGAAGAGGACCTTGCGGCGGGCTACCTCACCAATCGCGTAGTTGGCCTGCGTACGGACGGGGTCGGCACGTACGGCAAGGCGGCGATAGTCCTGCATGTCGCGCGTCGGTACTGCACTTTGACTTACGACGCAAACGGCGGCGACGACTCGGAACTGCCCGATTCCGTCGAGATAGTCTGCGGCGTCTCGACGCAGCTGACGTCTGCGGCCCCCACGCGCCCGGGCTATGCGTTTGGAGGGTGGTCGAAGTCCGCTACCAGCACTTCGGCAATGTACAGCCCCGGGGCTTCGGCGACGTTCTCAGAAGACACGACGCTTTATGCCGTCTGGGTCGCAAACGACTATCTGGTTGCCTTCAACGCCAACGGCGGCACGGGGACCATGGCTGTTCAGCCGATGACCTATGGTACGCCTACGAGCCTTTCAAACAACGAGTTCACGCGTCCTGGGTATGCGTTCGCCGGCTGGTCTCTGACGGCAGACGGGGAGGTTGAATACGCCGACGGTGCGGCGGTCACGGAGATTGCGACCGGCGCGGGGGAGACTGTCATGCTATACGCCGTATGGACAAGCGAGGAATACGTGCTGACGGTCGATCCAAATGGCGGCGTCTATGAAGGAAGCCCCGAGACAACGGCCTTGTCGCCGTCGGCCAAGTATGACACGAAGCGGTGGAACGACATTGGCGCGGCGACTCGGACCGGCTATTCGCTCAGGGGATATTACGCCGACCGCGAAGGCGAGACGCGCATCTACAACGAAAAGGGGCAGAACGTCGCCGCTGGCGGCTACTGGTCGGCGGCGTACTCGAACGGCGTGTGGAGATGCCTGGGCGACCTGAAGGTCTATGCGCTGTGGTCGCCTGTCGTCTACAAGGTTGCCTTCAATGCCAATGGGGGCAATGGCGCAATGCCGGCGCAGCAGATGACTTATGACGAGAAGGCCGCGCTGACTTCGAACGCCTTTACCCGCACGGGTTTTGCCTTCTCCGGCTGGGCGCAGTCCGCCGATGCGGACAAGGCGAGCTACGCCGATGGCGCGGAAGTGCTGAACCTGGCCGATGCCGCCAATGCGAGTGTCACGCTCTACGCTGTCTGGGAGGCGAGCCGCTACTATGTCGCCTTCGACGCGAACGGCGGCGAGGGGACGATGGACGTGCAGAACGCTACCTATGGAGCCGAGACTGATCTTGCGGCAAACGCATTTACCAGGGCCGGGTATGCGTTCGAGGGCTGGTCGCTGACGGCAGCCGGTGCCGTTGCCTATGCTGACGGGGCTTCTGTTTCCAACCTTACGGACGTCGCCGACACGACCAACACTCTATATGCCGTGTGGAAGGCCAATGACTATTCCATCGCCTTTCACGCGAACGGCGGCGAGGGGGATATGGAAAAGCAGAATGCTGTTTACGGGAAGGCGCTCGCCCTTGCGCCAAATAGCTTCAGCCGGGAGGGTTACAACTTCGGCGGATGGAAGGCGGCGGACGGGGCTGAATACGGCGACGGCGCGACAGTCTCGAACTTGGCGACGATCGCCGGTGCCGCAGCTCCGCTCTATGCCGTTTGGAATCCTGTTGAGTACGATCTTTCGTTTGATGCGGACGGCGGCACAGGTGACACCGCCGCTCGCACGGTTTCCTACGACTCGCCGTATGGAGACTTGCCGTCGCCGACTCGTCCTGGCTACGAGTTTGTCGGTTGGTTTGACGAGAATGGCTCGGAGGTTACGAAGGATACACGTGTAAAATCGACAAACGCAGTTACTGTAAAGGCCCGTTGGACTCCAGTCTCCTACAACGTCGTTTTCGACGCGAATGGCGGCGAAGGGTGGAAGGAGCCGTTCGAGACTATCTGCCGCTACGACGATGAGTTTGCTCTGCCGACCGAGACCTTCGTCCGCGCTGGGTATACGTTAGACGGATGGGATTGCGGCGGAACAAAATACGTCTGCGGCGCCACCGTGTCAAACCAGACGACGGAGGCAGGCGGCCGCGTCACATTTGCCGCGCAATGGAAGCCAGTTGTCTACAATGTCGTCTTCGACGGAAACGGCGGAACATGCGAAACCAATTCGGCACCGTCCGTAACGAATGTAGTGGCATACGGCGAGGAGCTTGAAGTACCGGCGTTTGTCCGCCTCGGCCGCATTCTCTACGAATGGAATTGCGCAGACACGGCCTATGCTACCAACGCCGTAGTGTCCAACTTGACGACGACGGCTGGCGGGACAGTGCGGATGAGGGCCAATTGGAATCTTGGCCCCAACGAGCTGTCGGAGGCGCTTGATATCGACAACCTTGTGTTTGAGAACGACAGCGGCGTGTGGACTGTACGATCCGATGCTGACGCCGTGGGCAGCACATGTATTGGCGTAACAGGAGCTGGCGTGACTAACAAGGCCGACCTTGTGGTAGAGACGGACAGCAGCGGGACGATTAGCTTCTATTGGAAGTTTGCCAGCGTAGATTCCACAACGGCGTCATTTGGATTCCGGCTCTACGACTCTACGGAAGGCAAGATCCTCTGGAGTACGAACTATTCGTATGAGACGGCTTCGACAAATTCGGTTTTTGATTATTATACACCCCATTGGGAGTTGTTTACCACAAACCTTGTTGCAGACGGCATTCACCAGCTTAAATGGGAAATAGTGGGGCCGGCAAATTCTGGCACCGACGACGAGGGCATCTTGCTTGACCACGTGACATGGGAGCCTGCGGGTGGCGCCGCCGGCATTGCCGCGGTGGAAATCCCCGTTGCGGTTCCAGGTCTTGTCTACGACGGCACTGAGAAGATCGGCGTCGTCGAGGGCGCTGGCTATACGCTTGTCGGGAACGTCGCGACAAACGCGGACGGGTATCTTGCGACCGCGACGCTGGATAACAAGGCCGCAAGCGTCTGGGTCGACGGCACGACGGACGACAGGGAGATTCCGTGGAGAATCGCCTCTACTGGCATAGATTTTAGTGGCGTTGCATTCGCGGACGCATCGTTTACGTTCGATGGCGATCCTAAGCGACTCGATGCCACCGGCATGCCCGATGGTGTAAAAGTAACCTACGACGGCAACGATCGGACTGAAGTCGGCGAATACACGGTGACTGCGTGGTTTAGCAGCACCACTGGAAGTCTGCTGACGAACATGACGGCTAAGCTCACGATAGAGGCGCCGAAAGTTGCCGTTCCGTCCGCCGTCGCGGGACTCGTCTACGACGGCACTGCGAAGACGGGTGTCGTCGAGAATGTCGGCTACACGCTTGTCGAGAATGTCGCGACGGCCGCAGGAGACTATGTCGCGACGGCGACTCTTGAGGATGGATATGTCTGGTCCGACGACGGCACGACAGAACCGAGGGAGATTTCTTGGTCCATCGCGCGCGCGACATACGACATGGGCGACGTGTTGTTTGAAGACGGGACTTTTGAGTTCGACGGCACGAATCTGTACCTTGCCGTTGCGGGGGATCTTCCCGATGGCGTTGAAGTCCTTTATCTGTACAACGGGAAGTCCAAAGTCGGCACTTACACGATCATTGCCCGGTTCACGGCAGCCGACGCCGTCAACTACGAGCCGATTCCGGATATGTCGGCCACGCTGACCATCGTGCTCCCGCCGACGAAGATTGAGGTGCCGACGGCCGAGTCTGGCCTTGTCTACGACGGTGCGGCGCAGATTGGCGTACTCGAAGGCGTTGGATACGCGCTTGTCGGGAACGTCGCGACTAACGCGGGTGACTATGTCGCGACTGCAACGCCGGAAGAAGGGTATGTCTGGTCCGACGGCACGGCGGCAGCGCAGACAATCCAGTGGTCTATCGCCAAGGCGACATATGACATGAGCGGGATTTCGTTTGATGGCATGACGGTCAAGGCTGACGGTACGGTCAAGTCGCTTGAAATCACCGGAACGCTTCCGGACGGCGTGGAGGTGTCTTATTCTGGCAACGGCAAAACCGAGCCCGGGACTTACGTGGTTACAGCCAAGTTTACTGGCGATGAAACAAACTACGAGCCGATTCCCGACATGACGGCAACGTTGATTATTGAGAAGAAGTCTGATCCTACCCCGCCAGGACCTGGCCCTGGTCCGGTCGACCCCGACCCCGAACCAGAGCTGCCGTCCGGTCTGTATCCGAGCGGAGTTGCGGCGCTTGATGCTTTTACCGCCGAGAAGGCGGCGACATACGGCGGCTGGCTCAAGGACAAGTCCGGAAAGGTCGTCGCGTTGCTGACGGTCAAGACGAAGGCGGCGAAATCTGGAAAGCCGACGAAGTCCACAATCACCGTCAAGCCTGTCAATGGAAAGAAGTACACGAAGAAGGCGACCTTCTATCCAGGCGGAAATCCAGTTGACGAGTTCGGCATCGTCTACGGCGCACGCGGACTTCTTGGAACGTTTGACGGGTATTCCGTCGAGGCCAGCTGCGACGTCTACAAGTCCAAAGTCTCCGAGGTGAAGGCCCTTGCCGCGAAGATTCCCGCCGGAACGTATACTTTCTCCGTCGATACGGGGGATGGCGAGGCGGTCTTCTCTGCAGTGGTTGCGAAGAGCGGCAAGACGAAGGTCAAAGGATATCTCGCTGACGGCACCAAGTTCTCTGTCTCCGCCGCGGGCGCACTTGGTGAAAAATTCTTCGCCGTTCCCGTTGTCTCATCAAAGGCGAAGACGCGTCTCGGCTTTGTCCTGTGGATTCCGCTTAGCGGTGGCTCTCCGACGCTCTCAGACTTCTACGACACCGACTGGAAGGCGTCGCTGTCTGGTGGATCACACGCCTTGTCGAACGGCGAGCACGTATTCGACTTCGTTATGCCGACCTTCCGCGAATATCTGTCTTACGTTGACGATGTCGACGTTGCGCCAGTTGGTGCCGTGTTCACCGTGGCGGGCAGCAAATGGGACGCCGGCAAGAGTTCCGGTCGCATCAAGATCGTCTACGGCGAACTGGTTGTAACCGGGTCATCGCCGTCGAATCTGGCCGCACTTAAGTTCAAGTATACTGCGAAGACGGGGCTTGTCAAGGGTTCGTTCAAGTTGTATTACATGGCCGGCGGGAAGATAAAGTACGACAAGGTGACGATTACGGGTGTCGTTGTGGACGGACGGCTCGTCGGAAGCGGGACGGTCAAGAAGCTCGGCTCCTTTGGCGTGGCGGCTGAATGAGCGACATAGTCATACGCAACGCAAAGGTCCACAACCTCAAGGGGATCGACGTCACGATTCCCCGCGATTCGCTTACAGTCGTGACGGGGCTTTCGGGTTCTGGCAAGTCGTCGCTTGCGTTTGATACGCTTTACGCCGAAGGGCAGCGTCGTTATGTCGAGTCGCTTTCCGCGTATGCGCGGCAGTTCCTCGACAGGATGCAAAAACCCGACGTCGAGAAGATCGAGGGGCTTTCGCCTGCGATTTCAATCGAGCAGCGCACGACGAGCGGCAACCCGCGCTCGATTGTCGCGACCGTCACCGAGATACACGACTACCTCCGAATCCTCTATGGTTCGATTGCCGTCGCGCATTGTCCGCATTGCGGCAAGCCGGTCGTGAAGCAGTCGGCCGAGCAGATTGTCGAGGCGATTCTCGGAGAAAAAAGTTGGAGTTCAAAGTTGGAGTTGGAGAAAGGAACAATTCCACACTCGAACTCAAAACTCGAACCTAGGAAGATTATAATTTATGCGCCGCTTGTGAAAGGCAAAAAGGGGCGGCATGAAGAACCGCTTGCGGCAGTGAAGCGCAACGGCTTTGCGCGCGTCAGGATCGACGGCACGATATATCCCATTGACGAGCTTCCCGCGCTCGACAAGAAAAAGGCGCACAACATTGACGTCGTGGTTGATCGTCTCGTGATTCCCGCGGCGCCAGACGCTGCATTCAAGACGCGTCTCACCGACTCCGTCGAACTCGCCCTCAAGACCGGTCATGGAATTTTGATAGTTGAGTGGTTGGGGGATAAGGGGTCAGGAGTCAGGGGTCGTAACCGCCCCTTGCGGGTGGGCGCGACCCTTGGGGAAGCGACCGAGCCGAGCGGAGCGAGTGCCGAGGAGTCAGGAGTCAGTATAGAGGGGGCGGAGCGCCAGACCATCTATTCCGAGCTCAACGCCTGCCCAGACTGCGGCATCTCCTTCGACGAGCTGAAGGCGCGCTCCTTTTCGTTCAACTCGCCTTTCGGCGCGTGCCCGACGTGCGCGGGACTTGGGCAGCTCTATTACTTCGACGAAGACCTCGTCGTGCCCGACAAGTCGCTTCCACTCGAGGAGGCGATACACCCCTGGCGCCGCATGGGCCAGATGAACATTCTCTACCACAAGGAGCTCCTTGCCCACATCGCGAAGCAGTACAAGGTGAAGCTCTCGACGCCATACGAAAAGCTCCCCGCGAAGTTCCGCCACGGGCTTATGCACGGCTTCAAAGACGATCTCGTCCTCCCGTGGCGGCGCGTCGACCGGCCGTTCGAGGGCGTTCTCGCGTCTCTCCAGCGACGCCTCGACGAAGCGGAGGACGACGAGATGCGCGCGAAGTTCGAGGCGTACCAGAGCTTCCGCACGTGTCCCGACTGCGGCGGCTCGCGCCTCAGGCCTGAGTCTCGCGCTGCGACCGTCGCCGGCAAGTCGATCGTCGAGGTAATGGCAATGCCCGTCACCGAGGCGCTCGAGTTTTTCAAGGAGTTTGCCTCTACCGCCACGCCATCCGCCAAGCTCGAAGGCCTCAAGGACATCATAGCCGAAATCGTGCGGCGGCTTCAGTTCCTCCTCGACGTCGGGCTTGACTACTTGACTCTCGATCGCGCGGCGTCCACTCTTTCCGGCGGCGAGATGCAGCGCATCCGCCTCGCGACGCAAATCGGCTCTGGGCTGACCGGAGTTCTCTACGTCCTCGACGAGCCGACAATCGGCCTCCACCCGCGCGACAACGAGCGGCTTATCTCGACCCTCAAGGGACTGCGCGACCGCGGCAACACCGTCGTCGTCGTAGAGCACGACGAGGAGATGATGAGGAACGCCGACTACATCGTCGACCTCGGTCCAGGCGCGGGGCGTGAAGGCGGGAAGGTGATGTACCAGGGCGACTTCAAGGGGCTCCTCAAGTCCAAGTCCCTCACCGCCGATTATCTGACAGGAAAGAGGAAGATTTGTTTTAACGCAGAGAAGCAGAGTAGCAGAGATGCAGAGTTGTTTGGGGGCGCGCAAGCGCGGGGTCTGGGGCATCGCCCCAGCTTTAACACCCTCTGCCACTCTGCGTCTTTGCGCCTCTGCGTTAAAAATAACCGCACTATCCAACCACCTAACTACTTAACTATCTCCGGTTGTACCGAGCACAACCTCAAGAACATCACCGCGCGCTTCCCCGTCGGTGCGTTCACCGTGGTGACAGGCGTCTCGGGCTCGGGCAAGTCGACGCTCGTCGACGAGACGCTTAAACGCGCGCTTCTCCAGAAGTTCTACCATGCGAAAGACATCCCCGGCAAGTTCAAGAAGCTCACCGGCTTCGAGAACTTCGACAAGGTCGTGGAGATCGACCAGTCGCCAATCGGCCGTACGCCGCGCTCGAACCCGGCGACATACGTCGGCTTCTTCTCCGAGATACGCGAGCTGTTTGCGAAGACAGAGTCGGCGCGCGCGCGTGGCTACACTGCGGGGCGCTTCTCGTTCAACGTGAAGGGCGGCCGGTGCGAGACTTGCGGAGGCGATGGGCTTCAGAAGCTCGAGATGAGCTTCCTCCCAGATGTCTACGTGACATGCGACCAGTGCGGCGGCAAGCGCTTCAATGCCGAGACTCTTGAAGTCACTTATGGCGGCAAGAACATCGCGGATGTCCTTGAGATGACTGTCGCGGAGGGGTGCGAGTTTTTCGCGAAGGTGCCGTCTCTCGCACGCAAGCTCCAGACGCTCGTAGACGTTGGGCTCGGCTATGTCGCGCTCGGACAGTCGGCGACGACTCTCTCAGGTGGCGAGGCCCAGCGCATCAAGCTCGCGACGGAACTCTCTCGCCGCTCGACGGGGCGGACGCTTTACCTTCTCGACGAGCCTACGACAGGGCTTCACTTCGACGATGTGGCGAAGCTGATGAAGCTTCTCCTGCGGCTCCGCGACCAGGGGAACACGATCATCGTGATAGAACACAACATCGACGTCATCCGCTGCGCCGACTGGATCGTCGACCTCGGCCCCGGCGGCGGCGATGCGGGCGGCGAACTCGTCTGCGAAGGTCCGATCGAAGCTGTTAAGGCATGCAAATCTTCCATCACAGGGCGCTTTTTGTAATCCGCCCTTTTTGATATAATATCGGCGAATGACATTCAACCGAAACCAATTATAAGAAAATCTGCATGCCAGGCCGAAGCATCCACGCCTCTGTGCCTCTGCGTCTCTGTGTGAGAAGACTTTAAACTATGGCAACTAAAGACACAACAAAAAAGACCTCTGGCAACACCGCGCTTGACGCGGTGATGAGCCAGATACGCAAGGAATTCGGCGAGATGGCGATCATGCGTCTCGGCGATCAGGAAGTGAAGGAAGTCCCCGTGATTTCCACCGGCGCGCTTTCGCTCGACATGGCGCTTGGCGTCGGCGGGCTCCCGCGCGGTCGCATCGTCGAATGCTACGGCCAGGAGTCTTCCGGCAAGACTACGCTTACCTTGCACGTCATCGCGAACGCCCAGAAGGCGGGCGGCGTCGCCGCGTTCATCGACGCAGAACACGCTCTCGATCCTGGGTACGCCAAGAAGATCGGCGTCGATCTCGACAACTTGATCGTCTCCCAGCCGAACAGCGGCGAAGAGGCGCTTACGATCTGCGAGCAGCTTGCGAAGTCGGGCGCGCTCGACGTGATCGTAGTCGACTCCGTCGCGGCGCTCGTTCCGCAGGCCGAGATTGACGGCAACATGGGCGACAGCCACATGGGGCTTCAGGCGCGTCTCATGTCGCAGGCGATGAGAAAGCTCACCGCAGTCGTTGCGCAGACGAAGACGCTCATCATCTTCACGAACCAGGTACGCGAGAAAATCGGCGTGATGTTCGGCAATCCCGAGACGACGCCCGGCGGCAAGGCGCTCAAGTTCTACGCGAGCTGCCGCTTGCAGGTGCAGCGCATCGGCGCGATCAAGAATCCCGCCGGCCAGGTCGTCGGCAACAGGACGCGCGTCAAGGTCGTGAAGAACAAGGTCGCGCCGCCTTTCACCGAGGCCGAGTTCGACATCCTCTACACTTGCGGCATCTCGTACGAGGGTTCTGTTCTCGACGCGGCGCTTGCGCGCGGCGTAGTCGAGAAACGCGGCAGCTGGCTCAGTTTCGGCGACGAGCAGCTTGCGCAGGGCGCGCTTGCGACGACCGAGTACCTGAAGGCCAATCCCGACGTCACGGCGAAGATCGTCGAGCTCGTGAAGACCACGCCGGTCAACCCTGCGCTGGCCAAAAAGAAATAGATTTTGCGAGTCCCGGAGCGAGTGAGCGAAGAGGGACGAACGAAGGCAAGTAAGAAAAGATTTTGCGAGTCCCGGAGCGAGTGAGCGAAGCGGAACGAACGAAGGGACGAGCCTCAACTAACTAATGGAGAGTTGGCGGAGTGGTTGAACGCGGCGGTCTTGAAAACCGTTGAGGATGCAAGTCCTCCGGGGGTTCGAATCCCTCACTCTCCGCCACTTGGGCAGGAACTTAGAAAAGGAGACAGAAAATGAAGAAGACCGTAATCGTAAACGCACACGTCGTTTCCCCCGGCGTCGACATCGAGAACGCCACGATCATCGTCGAGGGCAAGAAGATAAAGAAGGTCGTCAAGGGTTCGAAGGCAGTCAAGTCCGACGCCAACACGACCGTCGTCGACGTGCGCGGCCAGTACGTGATGCCCGGCTTCATCGATGTCCATACCCATGGTGCGCTCGGCTACGACTTCTGCGACGCCGACCCCAAGGCGGTCTTCGAATTCGCGAAGGCGAAGCTCGAAGAAGGCGTGACAACCGTCCTCCCGACGACGCTCACTGTCTCCAACGGCGAGCTTAAAGCCGCCGCGAAGAACGCCAAGGCGTACGCCGACGCCGGCATGCCGTACGCGAAGGTCCCTGGCATCCATCTCGAGGGCCCGTTCATCAACGTGAAGTGCTGCGGCGCGCAAAACCCGAAGTTCGTCCGCAAGCCCGACATCAAGGAAGTGAAGGAGATCGCGAAGATCTATCCCGTGAAGCTCATCTCCTATGCCGTCGAGACCGAGGGCGGCGACAAGTTCGCCAAGGAGTGCTTCAAGGCCGGCGTCGTTCCGAGCTGCGGCCACACGGGCGCGAAGTTCGCCGACCTCAAGAAGGCGTACAAGAACGGCCTCCGCCACATGACGCACTTCTGCAACCAGATGACGCCGCTCCACCACCGCGAAATCGGCATGGTCGGCGCGGGCTTCCTCGTCGAAGACCTCAACACCGAAGTCATCTGCGACAAGATTCACCTTTGCCCCGACATGCTCAACCTCATCTTCACGCGCCGCAGTCTCGCGCACATCCAGATGATCACCGACTCGCTCCGCTGCTCGCACTGCAAGGACGGCTACGCCTTCGAGATGGGCGGGCTCAAGGTTCTCCTCAAGGGCGGTGAGGCGCGTCTTGTCGAAGGCGGCAACCTCGCTGGTTCTACGCTCTGGATGGGCATGGGCCTCAAGAACGTCCACGACGTCACCGGCATTCCGCTCAAGGACCTCGTCCGCACGACCTCGTGGAACCAGGCGATCGAG
>CACZHC010000027.1 GCA_902780865.1 uncultured bacterium
GATCGTCAAGAAGGGCCAGAAGGTCAAGGCGGGTGACTGCCTCGCAGACGGCCCCGCGACCGACCAGGGCGAGCTCGCGCTCGGCAAGAACCTGCTCGTCGCGTTCATGAGCTGGCGCGGCTACAACTTCGAGGACGCGATTCTCGTCAACGAGCGCCTCGTCCGCGAGGATGCGTTCACGTCGCTCCACATCGTCACGTTCGAGTGCGGCGCGCGCGACACGAAGCTCGGCCCCGAGGAAATCACGCGCGACATCCCGAACGTCAGCGAAGACGCGCTCAAGAACCTCGGGCCCGACGGCATCATCCGCGTCGGCGCGGAGGTCAAGCCCGGCGACATCCTCGTCGGCAAGGTCACGCCCAAGGGCGAGACCGAGCTTTCGCCTGAAGAGCGCCTCCTGAGGGCCATCTTCGGCGAGAAGGCCGCAGACGTCCGCGACACTTCGCTCACCGTTCCTCCGGGGACTGCAGGCGTCGTTATGGGCGTCCAGGTCTCCACGAGCGCTCCCGCGGGCGCTGCGGACGAGAAGAAGTCCAAGCGCGCTAAGAAGGACGCCGAGAAGCGCCGCAAGAACCAGCTTGCCAAGCTCGAGAAGGACCTCGTCGCGAAGCTCGTCTCCGAGATCATGAACGAGAAGCTTCCGGTCGACGTCACCGACTCCGAGACGGGCGACGTGATCATCCCGGCCAACAAGAAGATCAAGAAGTCCCAGCTTTCGGTGCTCGCCAAGTCCCACTCGCACTGGGATATGGACGAAGGTCCCGCGAAGGACCGCATCCAGGGCCTTATGGATCCGTTCGAGTCCGAGTTCGCTGCGATCGAGGACGCTTCTGCCGACGGCGAGGAGGGTTTCCTCGGCGACTTCGGCGGCGAAGGCGACGTCGTGAAGCAGGTCCGCGTGTTCCTCGTCGACAAGAAGAATCTCCAGCCCGGCGACAAGATGGCCGGCCGTCACGGCAACAAGGGTGTCGTCTCGCGCGTCCTGCCGAGCTGCGACATGCCGTTCCTCCCCGACGGCCGTCCGGTGGACATCGTCCTCAACCCGCTCGGCGTGCCTTCCCGAATGAACCTCGGGCAGCTGTTCGAGACCTACCTCGGCCTTGCGTGCCGTTACCTCGGCTTCCACGCCGCGACGCCCGTCTTCGACGGCGTCCAGGAGTCGGAGATCGACGATCTCCTCAACAAGGCCCGCGAGGTCCAGGAGAAGGAGGAAGGCGAGCAGAGCTGGATCAGCCCAGAGGGCAAGACGGTCCTCTACGATGGCTTTACCGGCGAGCCCTTCGAGCAGAAGGTCGTCGTGGGCGTCATCTACATGCTGAAGCTCCACCACCTCGTCACGGACAAGATCCACGCGCGTGCGGTCGGCCCCTACTCGCTCGTCACCCAGCAGCCGCTCGGTGGCAAGGCGCAGCTCGGCGGCCAGCGTATGGGCGAAATGGAGGTGTGGGCCCTCGAGGCGTACGGCGTTGCCTACGCCCTGCAGGAGCTCCTCACCGTCAAGTCCGACGACGTCCAGGGCCGCACGAACTTCGCGGCCTCTGCCTCGACACCCAGCTCCTGGGCGGCGAGATGGAGGGCCGTCGCAAGGCCGACGCCTCCGCGACGACGCAGCTGCCGGAGGCCAAGGCCTCCGACGACCTCCTCGCGGGCGCGCTCAACCTCCAGTAAGGACTTTCAGGGAGACACAACGAAATGAACCCTTATAACACTTCTGACATCTTCGGCGGCTCCTTCAACGCCTCCGCACACTACGACGCGGTCAAGGTGCAGCTCGCCTCCCCCGAGACGATCCGCAGCTGGTCGCACGGCGAGGTCAAGAACCCCGAGACGATAAACTACCGCACCTACCGCCCCGAGAAGGACGGTCTCTTCTGCGAGAAGATCTTCGGACCTACCAAGGACTGGGAGTGCGCCTGCGGCAAGTACAAGCGCATCAAGAACAAGGGCATGGTCTGCGACCGCTGCGGCGTCGAGGTGACGCTCGCGTCGGTCAGGCGCCAGCGCATGGGCCACATCGAGCTCGCGGTCCCCGTGAGCCACATCTGGTTCTTCAAGTGCAGCCCGTCCAGGATGGGCCTCCTCCTCGACAAGACGACGAGCGAACTCGAGCGCGTCCTCTACTACCAGGACTGGATGGTCACCGAACCCGGCGACACCGGCCTCAAGGAGGGCCAGATCCTCAGCGACCAGGAGTACATCGACGCGCAGGAGAAGTACGTCGACGGATTCAAGGCCGAGATGGGCGCCGAAGCCGTCAGGAAGCTTCTCCACAAGCTCGATCTCGACGCCCTCATGAAGGACCTCGAGGAGCAGATGGAGAACACCCGCTCCAAGCAGAACCGCAAGAAGATCGCCAAGCGCATGAAGGTGGTCGAGGGATCCGTCCTCTCGTCCCGCTCGAGGGCGGCAGGTTCGCGACGAGCGACCTCAACGACCTCTACCGCCGCGTCATCAACCGCAACAACCGCCTTCGCAACCTTCTCGCGCTCAAGACGCCCGACGTCATCATCCGCAACGAGAAGCGCATGCTCCAGGAGGCCGTTGACGCGGTGTTCGACAACGGCCGCCACGGCCGCGCCGTGACCGGCCCCGGCAACCGTCCGCTCAAGTCTCTTTCCGAGATCCTGAAGGGCAAGACGGGCCGCTTCCGCCAGAACCTCCTCGGCAAGCGCGTCGACTACTCCGGCCGTTCCGTGATTTGCGTCGGCCCGGACCTCAAGTTCCCGCAGTGCGGCATCCCGAAGGAAATGGCGCTCCGCCTCTTCGAGCCGTTCATCATCCGCCGCCTCAAGGAGCTCGGCATCTGCCATACGGTCCGCACCGCGCGCAAGATGATCGAGCGCCACGACGAGCAGGTCTGGGACATCCTCGAGGAAGTCACCAAGGACAAGACCGTGTTCCTCAACCGCGCGCCGACGCTGCACCGCCTTTCGATCCAGGCGTTCGAGCCGGTGCTCGTCGAGGGCAAGGCGATCCGCCTCCACCCGATGGTCTGCACGCCGTTCAACGCAGACTTCGACGGCGACCAGATGGCCGTCCACGTGCCGCTCTCGATCGAGGCGCAGATGGAGTCGAAGCTCATGATGCTCGCGTCGACGTCGATCTTCTCGCCGGCCTCCGGCAAGTCGGTCATGACGCCGACCCAGGACGTCTGCCTCGGGCTCTACTTCCTCACCGTTCCTTCCCAGCAGGACAAGCTCGCCGGCAAGCTCGCCGGCAAGGTCCCAGCCGGCGAGGAGCATCTGCCGCTCTTCAACGACATCGCCGAAGTCGAGTTCGGCATTGCCGAGGGCGCGATAACGTATCACACCCGCATCCGCTTCCGCAATCCTGACTTCGGCACTGTCGGACGTCCCCACGGCGTCACCGACAAGCGCACGATCGAGACGACCGCTGGCCGCGTGATCTTCAACAACGTGTGGCCGAAGGAGATGGGCTTCTGGAACGACAAGTGCTCCAAGTCCACGATCGGCAACCTAATCCTCGACTGCCACAAGGTCGCGGGGCATGACGAGACCGTTCTCGCGATCGATCGCCTGAAAACGCTCGGCTACAGCTTCGCCACCGTCTCTGGCGCGTCCATGGGCCTCAAGGACATGATCCGCCCGGCCGAGAAGGACGCCGAGGTCGCGAAGGCCCGCAAGGCCGCCGACGAGGTGCAGAAGCAGTTCCAGCAGGGCGTCATCACCGACGGCGAGCGCCACAACAAGATCGTCGACATCTGGTCCGCGACGACCGAGAAGGTCGGCGACGAGCTCTACAAGACGATCGACAAGAACATCAGCCCCGAGAACAAGAACCCGACCGAGCTGAACCCGGTCTACATGTTCGTCGACTCGAAGGCCCGTGGCTCGAAGCTCCAGATCCGCCAGCTCGCCGGCATGCGCGGCCTCATGGCGGCGCCTAACGGCGACATCATCGAGCGCCCGATCACGGCGTCGTTCCGCGAGGGCCTCTCGGTTCTCGAGTACTTCATCTCGTCGTGGACGTCTCGCAGGATGTCATCATCACGCAGGAAGACTGCAACACGGTGAACGGCATCGAGGTCGAGGCCATCGTCGAAGGCGACGAAGTCAAGGTTTCGCTCGGCGACCGCGCGCTTGGCAGGACGGCCCTCTACGAGATCCGCGACCCCAAGACCGGCGAGACGATCGTCCAGGCGAACGAGATCATCGACGAGGACGCCTGCGCGAAGATCGACAAGGCCGGCATCGAGAAGGTCTGGATCCGCTCCGGCCTCACCTGCGACGCCGAGCACGGCATGTGCGCGAAGTGCTATGGCCGCGACCTCTCGACCGGCAAGGAAGTCGAGATCGGCACGGCGGTCGGCATCATCGCCGCGCAGTCCATCGGCGAGCCTGGCACGCAGCTCACGATGCGTACGTTCCACATCGGCGGCACGGCTTCCGCGACCGCGAAGGTTCCTGAGATTATCCTCAAGAACGACGGTGTCGCGCGCTTTGTCGACGTCCGAAAGGTGCGCAACGACGAGGGCCGCGAGGTCGTCCTCAACAAGAACGGCACTCTCGAGATCTACTCCAAGAGCGGAAACAAGCTCGACACCTACCAGCTCCAGATGGGCACGACGCTCCTCGTCGAGGACGGCGAGGCCGTCAAGAAGGGCCAGAAGGTCGCCGTGTGGGATCCGCACTCGGTGCCTGTTCTTTCCGAGGCGGCCGGCGACATCGTGTTCGAAGACTTCGAGGAAGACGTCTCCGTCAAGACCGAGACCGACCGCGCGACGGGCGCCAAGACGCTCGTCGTCCTTCCGACTTCCGAGTCCAACCTCCACCCGCGCATCGAGATCCGCGGAGCGGACGGCAAGATGCTCGACTCGCACGACGTCCCGACGGGCGCCATCGTGATGGTGCGCGACGGCATGAAGGCCACCCCCGGCATGCTTCTCGCGAAGACGCCCCGCGAAGCCGCGAAGACGCGCGACATCACGGGCGGCCTTCCGCGCGTCGCCGAGCTCTTCGAGGCCCGCCAGCCCAAGGACGCGGCGGAAATCGCGAAGATCGAGGGCGAGATCGAGTTCGGCGAGAACGTGCGCGGCAAGCGCTGCGTGAAGGTCGTCGACAAGATCACCGGCCTCGTCGAGGAGCACCTGATCCCGATGGGCAAGCAGATCGTCGTCTTCAAGGGCGACCGCGTGAAGAAGGGCCAACAGCTCACCGAAGGCCCGGTCATCCCGCAGGAGATCCTCGAGGTCTCGGGTCCGCAGGAACTCGAGAAGTACCTCGTCAACGAAGTGCAGCAGGTCTACCGCCTCCAGGGCGTCGAGATCAACGACAAGCACATCGAGATCATCGTTCGCCAGATGCTTCGCAAGGTCCGCATCACGAACCCGGGCGACACCGACTTCCTCTGGGGCGAGCAGGTCACGCGCCAGACGTTCCTCAAGGTGAACGAGGAGATGATGATGGAAGGCCGCCGCCCGGCGGAGGCCCAGCCCGCGCTTCTCGGCATCACGAAGGCCGCCCTCGAGACGGACTCCTTCATCTCCGCCGCGTCCTTCCAGGACACGACGCGCGTCCTCACCGAGGCCGCGACGATGGGCAGGGTCGACGAGCTCCGCGGCTTCAAGGAGAACGTCATCCTCGGCCACCTCATCCCCGGCGGCACCGGCTTCCCGCTCCACCGCTACCTCAAGCTCGTGCCGCTCTGCGACGCGATCAGCGACGAGGAGATGGAGCAGCTCCGCGAGGAGCAGCGCAAGCGCCACGAGGAGCTCTACGGCATCCCGGCGTCGGGTCTTCCCGGAGAGGAGAACGACGACGACGACGATCTCGGCGAGCCCAACCTCCAGCTCGACACGGGCGACACGTCCGCAGACGGCGGAGACCTCGTCAACTCCGACGAGTCGATGGGCTCGACCGGCGGCGACGACCTCCTCGGCTGACAACTGGGAGAAATCCCGTTGCAACAACAGGGCGCGGCAGATTTGCCGCGCCCGTTGTTTTTTTGAAAGGTAGGTGGGCCGTTGGACAAGATCGGCACATTTTTGGTATAATTTCCCGACTTGTACAAAGAAAAGGATCGTATCTGAAGATGGCAATCGTTCTCGGACTACCAAAAGGCAGCTTGCAGGAATCGACCTTCGCGCTCTTCAAGCGCGCGGGCTTCAACGTCACCTGCTCGAGCCGCAGCTACACCCCCTCAATCGACGACGAAGAAATCAAGTGCCGGCTTTTGCGGCCGCAGGAAATGAGCCGCTACGTGGAGCTCGGGCTTCTCGACGCGGGCATCTGCGGCTATGACTGGGTCTACGAGAACGGCTCCGACGTCCAGGAAATCTGCGAGCTTAACTACTCAAAGGCGACGTCGAATCCCGTTCGCTGGGTGCTCGCGGTCCCGAACGACTCGAAGATCAAGACCGTCAAGGACCTCAAGGGCAAGCGCATCTCGACCGAGGCGATCGGCCTCGTCAAGCGCTACCTCAAGAAGCACGGCGTCGACGCGATCGTCGACCTCACGGAGACGGGTTCCTCGCTCCGCGCGAACAACCTCCGCATCGTCGACACGATCCTCACCTCCACGACGCGCTTCATCGCGAACAAGAAGAGCTGGAAGAACGCCGCGAAGCGCGCTAAGCTCGAGCAGCTCAAGATGCTCCTCACGGGCGCCCTTGAGGCGCAGAGGCGCGTCCTTCTCAAGTGCAACGCGCCCGCGAAGACGCTCGATAAGGTCGTCAAGGTCATGCCCGCGCTCCACGCGCCGACCGTCAACAAGCTCTCCGGCGGCGACTGGTACGCAGTCGAGTCCGTCGTCGAGGAAAAGCAGGTGCGCGACCTCATCCCGCAGCTCACGAAGAACGGGGCGACGGGCATCATCGAGCTCCCGCTCAACAAGATCATCTTCTAAATAGAAGCCGTAAACAACCTAAGGAGAAACTACAATGGGTTCCATCAAGAAGAAACGCCGCAAAAAAATGTCGAAGCATAAATACGACAAGCGCATGAAGGCGCAGCGGCACAAGAACAAATAAGCCAAAAGACCCGGCCTTCAGGTCCGGGTCTTTGCTTCTCGATGGCCGACGAGCTTACACCGATGCAGAGGCAGTACCTTGCGCTGAAACGCGAGGTGCCTCCGGGCGCGATACTGATGTTCCGCCTCGGCGACTTCTACGAGATGTTCGGCGAGGACGCGGTTGTCGCCTCGCCAATCCTCGGCGCGACACTGACGCACCGCGGGAACCAGCCGATGTGCGGCGTTCCCTATCACGCGCTCAACAGCTATCTCGCGAAGCTCATCAGGGCGGGGAAAACCGCCGCGCTCTGCGACCAGGTCGAGGACCCGAAGCTTGCGAAGGGGCTCGTCCGCCGCGAAATCACGCGCATCGTAACCCCTGGCACCGTCACTGAAGACGGGCTTCTCGACGAGACGGTGAACAACTACGCCGCCGCAGTCCATGGCCTTGGGCTCGCGCTTCTCGACCTCGCGACTGGCGAGTTCGTGGTAGAGGAGTTCAAGTCGCAGGAGAAACTTGACGAGGCGCTTGAAAGATACCGCCCCGCCGAGACGCTTGCTGAGACGGATGACAACCGCTGGACTTTCTCTCTCGACGCGGCGACCGAAGCGCTGACGCGCCATTTCAAGGTCCTTTCGCTCGACGGTTTCGGCCTCGCGGGGAAGGGCGATCTCGTTTCGGCGGCGGGGGCTCTTCTCTACTACGTCGGCACCACGCTTCGCCACTCTCTTGCGCACGTCCGCAAGGTCGCGATCCGCAGTTCCGACGACGCGCTTGTCCTCGACTCGGGGACTTTGCGTCACCTCCAGCTCGTTCCGGGGGGCGAAGTCTCGAAGGAAGCGTCGCTTCTCGGCGTCCTCGACGTCACGAAGACGCCGATGGGCGCGCGGACGCTGCGCAACTGGATATGCCGCCCGCTTGCCCGCTCCGCAGACGTGAACGCGCGTCTCGACCGCGTCCAGGCGTTTGTCGACGACCGCGGGCGGCTCGCCTCTCTGCGCAATCTTCTTTCGGGCGTGCGCGACCTCGAGCGCCTCATCCAGAAGGTCGACTCGCTACGCGCGAACCCGCGCGACCTGAAGGCGCTTGCAGACTCTCTGCGCCCGATTCCCGACATTCTTTCTTTGCTTAACCCCGGCTCCTATCCGCTTACCCCAAGGCCGGAGACCGTGTCGCTCATTGACCGCGCAATCGCGGACGATCCGCCGGTAATGCTTGTCGACGGCGGCTTTATCGCGCCAGGGTACAACGCTGAGCTCGACGAACTTCGGCAGATCGCCCACGAGGGGCATCGCTGGCTCGCGGAGTACCAGGCGAAGGAGCAGGCGAGGACTGGCATCGCGAAGCTCAAGGTAAAGCACGTTTCCACTTTCGGTTTCGTGATCGAGATCCCGAAGGGCTCCGTCGCGATGGCTCCAGCCGACTACATCCGCCGCCAGACGCTTACGACGGGCGAGCGTTTCACCACGCCCGAGCTCAAGGAATACGAGACAAAGGTGCTCGGCGCGCAGGAGAAGTCGATTGCAATCGAGCAGCGGCTTTTCCGCGACATCCTCGGCGAAATCGCCGCGAAAACCGTGGAGATACAGGAGACGGCGCTCGCGCTTGGAGAGCTTGATGCGACGCTCGCGCTTGCAGACCGCGCGCTTGCCGCAGGATACGCGCGGCCTGTGGTCGACGATTCCGATGTCCTTGAGATCGTTGACGGACGCCATCCGATAATTGAGCAACTTCCAGACGCCGAGCCGTTCGTGCCGAATTCGGCGTTCCTCAACACGACGACCGACCAGATAATGCTCATCACGGGGCCCAACATGGCCGGCAAGTCGACGTATATCCGCCAGGTTGCGACGATTGCGGTAATGGCGCAGATGGGTTCGTTCGTGCCAGCGTCGTCTATGAGGATCGGCGTTCTCGACCGCGTCTTTACGCGCATTGGCGCGGGCGACGATCTCGCGCGCGGGCGCTCCACGTTCCTCGTCGAGATGCAGGAGACGGCAAATATCCTCAACAACGCTACGCCCAAGTCGCTCATCGTCCTCGACGAGATCGGGCGCGGCACTTCGACTTTCGACGGAATCTCGATTGCGTGGTCGGTTGCGGAGTACCTGCACGGCAAGGAGCAGGCGAAGGCGAAGACGCTCTTTGCGACGCATTACCACGAGCTTACCGACCTCGCTGACACTTTCAAGGGCGTCAAGAACTTCACGGTCAAGGTCAAGGAGGAGGGCGGGCGCGTGGTGTTTCTCAGGCGCATCGCCCCCGGAATCGCCGAAAAGAGCTTCGGCATACACGTCGGCGCAATGGCGGGGCTTCCAAAGGAAGTCGTCGACCGCGCGGCGCAGATCCTCAAGAACCTTGAGGCGAACGAGCTCGACGTCAACGCGCCGCAGAAGGTCGTCCGCCGCCCGCGCCGCAAGCTCTCCGAAATGCCCGGCCAGATGACTTTCTTCTGACGAAGATCGTCTGCACGGCGCATTGTTTTTTGGTATAATAGTCGCATGAAAATGCGGAATACCCTGTTGGCGGCCGTCGCTTTTGTCGCGATTGCCGGATGTGTTTGTGTCGAAACTTCGGAGATGTATGCCGAATCCCAGGAAACGGCCTATCCCGTCTCGATTGACGAAGGATTCGTGCCGCTTTCCGAAGGAAACGGCATGATCTACGGCAACGGCAACCCGATTACCGAGAAGGAGTACGGCAACTTCATTCTCCGCCTCGAGTTCCTGATGCCAGCGAACGGCAACAACGGGCTCGGCATCCGTACCCCTGACTCGAAAGTCGACGCCGCCTATCACGGCATGTGCGAGCTGCAGCTCCTCGACGACGGCGGGAGCGCCTACTACGACGCTGAGAAGAAGGCCGACAAGCTGAAGCCCTACCAGTACACGGGCTCGATCTACGGCATTGTGCCTTCCCGCCGCGACAACGTCGACAAGCAGATCTGGGGCAAGGAAAAGAACTTCACCGGCGGCGGCAGCTACGTGAGGAAGCCGGGAATGTGGAACTTCGAGGAAGTCAAGGTCATCGGCAGCGAGATCGAGGTCTACCTCAACGGCTATCTGATCACGAAGGGCGACGTCTCGCAGTGGAAGGGCGATGGCGACACTCCCGACGGGAAGAAGCACCCGGGGCTCCACCGCACGCGCGGCTTCATCACTTTCTGCGGCCACGGTTCCGACGTGAAGTTCCGCAACGTCCGCATCAAGGAACTACCCGACGACGCGAAGATGGGCGCCGTCTGCCCGAAGCAGCGCATGGCGTGCCCGAAGGGCTTCACGGCCTACTTTGACGGCGACGAAACCGACCTCCCCGAGTTCTGGAAGGGCGTGACGACCGAACAGAAGTTCGATAACCCCGTCGTCCGCCAGGCGGCGACCGCGGAGAAGCGCGCCGAGATGCAGAAAATCGCCGACAAGGGCCGCGACGAGCACTGGCACGTGAGGAACGGCAACCTCTACTTCGACGGCTACCGCGGCGGCTACTCGCTCGCGACGAAGGAGGACGGCCGACTGGCGCATCATGTCGGTTACGGGAGACTCCGGGCTCTATCTCAGGGGTTCGCCGCAGGTACAGATCTGGGACGCGCACAACCAGTGGCACATCGGCTCCGGCGGTCTCTACAACAACCAGAAGAACCCCTCCAAGGCGCTCAAGATCGCCGACAAGCAGGTTGGCGACTGGAACCGCTTCCACGTAATCATGCGCGGCGACAAGGTGACGGTGTGGCTCAACGGCGAGCTCGTCGTCGACAACGTCACGCTCGAGAACTACTGGGACCGCAAGCGCCCGATCTTCTTCAAGGAGCAGATCGAGCTCCAGTGCCACGGCGACCCGACCGAATGGCGCAACATCTTCATTCGCGCGCTTCCAGTCCAGACCGTTCCCGCCGATCGCGTGGGCGTGTGCAGCTGGAGCTGGCGCAAGCCGCTCGTTGAAGTCGCCGCCGCGATGGAGAAGGCGGGCGTCAAGGGCATCCACCTCGCCCTCGGGCCGTTTATCGCCCCTGACGAGCGCCACGGCGCTGCCGAGTCGAAGGAGACTTGGGAGTTCGTGAAGTCGCAGGTCAAGTCCGGCAAGTGGAAGCTCATGTCGACGATGGTCGGCACGATCGGCGAGGACTACTCGACGCTCGAGACGATCAAGAAGACGGGCGGCATCGTTCCCGACGCGACCTGGGAGGGCAACAAGAAGATCGTGACCGAGGGCGCGAAGCTCACGAAGGAGCTCGGCTGCCGCTACATGTCGCTCCACGCCGGCTTCCTCGACGAGAGCGACCCCAAGGCGTTTGCGACCTACGTCGAGCGCGTCTCGTGGATGCGCGACGAGGCCAAGAAGTACGGCGTCACGATTCTCCTCGAGTCCGGCCAGGAGACGGCCGAGGATCTCGTGAAGTTCCTCGAAAAGGTTCCCGGCGTCTACGTCAACTTCGACCCCGCGAACATGATCCTCTACGGGAAGGGCGAGCCGCGCGAGGCGGTGAAGCTTCTCGCGCCGTGGATTCGCCAGGTCCACGTGAAGGACGCGCTTTTCACCGAGAAGCCCGGCACCTGGGGAACCGAGGTTCCGTGGGGCGACGGTGCCGTCGGGGCCCGTGCCTTCATCGCGGAGCTCGAGAAGGCCGGCTACAAGGGCAACTACGTGATCGAGCGCGAGGCGGGCAATAACCGTGCCGCCGAAATCGGCCTTGCCGCCGAACGTCTTTTGAAGTAACACAGGAATCCGAAAGGACACACAAGATGAGGAATACCATTGTTGCGATGGCTCTCCTTGCGACGGCCGCTGGTGCTGGCGCGAAGGAGATATGGCAGGACCCGACGAAGTTCGAGGTGAACAGGCTTCCGGCACGCTCGATCATGGTTCCGTGCGAGTGCCCGGAGGTGGCGCTTGCGATTGCCAAGGGCGAAAGGCCGCGCACGGAGTCGAAGTGGCTTAAGTCCCTTAACGGCACTTGGGGCTTCAAGTGGAAGCACAACATCGACGCCCAAGATTGGGAGAAGACGGCCGAAATCGCCGTTCCCGGGTGCTGGCAGCTCCAGGGCGAGTATGATCCCGCGCTCTACACAAATTCCACCTACCCGATCCACGGCTGGAACGAGGGCGACCCGATGGTTGAGCCGCCGAAGCACTACACGAGCTACAAGTTCCGCAACCCCGTCGGGCTCTACTCGCGCACGTTCACCGTTCCTTCCTACTGGAAGGGCCGCCGCGTCACGATCCACTTCGGCGGCGTCTCCTCCGCGATGTACCTCTACGTGAACGGCAAGGAAGTCGGCTACTCGCAGGACAGCCGCCTCCCGGCCGAGTTCGACATCACAAAGTTCCTCAAGGACGGAGAGAACGCGCTCGAGGTGAAGGTATTGAAGCACTGCGACGGTTCGTTCCTCGAGGATCAGGATTTCTGGCGCTTCTCGGGCATCTTCCGCGACGTGTGGCTCGTTGCCGAGACGGAGAAGGCGCCTTATGACCTCGTCGTCGACGCTACGCTCTCGGGCGACTTCAAGACCGGCGCGCTTACTGTCAAGGACGCGGACGGCAAGGTCGTTTTCGAGAAGAAGTATGAAAATCCGAAGCTCTGGAGCTGCGAAGCGCCCAACATGTACTACGAGACCGTTGAGTTTGGCGGCGATTCCTACGCCGTCGCATTCGGCTTCCGCAAGATCGAGATCAAGGACGCCGTCGTCTACATCAACGGCAAGCGCGCGCTCTTCATGGGCACCGACCGACACGAGATGGAGCCCGAAACCGGCTACACCGTCACGCTCGAGGGCATGAAGAAGGACATCGAGATCTTCCACGACCTCAACATCAACGCCGTCCGCACCTGTCACTATCCCGACGATCCGACGTGGTACGAACTCTGCGATCGCGAGGGCATCTACGTCGTCTGCGAGGCGAACGTCGAGGCCCACGGCGTCGATAGGTTCTACGGCAAGGATCCCGAATACCTGCCGAAAAACCCGCTCTACCACGACGCGATCGTCGACCGCGGCGTCAACATGGTCAAGGTGTTCCGCAACCATCCGTCGATCATCTTCTGGTCGCTTGGCAACGAGACAGGCGACGGTCCTGCGATGAAGGACGAGTACGACGCCATGAAAGCAGTCGACTCCACGCGTCCGATCCAGTACGAGGGCGCACAGGACTCCGACCACAGCGATATCAAGTGCCCGATGTACACGCATCCGTGGGACGTCGAGAAGTACGTGAAGAACAATCCGAAGAAGCCGTTCATTCTCTGTGAGTACACGCACGCGATGGGCAACTCGAACGGCGACATCCAGGACTACTGGGATCTTGTGAGGAAGTATCCGTCGATGCAGGGCGGCTTTATCTGGGACTTCGTCGACCAGGCCGTCTGGAAGACCGACCAACGCGGCAAGTGGCTCGCCTACGGCGGCGACTTCGGCGACTCGCCGAACGACGACAACTTCAACTGCAACGGCTTCGTCACCGCCGACCGCAATTACCACCCGGGCGCCTACGAGATCAAGCACGCCTACCAGCCCGTCCACGTCGACTCGTGGAGCTGGGAGACGAAGACCGTGAAGATCTGGAACGCCTACCGCTTCTCGACGCTCGACCACCTGAACGCCCACTGGGTCGTCACCAAGGACGGCAAGATCGTCAAGGACGGGCTTCTCGACGTGAAGGGCTTCGAGCCCGACACAGTCAAGGAGTTCAAGGTCGACGTTCCCGACGGCGACGTTATCGTGTTTCTCTTCGTGCGCGGCGACTTCGACCTCGACAAGGACGGCCACCCGGATGTCGTGGCGATAGACCATTTCGCGAAGCCCTTCGTTCCCGTCGCGGTGCCTGAGGCGAAGGTAGTGCAGGACTATGCGGCCGCGAAGCTCTTCAAGCTCAACTTCTGGCGCGCGCCCACCGACAACGACCGCGGCTGGAACATGCCTGTCCACTGCAAGGCGTGGAAGCAGGCGACGGAAACGCAGACTCCGCCCGAGGGCTGCACGGCCAAGCTCAAAGTCCACAAGCTCGGCGAGGGCAAGTATCTCGTCGACCTCAAGGTGACTGTCGGCGAGAAGCTTCCGCCCGTCCCGCGCATCGGCGTCACGTTCAAGCTCCCGAAGGAGTTCAGGAACGTGGAGTGGTATGGGCTCGGGCCGTGGGAGAACTACAGCGACCGTCGTACGGCTGCTTTGCTTGACGTGTGGAAGGCGTCGATCGGCCTCGTCAGCGGTCTCGCCGGCGAAGACGGCAAGATCGACTATCCCGAGCGCCGCCTCAACCCCGACAACTACGTCGAGCCCGGCGAGCAGGGCTACCGCATCGGCTGCCGCTGGATCGAGTTCACCGACGGCAACGGCAAGGCCGTCAAGGTCACCGCGCTCAGCGCGCCCGTCGGTTTCAACGCGTGGCCGTATTCGCAGGCCACGCTCGAGAAGGCCAAGCACCAGTGGGATCTCGTCGACGAGGGCGAGATCACCGTCAACGTCGATGCGGTCCAGATGGGCATTGGCGGCGACAACAGCTGGGGTGCGCGTCCCCATGGCGACGACATGGTCGGCAAGGGAGAATACGGCGTTTCGTTCATCGTTGAAGGTCTGTAAGGGGGTTATTAAATCATGAAGTTCTGGCTTCCCGCCGCATGCGCCGCGACAATCCTGTCGGGGTGCGTGCGCGATTCCGCGCCTGCAGAGCGCGATCTCGTTATCTACGGTTCCTCTCCCGCCGCGCTCACGGCGGCGATCGAGGCGCAGCGCCTCGGGCGGACTGCAGTGATAGTCTGCCCCGAAACGCGCATCGGCGGTCTCACGACAGGAGGCCTCGGACAGACCGATATCGGCAACAAGTCCGCGTTCGGCGGTCTTGCGCTCCAGTTCTACAAGGACGTCGCGGACTGGTACAAGGACCCCGCCCACTGGAAATACGAGAAGCGCTCCGACTATGTCCCTGACGGACAATGCGCCGGCTCGCTCGGCGAGGACTCGATGTGGACATTCGAGCCCTCGGCGGCGCTTGCAATCCTCGAACGCTGGGAGCGCGAGAACAAGCTCGAGATCGTCCGTGGCGAATTCCTGGACCGCGGCAAAGGCGGTGTCGTCCGCGAGGGCTCGCGCATCGTCGCGATAAAAACGCTTTCCGGAAAGACTTTCCGCGGCAAGATGTTCGTCGACGCGACGTACGAGGGCGATCTCATGGCGGCGGCAGGCGTGAGCTACACCGTCGGGCGCGAGGCGAACTCGGTCTACGGCGAGACTATAAGCGGCGTCGAAAGGGCGCTCTCGAAGAACCACCAGTTCAACAAGGGCGTGTCGCCGTACGTGAAGCCGGGCGATCCAAGTTCGGGGCTTCTGCCGTATGTCGAACCTGACACGGACGAGCCAGACGGCGCGGGCGACGGTCGCGTCCAGGCGTACTGCTTCCGCATGTGCCTTACCGACGATCCCTCGAACCGCATTCCTTTTGTGAAGCCCGAGGGATACGATCCAAAGAACTACGAGCTTCTTCTCCGAAATCTCGAGGCGATCGACCCCGACACGTTTGTCAAGAAGGCCGCTAAGTTCTGGGAGTTTATGCCGTGGATCAACTCCCGCATGCCCAATCGCAAGACCGACACGAACAACCGCACGGGTTTTTCAACGGACTTCATCGGGCAGAACCATGCCTGGCCCGAGGCGTCCTACAAGGAGCGCGAGAAGATTCTCAAGGCGCACCTCGACTACCAGATGGGGCTCGTGTGGACTCTCGCCAACAATCCGCGCGTCCCCGAGCCGATAAGGAACCGCGTCGCCAAGTGGGGCACGTGCAAGGACGAGTTCGCCGACGGCCTTGGCCTTGGCTGGCAGTCGCAGCTCTATGTCCGCGAGGCGCGCCGCATGGTCGGCGACTACGTGGCGACCGAGCACGACGTCCTTAGGAAGCGCACGACTTCGCGACCTGTCGCGATGGCCGCCTATGGCATGGACTCGCACCATGTCCGCCGCTACGTCGACAAGGACGGCTTTGTCAGGAACGAGGGCAACATTGAGGACTGGCGCGCGGGCGGCAAGCCCTATCCGCTCGACTACGGCGTGATTATCCCGAAGAAGGGCGACTGCGAGAACCTTTTTGTCCCAGTCTGCGTTTCCGCCTCCCACATGGCGTTCGGGTCGATCCGCATGGAGCCGGTGTTCTTCGCGCTCGGGCAGGTCGCAGGCGCGGCGGCCTCGCTTTCCCTCGACGCTGGCTGCGCCGTGCAGGATCTTCCCTACGAGAATCTCAAGAATGTTCTCGTTGCGGAAGGCCAGGTCTTGAAATCTGAAAAGTGAAAGGGAAGACAAGATGAACATGAATAGGCGTGGTTTTCTGTCCGCAATGCTCGCGGCGGGTGCGTATCCGCTTTTGCCCGGGTGCTTTTCGTCCAAGGCGTATGTCGCGAACGGCAAGGTGCGCCTTGCGGCAATCGGCTGCGGCGCGCAGGCGTGGTTTGACCTCAAGAAGCTCTCTGGGAACAAGGACATCTGCGAAGTCGTCGCGCTCTGCGACACCGACATCGGAGCTCCCCATACGGAAGAGGCCCTGAAGCGCTTTCCGGACCTTCCTCGCTTCCAGGACTTCCGCAAGATGTTCGACAAGATGGAGCGCGAGATCGACGCCGTCCTCATCGGCATTCCCGACCACTCGCACTTCTGCGCGGCGATGCACGCGATGCGTCTTGGGAAGGCGGTCTACGTCGAGAAGCCCCTTGCGCATTCATTCCGCGAGTGCGAGCTTTTGATGGCGGCCGAGGAGAAGTACGGCGTCGTCACGCAGATGGGCAACCAGGGGCACAGCGGCGCAAACTACTACCAGTACCGCGACTACGTGCAGAACGGCATAATAAAGGACGTCAAGAAGGTCGTCGCGCACATGAACATGCAGCGCCGCTGGCACAAGTGGGGCGGCAAGACGTCGTCATATCCGAGGGGCGAGGTGATGCCCGATACGCTTGACTGGGATGTATGGTGCAACGCCGCGCCGTACCACGACTTCTCGAAGGACCTCGCGTACGGCGAATGGCGCTGCTGGTACGACTACGGCAACGGCTGCATGGGCGACTGGGGCGCGCATATCCTCGACTGCATCCACCGTTTCACGCTTCGCAGCGCCCTGCCGAAGGAAGTGGCGATTTCCAACGTGACGGGCTGGAACCAGTTCGTGTTCCCGATCCAGGACACGCTGACGATGAAGTTCGACGACGTGACGCTTGAGTGGTACGAAGGTCTCGACAACAAGCCGCCGCTCCCCGAGGGCTTCCGCTATGCCGACAACAAGGGGCTTTTCCCCGCGTCGACGGCGAACGACGGTCTTATCGACCCGCCCCTCAAGCCGGGCAAGGAGATATACCTCGCCGACGGCACTGTCTGGCAGGGGCTTTCCCATTCGTCGACGCTCGTGCGCGTAGGCGCGCAGGACGAGAAGGTTCCGTCGTTCGAGAAGCCGGGGAGCGACCACTGGCGCAACTTCCTTCTCGCCGTCAAGGGCGAAGAGGAGACGAGGAGCCCGTTCCGTGTCACCGCGCCGCTTTCCGAGATCTTCTGCCTTGGCGTCATCGCGCAGCGCCTCAACCGCGGCTTCAAGTTCGACCCAATCGCGAAGAAGCCAATCGGCGACGCCGAGGTGGGCGTTCTCCTCAAGGGGCCCGCGCCGCGCGAGGGCTGGGAAGAATACTACCGCGGCTGACCGAAGGCGGAATGAACCGCATTCTCTTCGAAAGTTCCGAAATCGCGGACGGTGTCGCAACTTGCTCTGACGCGAGGGCGGAGCACATTCTCTCTATCCTCCATGGCGAAGTCGGACAGACACTAAAGACCGGCGAGATTGACGGCCGCATTGGCACCGGCGAGATTGTTTCCATCGAGGGGCAGACCGTCGCCATCAGGGTGTCGCACACGGAAGAGTCGCTGCAACCCTGGTGCGACCTCGTCCTCGCGCCGCCGCGCCCGCGCGTGATGAAGCGGCTTATTCCGCAGCTCGCGACGCTTGGTGTCGGCACAATCGTGCTCGTCGGAGCGAAGAAAGTCGAGAAGGATTTCTGGGGCGCGACGCTTCTCAAGGAGGAGAATTTCAGGCCTCTTTTCGTGGACGGGCTTATGCAGGCGGGTACGAGCGTCATGCCGCGGCTCGAGACGCGGCGGAACTTCAGACGCTTTGTGACCGACGAGCTTGACTCGCTTTTCCCGACTGCTAACAGGGTCGTCGGCCATCCGGGCGGCGCGTCTGGTTTGCCCGTGTGTCGGAAAGGGCGGCTTCTCCTCGCCATAGGACCCGAGGGCGGCTGGACCGACGACGAGGTGGAACTTCTTGAATCGCGCGGTTTTTCGCGCTATTCCCTCGGCTCGCGCATACTGCGCACCGACACCGCGCTCGTCGCGCTCCTTGCTCGGCACTTGCCTGTCGTGTGAGGTTTTGGTAAAATGGCGGCAAACGGCGGAAGCCGTGGAAATCTCAGTAGGAGGAATTGACATGAAGATCGTGACGATAGCGCTGCAGACCATTGCCATCGCGGCCATTGCCGGGTGCGCCACCGTGAGCAAGCCGGGGTACGACACCCTAATCGCCCACCGCGGCGAATCGAAGGACGCGCCGGAGAACACGCTGCCCGCCTACAAGCTTGCGGTCGATCGCGGCTTTGGCTTCGAATGCGACTTGTATCTTTCGAAGGACGGTCGCGTCTTCACGTTCCACGACTCCGACCTGAAGCGCACCACGGGCGGCGCGAACTCGAGCAAGTGCTCCGAGGTGACCTGGGCCGATACGCTCTCGAAGCTCGATGTCGGCAGCTGGGGCAAGTGGAAGGACTCGAAGTTCGCGGGAACGCCGCCTGCGCTTCTTGAAGACGTACTTGCGCTCGCGAAGAACGGCAGGCGCATCTATCTCGAGATCAAGGCAGGCCCCGAAATCGTGCCTGTCATCAAGGCGATACTTTCGTCGCAGAACAACGCGACTCCAGACAACGTCCTCTTCATTTGCTTCAGCAAGGGCGTGTGCAAGGCCGTAAAGGACGTCCTTCCTGGATACACTGTCTACTGGCTTGTCGGCTCGCATGTCGGCAGCGGGGAATCTCGCCGCCCGATTACGGTCGAAGAAGTCGTTGCGGGTGCGCGCGAAGCCGCGGCTGACGGCGTCGACATGAATTTCGACCCCGATGTGGTTGACGAGGCGTTTGTCGCGGCCGTGAAGAGGGAAGGGCTTTCGTTCCATGCCTGGACGATAGACGACCTCCCGCACACGCTTCGGGCGTTTGCCGTCGGCGCGGACACGGTTACGACGAACTGCGCGAAGGATATCCTTGACGAATACGCCATGCTTTTCGCCCCCGAGCCCGACGACCGCGATGCGTTCTCCGACCGCATCATAGACGGAGCGGCTTTCCCGACGGTGCGCTGAGCTATATTGTTAAGCCGTATACCAACAAATTTTGCGGGATATTTGATATAATATCCCGCATGAACGGATATACGTGCGTTGTTTGCATCAAACAGGTGCCAGATACGAAGAAGGTGACCGGGCAGGCCATGAAGGCCGACGGAACCATCAACCGCGCCGCATTGCCGGCGATCTTCAACCCCGAGGACAAGAACGCCCTTGAAGCGGCGTTGTCTGTCAAGGAGCGCTACGGCGGCAAGGTGATCGCCATTGCGATGGGCCTTCCGGCCGCGACCGCGATTCTCCGCGAGGCGCTCGCCTGCGGCGCGGACGAGGCAGTTCTCGTCACAGACCGCAAGGCGGCAGGGTCCGATACGCTCGCGACGAGCTACATCCTCTCGCAGGCGGTTAAGAAGTTCAACCCCGACCTCGTCTTCTGCGGCCGCCAGGCCATCGACGGCGATACGGCCCAGACGGGGCCGCAGATTGGCGAGAAGCTCGACTGCGCGGTTGTCACCTACCTCGAAAAGCTCGAGATCGACGGCGACACGGCGATTGCGACGCGCGACATCGGCACTGGCGTAGAGACCTGTCGCGCGAAACTTCCCGCTCTCTTCACCGTCACCGAGAAGTTCGGGGAATTGAGGCCTTATGAGATGCGCCGCGTCATGAAGTACAAGAACGCCGAGCCCACGATCCTCGACTGCGCCGCGATTGGCTGCGAAGACGATCGCTGCGGCTTCGCCGGGTCTCCGACGAGCGTCAACAAGATCGAGTCCGTCGTCCTCGCGGGCGGCGAGTTCAAGGAGGTCGCCGCGACCGACGAGGGAATCACGATCGGATAGTGGTCAGTAGTCAGGGGTCAGGAGTCAGTCGTTAGTAGTTGGAACTAAAAATTTGAAACTATGAAAAACATACAAGGCGAAGTCTGGGTCTTTGCGGAGCAGGAGGAGGGCAAGCTCTCCGACGTTCCGTTCGAACTTCTCGGCAAGGCGCGCGAACTCGCGTCGAAGCTTGGCGTCAAGGTCGGCGCTGTCCTTATGGGCTCGGGCGTCGAATCGCTCGCGAAGCCGCTTTTCGAGGCTGGTGCGGATGTCGTGCATCTGATTGACGACCCCGCGCTCAAGGTCTACCGCAACAAGGCGTACCGCCACGCGATGGTCGAACTCGTCAAGGAGGTGAATCCCCAGATCGCGATATTCGGCGCGACGCACATGGGCCGTGACCTCGCGCCTTCCGTTGCCTCGGCGCTCAGGTGCGGGCTTACCGCCGACTGCACCGACCTCCAGATCGGCGACTACGAGGACAAGAAGACGAAGGAAACGTTCACGAACGTCCTTCACCAGATCCGCCCCGCGTTCGGCGGCAACATCATCGCGACGATCGTCAATGCCCGCAACTGGCCGCAGATGGCGACTGTGCGCGAAGGCGTGATGAAGCCGCTTCCTCGCGAGGAAGGGCGCAAGGGCGAGATCGTGAAGCACTCTGCGCATCTTGACGGCGTCGAGATTCCCGTCGAGGTCGTCGAAATCGTCCGCAAGGCGTCGACAGTCAACCTCAAGGGTTCGCGCATCATCGTGTGCGGCGGCGCGGGCGTCGGCTCGAAGGAGAACTTCAAGCTTCTCCACGACCTCGCGAACGTTCTTGGCGGCGCGGTCGGCGGATCGCGCGCTGCTGTCGACCTCGGGTACTGCGAGCACGAGCGGCAGATCGGCCAGACGGGCGTCACGGTGCGCCCTGCGCTCATGATCAGCTGCGGCGTCTCGGGCGCTGTTCAGCACCTCGCCGGCATGCAGGACTCGGCGAAGATCATCGCGATCAACACCGACAAGGACGCGCCGATCTTCAAGGTAGCGCACTACGGCATCGTCGGCGACCTCAACGTGGTCGTTCCGAAGCTGATCAAGGCGATTAAGTCGAAGGGAGAGTGACATGGGCAATTTCTACAGGGACAACAAGGACATCGAGAACGTCATCGACCTTCTCGACTTGAGCGAGGTCGCGACGCTCCTCGAAGAGGACTTCAAGTTCGCGAAGGAATACGACTTCGCGCCGAAAGACGCGGCAGACGCGATCGACAACTACAAGCGCGCGATCGACCTCTGCGGCGACATCATGGCGAACCGCATCGCCCCGCTCGCGGAAGAGACCGACCTCGTGGGCAACACGCTGAACGAGGACGGGTCCGTGACTCGCGCGCCGGGCATGAAGCTCGCGATCGAGCTCTTCGGCAAGACCGGACTCATGGGCGTCACGATTCCCTACTACCTCGGCGGTCTCAACATGCCCTGCACCGTCCTTACCGCGTGCAACGACATCGTGAGCCGTGGCGACGCAGGGCTTATGAACCTCTTCGGTCTCCAGGGCATCGCAGAGACGATCAACTGGTTCGCCGACGAGGAGATCAAGAAAGAGTACGTTCCGCGCCTCGTCACTGGCGAGTGGACTGGTGCGATGGTTCTCACCGAGCCGGACGCCGGTTCCGACCTTCAGTCCGTCAAGACTTCCGCATACCTCGACAAGGACGGCGTCTGGCGCGTCAACGGCGTCAAGCGCTTCATCACGAACGGCTGCGGAGAGGTGCTTCTCGTCCTCGCCCGCACCGAGCCCGAGTTCAGCGACGGACGCGGCTTAAGCTGCCTTCTCGTCGAGAAGGGCCCGTGGGTCAAGGTGCGCCGCCTCGAGAACAAGCTCGGCATCCACGGTTCGCCCACGTGCGAGATGGTCTTCACAGAGGCGCCCGCGAAGCTGATCGGTCTTCGTAAGCGCGGCCTCATCACCTACGTGCGGCGAGAAAGCAGTTCGGTGTCACGATCGACACGTTCCCCGCCTTGCGCGAACTCATGTCGACTATGTCGGTCGAGCTCCAGGCGTCGCGTCTCCTCACCTACTACGCGGCGAAGAACGTCGACCTCGAAGCGGGGCTCGGCAAGAAGTTCGAGTCGCTTAAGGGAACGCCCGAGGCACAGGCCGTCCGCGCGCGTTTCAAGAAGTACGCGGCGTTCAACAAGATGCTTACCCCGATGGCGAAGTACTACGGCTCCGAACTTTCGATGCGCAACGCACAGGGCGCGATCGCCGTTCTCGGCGGCTCGGGCTTCATGAAGGACTATCCTTGCGAGCGGTACCTCCGCGACAGCCGCATCACGACGATCTACGAGGGCACTTCGCAGCTCCAGGTCGTCGCCGCGATCGCTGGCGTCACGGGCGGTCTCGTCAAGGAAGTCATCGCCGACATCCTCGGCAAGGAGGACTGGCACGGCGAGCATCCGCGCATGACGAAGCTCCTGAAGGCGCTTGACGACGCAATCGAGTACGTGAAGGGACGCGAGGACTCGAAGACATACCACGACCTCTCGGCGAGGAAGCTCGTGGACGCGGGTATCGCGCTTATCGTCGCCGCGCTCTTCGTGAAGGCCGCCGAGAAGTACGACTACAAGAAGCCCGCACTCGATTTCTGGCTCAACATGGAGTTCCCGCGCGTCCGTGCAGGGCTTGAGCAGGTCATGTCGGGCTATGTGGGCTCGACCGCCGACTTCGAGACGCTCGCTCCTGCGGTTCCCGCCGAGGACTGACCCTCGGCGGCCGGCGTCAGCCGGTAATAAGCCCGAGGTTTACGGCGAGTGTCGCTGCTTCGGCGCGCGAACTTGCGCCGATGCGGCTGAAAATGTTCGCGACGTGTTCCTTTACGGTCTCGGGCGAGATGCCGACGATCTTTGCGATTTCCTTGTTGGAAAAGCCCTTTGCCACAAGGTTGAGTATCTCGATCTGCCGCGGAGACATCTCCGGCATGGCGGAGAAGTTCTCTATGGTGTGTCGAATTTCGTTGCTCATGACTTGCCCGCCCGTCATGACGCCGTGAATTGCGTCTACGATTTCCGTGCGTGAAGAGCTTTTCACAAGAGCCCCGGCGGCGCCCGCGTCCATCGCACGCTTGAGTTCCGCAGAAGTGCCGAACGACGTGAGGATGAGAATCTTCGCGCCGGGATCGTCGGCATGGATGCGCGCTGTCGCCTCTACGCCGTTTAACTCCGGCATCTGAAGGTCCATTAGCACGACATCCGGCTTGAGTTCGTGGGCGAGCTTTACGGCGTCGAGCCCGTTGTCGGCCTCTCCTATGACTTCGATGCCGTTGGCGAAGGAGAGAAGCGACGCAATGCCCATTCTAACGACCATGTGGTCGTCTGCGAGCAGGACACGGATCTTTTTGCGAGACTCTTTTGTCATTCTGTCTCCGGTATGGTCACGGTTATCTTTGCCCCGGCCCCGGGGCTGCTTTCGATTTCGATGGTGCCTTTGGCGGCTCGGACCCTCTCGCGTATTCCCTGGAGCCCGAAGTGCCCGTCGCGCGGCCCTGGCGCGGTTGTGGTGTCGAATCCCCGTCCGTTGTCTCTCACGGAGAACGCGATATGCCCGTCGCTGCATTCGCCTGCCACCCACACGTGCGTTGCGTCGCCATGTCGGATTGCGTTCACCACCAGTTCTCGCACCATTCGCAGTATGGAATGCACAGTGGATTCTGACAGCCTGCTTCGTTGCACGTTGAAGCGGACGCTTGTAGTCGCATTGCCGGTATGGGGTGCGATGGCGCGGCTTACTGCCTCTGTCATGTCCTTTTCGTCGAACGCCCTGTTCCTAAGATCCCAAAGGCAGTTCTGGAGTTCGCGCCGGCACGAGCCCAGCATCCATCGCGCCGTGTCAAGAAACTTCCCCAGCGCCTTGTTTTCACCCTTGTTGATGAGGTCTGCCGAATCGATCTGGAACGCGACCCCCGTCAACGTCTGCGAGATGGCGTCATGCAGTTCGATCGCAAGGCGCGTTCTCTCTTCGACCTTCGCCTCTGTTCTGACATGAGCGACCTTTTCCTCGTAGAGCTGCTGGCCGCGCCTGTCGGAGAGCGCCTTCAGGACGACGGTGAGGATGAATAAAGCGACCAGCAGCCCGATCAACGACACGATTACGGCCACCAGCTTTCCAGTCGTCCACCATGGCGCTCGGACTGTCACGACTATGCCGTTGTCCAACATCGGGAAGAGCGTGAAGCCTGTAAAGCGCGGAAAAGACGTTCCGGACGCATCTGTCTCGAATTCTGTGTTGCACACGCCGGTGACGCGCAGCGTGCAGCCGTTTTTGATGTTCGCGAGGCAAGGTTCCGGTGCATACGTCGCGTCGACTGACAAGCCCTGGCCGTTCTGCTCTACCCAGATTATCCTTTCGCCCTGTATGCTTTCATTGGATTCCGTCACCACTCCCTCTACAGTGACGATTCGCCTGAGGCTGTCCGTCGGGCTGTTGTCCGGGTTCCTCGCCATCCGATAGAGGTCTGCGATCTTCGTCGGCGCGGGATGTGGCCGCAGCTGTGCCGTGCCGTCCGACGGTTCGAGTACGGCGTCGCCGAGCCGCAGTCCGCCGAAATCGAGCGAGGCGAATCCGGACGCCACGACGTACGTCTCTGGCTCGGGCATGAGCGAGCCCGCGAGCGGGACGACTTTGAGAAGGGCTCCGTCAGAGGCCTCGAGGAAGCACATCTCGCGGCCGGCCGCCACGAGCGTCCCCTTGACCTTGACGCGGTGCGAGAAGTCGACCTTGCCGGTCTGCAGCGCCCTGAAGTCGGCTGCGAAGTCCTTCTTCGAGAGTTCGTGCCGCGCGTCCGCGGAAGGGGCCTCGCCCACGACCCTCACGCAGTCCTCTCCGCTTGCGATGAGGTACGGTCCGATGAACCGGCGCCAGTTGTTCTGCTTGTGCACCAGGCCGCAGACCGCGACCTCGGCGTCCGTGGCGGCGAGAAGCTTCGCATAGGGCTGCTCGAAGTCCGACGCCGCCACGTACACGTTTCCCTTCTTGGTCCGCAGCACGAACCAGTTCCACTGGGCGTTCATCTCGTCGTGCGTGACGGACGACACCACGCCCGACACGCACACGTATTTTCCGGTGATGCGTCCGGTGTTCACTTGTGCGGCGTCGGACGGCGACGCGGCGGGGAACGGCATGCGCGATATGGTCTGGACGTTGGTTGCCATGTAGGCGTCCTCGTCCGGCTTCTCGTCCCTGATCTTTCCGGTGGGCGGCACGATCTTCCCCGCGATGCGCACGATGTCCCCGCTTCGAAACGCATGAGTGCCGGGGCGCTCGATCCAGAACGAGCGGGTGAACGAGTACTGTCCGTCGTGCGTGGGCTCTATCAGCGCGAACCGCTGCGGCGCGCCTCCGCACACGAAGCCGACCTGCCCGGTGCAGACGAATTCCTTCGCGGCGTCCGCCCCAAAAACGGACGCTGCGCACGCGAGAACGGCGGCAAGTATGGACACGACGGCCTTCATGGCGAATAGTTTCTCATTTTTTCCATTCAACCGCAAGCCTATTCGTATCGACAGGCACCCCCTGGGTGGGGGGTGGGGGGTTTTCAAGCGACGTGCTATAATTGCGCCATGAAAACCACGGCAATAGTTTCGGTAATCCTCGCGGCGTTTGCGTCTGCTCTCGCCGACGCTTGTATGGGCGCGGATGTCACGGACCAGATCCAGTACTTCGCCAACCCCGCGAAGCACTACTTCCCGAAGTCGGACATCACCAACATGGCGGCCAGGTGCTGCTCCCGCATCAAGGCGATCGGCGGCAGGCTCTACATCGGACTCGGAAACTACACCTACAACACAGGCCCCGCGCCCGTCGTGGCGCTTTCGCCGCAGACCGGCGCGTTCACGAACGAGTACAGCGCCGGGACGGAGGCAATAGACGACTTCAAGGTCTTCTCCAACGGCAAGGTCTACGTGCCTTCGCTCGACCCGCGAGAGGCAAGCAGCAGTATCTTGGGCCACTTCTTCATTCGTTCGTCCACCGGCGACAACGGCACGTGGTCCCTCTACAAGAAGATACCCGCCGGAGTCGTGCACAACACACGCTCGGATACCTACCTCTACACACACTGCTGGGACCTTGCCGAGTTCAACGGCAAGATACACTTCGCGGGATATGGAACCGCCTCCGCCACGCTCTCGGGCAATTCCATGGGCACTTTCAGCGACACCTGCCCGACGTTCGATATCGGCGAGATGCAGATCGTCTTGGAGCGGTTTGCCAACGGGAAATGGCAGTACAAGACCAGAAACAGCACCGACCTCTGCCGCCTGTACTCGTTCCTTGAGGTCGACGGAGCGCTCTATGCGATGCAGAACAACAAGTTTGCGCCGGGATACGACGGTTCGCTTCTCACCAACCTCCTGGACAACTCGACACTGTATGCCACCGACACCTACCTTTGGCGGTATTCCCCCTCGACAGGTCAGTTCTCCCGGGAGACGAACTCCTGGGACAGGGTACTGCCCTCTACAGGGTTCGACGACGCGCTTTTCACGGATACGAGCTATTCCAGGCCCGTTTCCACTCCGGTGATCGTCGAGAGGACGCTCAAGACCTCCACGGGGAAGTCGTACTACATCGCGACATTGCGGTATCGTCCGCTCGGCGTGTACCGCGCCACCATCTCGTCCGCCGACGGCAAGCTCTCCTCGCAGAAAATCGACCTCGGCGCGGACACGTGGCCGGCCGACATCATCGAGGCGGACGGAAAGGTCCGCATCCTCGCGTTCTCGTTCGACAGCACTTCCACGACTAACATCGTGAACAAGGTGTTCGAGTCCACGGACGGTGTTTCGTTCTCGGAGAGCTACCGCTTCAACCACAGGCAGATGGCCTAGGCGTTTGAATACCTCGACAACACCTACTACTTCGGATTCGGAATGGGCAGCGGTTCGGGCTACACGCACCCCGCCGCGACGAACCACGTGGTGTCGACCGAGCACAACGGCGAGATCTGGAAGCTCTCCATCTCCTCGCAGCCAGACGATCCGCCTGCGCCGTGCCCGCTGAAGCTCGTCGCGCCGGAAGATGGCGCGGTGTACGACACGATACCCTGGCAGGTGAGGACTTTTCTCGACAACCCCGAGCTCCGCAGCGAGTATCCCGACGCGACGATCATCGCCGAGCAGGACAAGGACGGCAACCACTACGTGCTCAACGCGTGGATGACTAACCTCCTCGCGCAGGCCTCTGCACAGGGCACGGGAAGCCCGTTCAAGTGGACATGCGACGGCGGGACGCTCTGCAACATAGCGGTCGAATACTCCGAGGATTCCGCGTTCACAAGCCCAATCGTCGAGCGTTACGTGTCGGACGGCGCAAAGGCCACGCGTCCGCGCTTCCTCAAGACCGGCACGGAATATTGGTGGCGCGTGCGCGGGACGCTCAATGGCGAGGAAGTCGTTTCAGATGTGCGCAGGTTTACGACGCGCGTCGACGCGCCGCGGCTCATAGGAGTTCCTGCGTTCAACTGCCGCGATTTCGGCGGCGGCACCAACGCGGACGGCATAGTCGTCCGCCAGGGGCTTGTTATCCGCGGCAAGTGCCCGCCTGCGCGCGTAAACGCCGAGATCGGCGAGAACCTGAGGGTCGCCACTCCCGAATACTACCGCGAGTTCTTCGTCAACAAGCTCGGCATCAAGACGGATCTCGACTTCAGGTCCGAGAGCGAGGCGCTCGAGCACCAGCAGAAATACGGCGAGATCGAAACTTCGGAAGTCGGCATCAACCATGTGTTCCAGCCGATCACGCCGTACCACCTCGACCTCGACACCAACCGCGAGCCCCTGAAGCAGATGTTCAGGATGCTCGCGGAGGGCACGAACTACCCAGTGTACTGCCACTGCGCGGTGGGTTCTGACAGGACAGGAACGTTCGGCGTCCTTCTCGACGGGCTGCTTGGGCGAACGGACGAGCACATCTACAACAACTACGAACTGCCCTCGTTCGACCCGAACCTCGCGCGCCTCAGGTACTGCCGCAAGGGCGCCGAGATGTTCGCCGCGCTCAAGCCCGTGGGGGAAGGGCGGCACATGAGGGACGTCATAGTGGACTTCCTTCTCCGCATCGGCCTCACGCGCGACGAGCTCAAGGCGATCCGCCGCGCGTTCCTGGAGTTCGACGGGCCAGACGACTTCATCGACAACTTTCCGATTGCCAAGGCCGTGTACGACAGCTCCGCGCGTCGGCTCACGTTCTACTTCGACTCGGACAACCATGCCGGGGAAGGCCTTACGGCGTACAAGACTTCCAACGGCAACGCCGCGTGGTACGGGAAGATCGCGACAAACGCCCAGCAGGTCGTGTTCGATGCGTCGTTTGCCAATTTCCGTCCGTCGACCTGCATGCAGTGGTTCCAGGGCATGGGATCGCTCACCAACGTCTCCGGGTGGGCGAACCTCAACACGTCCGAGGTGACGTCGTTCCAGAACATGTTCCGCGGATGCAAGAAGCTTTCGTCCGTCGACCTTACGCACTTCGACACGCGGAAGACGACAGTCATGCAGCAAATGTTCTACGACTGCGTCCTGTTCAAGAGTCTCGACTTGAGCTCGTTCCAGACGCCGCGGCTGAAAAACACGAACATGATGTTCTACAACTGCAGCGCGGTGACGACGATCTACGTCGGCAGGGGATTTTCCGTCGGCAACGTGACCAATGGCGACAACATGTTCAGGAAGGCGAAGAAGCTGAAGGGCGGTCGCGGAACAACTTGCGACGGCGAGAGCAACATCGGCGTGTCGTACGCGCACGTCGACGTTGCCGGGAACCCGGGGTATTTCACGTGGCCATCGTGGCTGGGTCCGTATGACGTCCCTCAGCCGGCCTTTTCGGGCGCCGGCGCGTCGGCTCCGCATTTGGACGGGCAGGGCCGTTTCGCCATGGCGATAGGGAATGCCGTTGCGGGAGCGCGATACAGGCTCTACGCCACCACTTCGCTTTCCGAGCCGTTCGAGCCGGTCGGCGAGGCGGTGGCCGCAACTGCGGACGGCGCGTTGGAACTTGCGGTCGAGACCGGCGGCGCGCCTTCGCTGTTTGTAATGATCAAGGTCGAATAACGGTCTTGCTGCGACCGAGCCTCACGACCCCCCTGTCTGGGGGGTTTTTGCTTTTAAGGGGCGGTGCTATAATCTATGGCATGAAAACCGCGGAAAGAAGATTTGCGATTATTGTGGCGCTCGTCGTGGGCTTCGCGGCGTTCGCAGAAGATGACCACTGGACATACGATTCCGCAGTGGGAACAATAAGCGACGGCGTCTGGACGTTCAGCGCGACGGTGTCGGGCACGTCTCTTACGGTCAATGCCGTTACGGGCTATCCTGAGACGCGCTCCGTGCTTGATTTCGCCAAACCAGTCCGTGATGCCGGGTGGAACAACTACGTCATCGTGAAGCTGAATCCGCATTTCGCGCACAAGAAGGCTAACACCGACGGTGGCTACCGGCCTGGCGACCTGGAGGCGTCGGAAGCTTCGACCAAGGTTGGCGAGCTGATTCTTCCTCAGACGGGCCTGACGGCGATTAATGCCGCGGCGTTCGCGTACTGTTCAAATCTTACGAACATCGTCAACTACCTTCCCGATTCTGTGTCAAGCATAGGGAACTCGGCGTTTGCGCACTGCCCCGCGAAGCAGGATCTTTTCGTCCGCGGGATAAGCGGGGGCACTGGCCGTGGAATCTTCTACGGCGCCGGAATCAGGTCCATCACGTTCGGCCGCAGGTTTAAGACCATAGGCGACACTTCCAATGGAATGGGGTCTTTCCAGAACTGCGCGAGCGTTACCAACATCGTCTTCGACCCTGAGTCGTCGAACATCAACCTGCCCGCAAACGCCTTTAGGGACGCCTTGACGCTGAAGCAGCCACTCGTCCTGTACGGAGTGACGAACCTAAACAGCTCGGCGTTCTCGAACTGCAAGGTTTCCTCCATCACGTTCGACAAGGGTATCAAGTACATTGGCACGCTCAGCGGCGTTTCGGGGCTTACGGAAGTACATTTCCTCGGCACGCCGCCGACCTCCCAGTCCGGGAAGTGGGCCGACTACGGCCAGGGAACCGACAAGACGGTCACGACCTACGTCCCTTCGAAGTTTCTTGTGCAGTGGAAGCCGTATGCGGCGGGCGGAGAGATTCGCAAGAAGAGCAGCACGTTCTCGTCTGCATATGCCACAGAGCCGGCCAAGCGTCCGCTTTTGTATGAAGGCAAGATTCAGTTCAAGATTTCGCTCAAGTAAATCGCCGATTTCAAATAGCAACAACTAAAAAGGAGAATGTCATGTATCTGTCGTTATTGTTCGCAGCGTCGATCACGCTTGCCACGCCTGAGAATGGCGCGACGTATGACACGCACTCCCCGTGCGTGAAGGAGTTCCTGGAGAACTTCGAGAAGCGAGGCGAGAAGCCCCCGCGCCCCGCCTTGACCGAGGAAGAAATCAAGGCTCGCGACAGGATGAACGAAAGGTACGAGGAATGGGTGAAGGCCGGGCGCCCCAAGGACAAGAAGGTGAAGAAGTGGGAGGACCGCTTCAACTTCTACATGTGCAACGACTGGACGAAGGAGCTCATGAAGCGCGCGGAGGAGGAGGAGAAGACCTGGAAGCCTTTCACGTGGAACGCCGACTTCACCGTCAAGGAGGCCAGGGTCGAGTTCTCCGAGACCGAGGACTTCGCCAAGCCGATCGCAGAGAAGGTCAAGGCCGAGGAAAAGGGCAAGACCGTCGTCAGCGCGAAGGCGATCCGCCCCGGCTACCTCAAGCTCGGCACCAAGTACTGGTGGCGCGTCACCGCCGAGACCGACTCCGGCGAGAAGGTGGTTTCCGACGTCCGCACGTTCACCACGGCCGACGTGCCGCCGCGCATGATCGGCAAGCCCAGCCTCAACTTCCGCGACATGGGCGGCGGAAAGAACGCGGACGGCGTGAAGGTCCGGCAGGGGCTTCTCTACCGCGGACAGGCCCCGATGACGAAGGTCTCTGTCGAGGCGCTAAAGGCGTTCTACGTGGACAAGCTCGGCGTCAAGACGGAGGTCGACTTGCGCGGAAAGGACGAGTGCGAACTGCGCCAGAAGAACTACGGCGAGGTCGAGACTTCTCTCGCCGGCATCGAGCACTTGTTCTTCCCGATCATCCCGTACCACGTGACGCACCCTTCGTGCGCGCCTAACGTCCGCGAGATGTTCAAGGTCTTCTCGGACGCGTCGAAGTACCCGATCTACTTCAACTGCGCCGTCGGCTCTGACCGCACAGGCACCGTCGCGTTCATCCTCGACGGCGTGATAGGACGCGACGAGCGGTACTACTACGACAACTACGAGCTGCCGTCGTTCAACAAAAACCTTCCGCGCTTCAGGTACTGCAGGAAGGGCAGCGAGCTCTTCGAGACGTTTGGCCCGAAGAAGGAGGGCGAGACGACTCGCGGCAACGTGATCAAGTACCTTCTCAAGATCGGCGTGACGCAGGAGGAGATCGACGCCACCAGGCGCATCCTGCTCGAGAAGTGAGGGTCGCGCAGTGAAGTCGACCAGAATAATCGTCCTTTCGGCGGCTGTCGCCTGGGCCGGGATATGCGAAGCCGCATATCCCGGCAACCCGAACTTCCGCAACCTCGCGGTGACGTACGCCGCGAAGACGCGCACGAGCTGGGAGACGAACGCCGTGACCGCATCGCTGTCCAGGACGGTCGACTGGACGAAGGGCGAGGCGATCTCGCCGGGCATCACGTACGTCCCTGCAGTGCTCACGACGGACGGCGGCTGGGCCCGCACGATGGTCTGCCACTGCGTGCGAGTGGACCTGACGACGCCAGGGCTGCGCTTTACCGGCACCGACCGCTGCGCTGACTGGGGCGACGAGATGCCGGAGCCCGAGGGTGCCGGGCAGCCGAAGCGCACGGTCCGCGAGAAGACGGGCGACTTCATCGCGCGCAACAGGGGATCCAAGGCGCTCGGCGGGAAGGAGCGCGACGCCGTGCTCGCCTTCAACGCCGCCGCGTGGGGCCCGTGGGTCTCGCCGTTCACGAACCTGTGGGGCAACATCAACGGTCCGTTCTACGCCGACGGCATCCAGATTTCCACCTCCAAGTCCGGCTACGGCACGCACAGCACATCAAACAACCAGAACGGGATACTCGTAGTCTACAAGACAGGCAAGGCCGACATCATCGGCAAGCTTTCGTCATCCAACGCAAAGAAGGTCTGGTTCAGCGTGCCGGCGTTCCACTACCGCCTCGTCAGGGACGGGCAGCCCGTGGCGTCCAGCGACACGTCCGTCCGCCCCCGCACCGCAGTCGGCCTTTCACAGGACAAGAACACGTTCTACGTCCTCGTGTGCGACGGCGACAACAAGGACTGGTCGAGCGGCGCCGACTTCACGTCCCTCGGCAAGATCCTCGCCGGAATGGGCTGCCACGACGCGTTCAACCTCGACGGCGGAGGCTCTTCGAACATCTGCGCCTGGGACTCGCAGAACAACCGCCCGAAGATACTGAGCCGCCCGGGCGGGAACTATTCGCAGCGCGACAATGGCGCGAACGCGGCGCTCTACTACAAGCTGCCCGACGCGATGATCAGCACGTACCTCTATGACGACATGGACTTCCTCGTGCAGGACATCATAGACGGCGAGGCCCCTTCGTCATCGACGATCAACGTGCTCGGCGACGCGACGTTCACCGCCGAGCATCCGTGCATCCCGGCCGGGAAGGCGTGGACAATCTCCTCGACGAATGGCGCGTCCATCGGTTGGGCCGACGGCGTGACGCCGCAGGTCGCCGCTGGGGCGACCAACACGTTCAAGAACATCCGTTTCCGCGATGCTGTGCGCGAGCTTGTCGTGCCGGCTGGCGCAATGTTGAAGTTCGACGGCGTCACTGGGCTTGGCGGAGTTTCCATCGCCGACAGCTCTGCGCTTGTCGTCGCCGGGTCGGTCCCTGAGGGGCTTCGCGTCAGATGTGCCGCGGCGACGAATGTGGGCGACGTGTTCGCTTCGACCACGCTCGCGATCGACGCCGCACGTGTCGAGGCGAAGAAGATCTTGTGCGCGACGGACGAGACGCTCATTGCAGAGGCGGTTGCCGTTGGAAGCGCGGTGAAGTTGAGGTGGTCCAAGATCGTCACATTTGCCGGGCGGCATGGCAAGATTGCGGAGACGCTCGACCGCGGCATTGTCAACGTGCGCGTCTCTGAATGCGGCAGCGAATATATCTCGGGCTACAAGCTGAAGCTCACGGTGACAAGCGAAGACGGGCTTCGTACTGCGAGCCAGTTTCTCGATTTCGCCGGGCCTGGCGAATACGTGTTTGACACGACTGGAGCGTCGGATCCGACGATTTGCGCCGTCGGATACGGCTATTCCTACAAGATTGAGTTTGTCGATGCCGATGGCGAAAGGGTCGCCTTCACAAGCGTCTTGACGGGGCGGATGGGCCTCGGCGATGAGAAGTCGTGGTTCAATGCATTTGCGGCGGGCGATTCCGCCGTTGGCGGAAGCTGGGTGGCCAAGCCCGTGATCACGAATGGCGCATACGAGGTTACAGAAACGTCAGATGCCGTGTTCAAGGCATTCGAAGAGATGGGCGAAAGGGTACGTTTTGAGATGAGGGCTGTTTTCAGGGGTTACATGGCGGAATCGCGGGCCCAGGCGGCGTTTGCGCAATTCGCGGAGTGTGGCACGCCGCATGGCGCCTGCTTCCCTGCGAAAGTCAACAGCGACGGCAACTTGGCGTGGCGTGCACTTGTGAAGGAAAACGGGAACCCCGCTTTCAAGACCCTTTACGGTCCGGTGCCGATCAACACGCCGTGCAAGGTGATCACCGACGTCGACTGGTGTTCCGGATCGCCACGCGTCAGGTATTCGGTCGTGGTCGGCGGCTCCGAAACGGTCCTTCTCGACGCGGACGGCGAAAGCTGGTTCCCCGGCGCGTCGTCCGCCAGCGTCGCTACGGGGAGGATGGTCGCATCCGGCACCGGCTATGTCGCGTCTCTCTGCGGCAAGGCCGTAATTAGAAAACTCATGAAGCGCTTTATTCTCACTATTAGATAAAGGACAGTAACAATGAAAACTAAAGTAGGAAAGGTAGTTCTCGTAATATCGATGGCGATTGCCGCCATCTTCACGCAAAAGGCGTACGGCGGGACAACACACGTCTTTTGCCAGTATTTGGGCAATATTGCGTCGCCCAGCCAGACGCAATTGACCAGCTACGCTAATTTCCTTGCGAATAACAACATCGACTTCGGCGTGTTCTATGGCGCGACAAGCGCCGCGAACTTTGGCCTGGTCGCTGAGGGATATACGGCTGTCACAACGATAACAGGCGACTTCCCAGGGCGGACGCTCGTGTACAAGACGTCGGCGTGGGAAATAGCGCACCACTATGACCTTGCCTACAACACGTCGTACTTCATTCAGACCGAGGCGTATGTGATGCAGAATAAGACTACGGGGGAACAGGTCCTGTTCGTCATGCCCACCTGCACAAAGGCGAGCGGCCTTGGAAAGACCTCCGGCGCGGCAGTCGCCAGAAACTACACGAACGGGAAGAAGGGAGATTACCCGTCGGCGGTCATACTCATGGCCATCCCATATACCAAGGGCCTCAAAAACGAAGACAGCAATCATTACTGGAACGCAGACCTGACGGGGAACGGATATGTGCGGACGCTTTCCGTCAGCAATGTGGGCGCGGTGTTCGCCAAGGACGCGAACATCACGTCCTATTCGGGCGCGGACGTGACATGCGTCACGGTCAGCGGAAGCGACAGCAAGGCCGCAACGGCGACCGTCTCGCGCAGGATGCCCTGCACGGTCGTATTCCAGGACTGGGACGGCACTGAGCTAAAGACAGAAACGGTGCTGGAAGGTGGCAATGCAACGCCTCCCGACGACCCTGAGCGCGTAGGCCATCATTTCAGCGGCTGGAGCGATTCGTACGAAAATATCCAGGGAAACACGACGCTTGTTGCGCAGTACAACCCTGACATGTTCACCGTTCGCTTCCTCGACTGGGACGGCGAGGTCCTTAAATCGGAATTGGTTGCGTACGGAACGGACGCAACGCCTCCTGCGGACCCGACACGCGAAGGCTGGCGCTTTATCGGCTGGAATGCCTCGTATACGGGAATTACGGCTGCGACCGACATTACGGCGCTGTACGCCGACGCTAGCACGGTGACGCACTGGGTCACGTTTGAAGATTGGGACGGAACGCAGCTTTCGCGCCAGGAAGTGCTTGACGGCCAGAATGCGGTCCCGCCCGCCGACCCGACGCGCGAAGGATGGCACTTCACCGGCTGGAGCGGAACTTACACCGGCGTAATGCAGGACGAGACCGTGACCGCGACCTACGCCATCAACGCATACGAGATTGTCTTCACAGACTGGGACGGTGCGGTCCTGAAGACGCAGACCGTGGCGCACGGCTCCGACGCGACGCCGCCTGCTGACCCCTCGCGCACCGGCTATCACTTCACGGGCTGGCAGGGCGCGTACCAGAACGTGCAGGGAGCGGCGACTGTCGTCGCGCAGTACGAGATCAACGTATACACCGTCACGTTCAAGTACGAGAACGGAACAGTCATATCTTCGCAGCAGGTCCCATACCAAGGCGCGGCGACAAAACCGGCAGACCCCGCGCCGCTCAACGAGGGCGACATATTCTACAAGTGGTCGTGTGCCTTCTCTTCGATCACGGCCGACCTTGAGGTCGTCGCGATGTTCGTTAACAAGATCGTGGAAATCTCCACCGGCGCGCAGTTCGCGGAGTACATGGCTTCCAGTCTCGCGAACAATACGGCGATCACGTTCGCCTTCACGACAGACATCAGCCTTTCTGGCGTGTCGTATAGCAAGCCGAGCACTTTCAAGGCCACGCTCGACGGACGCGGGCACACGCTCAAGAGCTTCCCGAGCAACAAGGACATCAGGTCGCTCTGCAGCACGCTCAACGGAACCATCCGCGACCTTTGCATTGCGAACTACAATGCCCCGGGCAATGCAAACAAGACTTCCATTCTTGCCGAGTCGGCGCAAGGGGCGATGATTTCCGGCGTTGTCCTTTCGAACTGCACGTGGACGATTACAGGCGGCAGCCACGGCACGGCCGGACTCGTCTACTCTGTTAGCGGCAACACGACAATTACCAACTGCACCATGGTCAACTGCAAGGTCATGGCATCGTCGAACGGCACCTATCTTGGCGGTTTTGTTGGCAGTGCGAGCAGTCTGCTCATGGTCGACTGCCATTTCATTGCCGACGACGCAAATCAAGTGGCAGTCGGCGACGGCATTCCAGTCGCCGGCGCGTTGATCGGCAAGTGCGGGAGCGGCGTAACTGTCAGGCGGTGCAGCAACAATGCCCGCGTGAAGGTCTCGGGTTCGGCATCTGAAGCCGCCGCAGGTGGACTTGTGGGCGGATCGTGGTCCAACAGCGGATCGCCTGTGATCGAGGACTGTGCGAACTTCGGCATCGTCGAGGCGACGTCCAACGTCCCGGCGGGTGGCATTATTGGCGAGGTGGGGCCCACCAATGCGAACTTCACGGTCACGGTGAAGAGCTGCTACAACTATGGCAGCGTCTCGTCGCCCTTCGCGGCGGGCGGAATCATTGGCAGCTACCGTGGCGCGAGCAAGACGATCGTCAACTGCGGCAACGCCGGAAACGTGTCTTCGCCCGCTGGGTATGCGGGCGGAATCATCGGACGCCTCCGCTACTACGGGAGCAACGGCACGGCGGGCTTCGAGAACGTCTTCCAGTGCGGGGCTGTCACCACGGAGTCTGGTTTCGCGGGAATCCTCGCGGGCGGAATCACTAGCTCGACTGGCTCGGGTCTGACGCTCGTTGTTAACAACGCGTGGATGGCTGGTTCCGCGACGGCTTCCGCCGGTGGCAAGACGGGTCTCGCAATCGGCGGATGCGATGCCGAGTCCACCGGCGCTCTCGCGCTTTCGGTCACAGGCGGAGGGGTGTTGAATTCTAACGCCGCGCTCGCGGCGGGGTACGACGCCGCGGGACAGCAGATTGCATGGACTGGCGATGCGCCAACGGCATTCGCGTCGACGGCACTCGTCGACATGACGATTCTTGAGGCGCTTAACGCCGAGGCAAGGTCGCGGAACGTCACGCGCTGGATCCCTGGCGAGGAGTTCCCTGAGCTTGAGACGTTTGGCACCGAGAATTCGCCCGGCATGATCATGATGTGCTGGTAGGGTTTTGAATTAGCGCAGAGACGCAGAGTGCGCAGGGAAATCTAAATAAAATATTTCTTAACAGGAGTTTATGTCATGAAAAACAGTATTCGTAAGTTGCGTTCGTGGATGATTGCGATTGCCGCCGCGTTTCTGGCGGCGACGGCCCTTGCGGAATATCCCGGCAATCCGAACTTCAGGAATGTCGCGGTGACGCAAACGGCTACTTCCCGCAAGGACTGGGTGACGAACATCCTCAACAACGCGCTGTCGTATTCCTTCGACTGGTCGAAGGGCCAGCAACTGTCCCCGGGCGTGACGTTCGTCCCTACCATTCTGACGACCGATGCTGGCTGGCCCCGCCGGATGGTGTGCTACTGCGTGCGCGTCGACCTGACGACTCCCGGCCTCCGATTCACCGGCGCGGACCGCTGCCCCGTGGGCTGGGGCGATCCGATGCCAGAGCCGCAGGCGAAAAACAGTAATTACCCCAGCGGCTACTACCCCAAGCGGACGGTCCGAGAGAAGACGAGCGACTTCCTCGCCCGCAATCGCGGCGCGAAGTCGAAGGGCGGCAAGGCGCGCAACGCCGTACTCGCCTGGAACGGCGCGGCATGGCTGCCGTGGACCAACCCGACGACCAACCTCTGGGCCTGTCCGTACAGCCCGCTCTACTCCGACGGAATCCAGATTTCCAACAACAGGACGGGCGGTGTCCAGGTTCCGAACTTAACGGACCCTGCGCCGCAGGCCATGTTTGTGCAGCTGAAGAACAACGGATGCGGCATCATCGACAACATGACTGAGGCTATGGCCAAACAGACCTGGTTCTGCGTCCCGGCGTTTGTCACAGGCCTTGTCGCAGGCGGGTGGGCCAATCTCGACAACGGCGATGTAGCCCAGCGCACGGCAATCGGCATTTCACAGGACGGAAAGACGTTCTACATCCTGGTCTGCGATGGCCGAGCTGGAGACGAATGGTCTCCCGGCTGTGACTTCACGTCGCTCTCCAAAATCCTCTATGGCATGGGCGTCTGGGTTGGATTCAACCTCGACGGGGGCGGCTCGTCGACTCTCTGCCGTTGGAACAACTCCACTGGCAAGCCCGAGGTGCTCAACCGCCAATCCTCGCTTCGCGACAATGGCAGTAATATCGCGATCTACTACTCCGAGCCCGTCGCGATGCTTGGCACCTATTATTACGAAGACTTCGATTTCATGGTGCAGGACATCATTGACGGCGAGACCGACGGCTCCGGCGAGATCAATGTGCTTAGAGACGCCACGTTCACCGCCGAACACCCCTACATTCCGAGCGGCAGGTACAATCTCTGGTCCACCAACAACTCCACGATTGGCTGGGCGGACGGCGTTGCGCCGCAGGTTGCAGCCGGCACAATCGTCAGGTTCAGGAACATCCGCTTCCGCGAAGGATCCCGTTCCCTTACGGTCGGTACAGGCGCAACTACAGTCTTCTACGAAGGGGTCGACATTGACGAGGTGGTCATTCCGAATGCAGGAGGCCTTGTCATCGGCGGTGTCCCGGCCTGCCCAGTTCGTGTGTCATGCGCCACAGCGACTGGAGTTGGCGAGGTCTTCGCGACGTCCTCGCTTTCGCTCGCCGATTCCGTTGTCGCTGCGAAGAAGTTCTCCTGTGCGACCGACGAGACGCTTGTAGCCGAGGCGTTTGAGGACGGCGGCACGGTGAAGCTCAAGTGGAGCAGGACTATCCTGTTCGGAGGCGTCGCCGGGAAGATTGCGTCGACACTTGACCGCGCAATCGTGAAGGCCAACGTCACCGAATGCGGCGGCGACTACGTCTCTGGTTATCGGCTTAAGCTCACGGTCACGAGCGAAGACGGACTCCGCTCGGCCACGCAGTTCCTATCGTTCACGGGCGTGGGCGAGTACTCGTTCGACACGACGGACGCCTCCGATCCTGCGATCTGCACAGCTGGCTACAACTTCGGATACACGGTCGAACTTGTCGATTCCGACGGCGTTCATGTGGTGAATTCCCCGACCATATCCGGAAACATGTCGGTTGGCGTCGGCAAACCGTGGTTCGAGGCGATTGCCGCGGACGACTCGGCGGTCGGCGGAAGCTGGACGAACAAGCCGGAGATCGCAAACGGGAAGTACAAGGTCGTCGAGGGATCTGATGCTGACTTCCACGCGGCAGAGCAAAAGGATGGCAGGGTACGCTTCGAGATGGACGCCGTCTTCAAGGGGTACATGACGGAATCGCGTGCCCGAGCCGCGCTCGAGCAGTTTGCGAAATACGGCACGCCGCAAGGCGCGTGCTTCCTCGCGAAGGCCGACAGCGACGGCAATCTTGCCTGGCGCGGACTCGTCAAGGAAGGCGGCAATCCGGTGTTCAAGCTGCTTTACGGCCCTGCGGCGCTCAATACGCCATGCAAGGTTATCACCGACGTAGAGTGGAGTTCGGGCGCCTCCTGCGTTCGGTATTCCGTCATGATGAACGGCGTGGAAACTGTTCTTGTAGACGGAAGTGGCGAAAGCTGGTTCCCGAGTGCGTTGTCCGCGAGCAGCGCGAAAGGGCGCGTCGTTGTTTCTGGCACGGGCTCTGTCGATTCGCTTTCCGGTCGGTATTTCCTCCGCGCACTTGCGGGCGGCTATGCGGCGTGGATTGCCGAGAATGGCATCACGGGCGAACCTGGAGACACGACTGGCGGCATCGCGAACGCCGTCCGCTATGCGTTTAACATCGGTCCTGCGGCGACGACGGTTGGCGATCCGATCATCAAGGTCGTATTCGACGCGAACGGCCATCCGTCCGTCCAGTCGCGCGCACTCGCGGAAGGGCGCGACGACGTCACGTTCGACGTCCTCGCTACCGAGGATTTGGCCGACTGGAGCAACGCGACGCTCATCAAGATGAAGAAGTGCGACGACGGCCTCTGGAAGCCCATGGATAGCGAAGGGCCGGGCTACGTCTTCCCCGACAAGATGTTCTACAAGTACCTGATCGACGTGGAGTAGCAGAAGGGAGTTGGAACCCTGTCGAACTCTAATCGACCATCGATGACCCTACGCGCAGGTGCGCGCCGAAAACGCGTACTTGCGCGCGCTTTATTTCAGTCGAATCTCTCATGCGTTGGGTTGGCGGGCGAGGGCTTATTTGGTATAATTCTTTTGCGAAGTCGATGTAGTTAGGTCGGTTTTTAACAGGAGCGGTATCTATGAAGAATGTTTCCACTGGCGCGGTGATTGCAATCCTTTTTTTTCTTTGCGCGACCACGCGTCTAGCTGCCGATTATCCAGGCAACGCAAATTTCCGTAACGTTGGCGTCACCTTTGCGGCGCAGAATCGCACGGATTGGGTGACGAACGTAACCACCATGGTGGGGAGCGCAAGAAACCCCGGCGTCTCGACTCCCATTGACTGGAGTTGCGCCCGGTCGATAACGAACGGAGTTGACTACATACCGGCCGTTCTGACGACTGACGGCGGCTGGCCGCGCAAGCTGGTCTGCCACTTTGTCAGGATCGACCTTGCAACACCCAATCTTCGCTTTACCGGCACCGATCGCTGTGCGGACTGGGGCGAGCCGATGCCCGAGGACTACGCCGCGGGCTACGAGAAGCGCACCGTCCGAGAGAAGACGACCGACTTCATCGCGCGCAACCGCGGCTCGAAATCTCTCGGCGGCAAGGAGCGCAACGCCGTTATCGCATGGAACAATGCAGCCTGGTCGCCCTGGGTTTCGCCGTACGCTAACCTGTGGGGATCTCCAAACAGTCCGCTGTACTCTGATGGCATCCAGATTTCGGAAACCGCCACCGGCTACGGAACGCATGCCAGCGCATCCGTCCCGAGCGGGATGATCGCCGTGTTCAAGGACGGCACGGCCGATCTCATCCCGCAGATGACGAAAGCCATTGCGAAGAAGACATGGTTTTGCGTTCCCGCGTTTGCTGCGCGCCTCGTCTCAAGCGGACAGGTTCCTACCCATGGCGACACGAGTGTCGATCCCCGCACGGCTATCGGCATCTCGCAGGACAAGCGATACATCTACCTCCTCGCATGCGACGGAAGAAGGGACGGTTGGTCGTCTGGCTGCGACTTCCCTTCGCTTTCTACTTTGCTTGTCGCGATGGGCTGCTGGGAGGCCATCAACCTTGACGGAGGTGGCTCTTCCACGCTTTGCGGGTGGGATGCCGCCAATGACAAGCCGTCTGTTCTGAACCGCCCCAGCAACAGCGCCAGCTGGAATATGTCGGCCCTGCGCGACAATGGCTCCAATGCAGCAGTTTACTTCAAGTCGCCCGACGCGATGATCGGCTCGTACATCTATGACGACATGGATTTCCTGGTGCAGGACATCGTTGACGGCGAAACGCCTTCTGGCGATACGACTATAAATCTCCTGGGCGAGGCCGAGTTCTCGGCGGAGCATCCATGCATCCCGGCGGGACTTACGTATACGCTCGTCTCGACGAACAACGCCTCGATCGGCTGGGCTGACGGCGTGACGCCGCAAATCGCCGCCAATTCAACCGTGACTTTCCGCAACGTCCGTTTCCGCGACATGGCTGAGCCGCTTTCAATTGCGGCAGGGGGAAAGGTCATTCTCGACGGCGTTCCGGGTCTCTGCGGCGTAACCTGCGCCGACAGCTCGGCGATCGAGGTCAAGGCATCGCTGCCGTCGGGGATACGCATTGGATGCGCTGCGGCGACGAAGTCGGGCGACGTGTTCGCCTCTACGACGCTTTCGCTCGCCGACGCACGCGTGGAGGCAGCGAAGATCGTGTGCGAGACGGACGATACGCTTGTAGCCGAGGCGGTTGAGGTCGGCAACGAGGTGAAGTTCGCCTGGAGCGAGATCGTGTCGTTCGGGAATCCGTGCGGAAAGATTGCAAAGACGCTCGACCGCGGCATCGTGACGGTCGACATCCCACAGTGCGCGAGCGAATATTCATCCGGCTACAAGCTGAAGCTCACGGTGACGAGCGAGGACGGGCTTCGTTCTTCCGCGCAAATGCTTGCCTTTACCGGAGCAGGCGAGTATGTGTTTGACACGGCGAGCGCGGCTGCCACCGATCCGGCGATTTGCGGAACGGGGTACAACTACGGCTACAAGATCGAATTCGTCGATTCGGATGGCGAGATTGTTCCACATTCGGCATCGGTCTCTGGCACAATGGGGCTTGGGGTCGCCAAACCCTGGTTCCTCGCGCGCGCCGCCGACGATTCCGTCATGGGAGGCGCCTGGATAGCAAAACCCGACATAGAAGATGGCGTGTACAAGATAGTCGAATCCGAAGACGCCGTCTTCGGGGCGAGCGACAGTCGCAGCGGCCGTGTGCGCCTTGAAGCGGATACCGTGTTCAAGGGATATCTCACCGATTCTCGTGCCGCGATGAAGCTGGCCGAGTTCAAGACGACCGCAATGCCGCATGGGGCGTGTTTCATCGCCCAGGGGGCGGAGAAGGGGACGCTTGCCTGGCGCGGCCTTGTCTCGGAGAACGGCGAGCCCGTGTTTAAGATGCTTGTCGGCCCGACGGCACTGTACGCGCCGTGCAAGGTGATTACCGACGTCGACTGGAGCTCGGGTGCGCCGCGTGTGCGTTATTCCGTCTCTTTCGCAGGCGGAGCCGAGACTGTTCTTGTCGACGAAAACGGCGAGAGCTGGTTCTCCGGCGCGTCATCTGCTGACGCCGCAATCGGCGAGGCCAGCGCTTATGGAGTCGGAGATGTCGGATACTTTCAGGGCCTCTTCTTGAAAAGAGACATCAAGAGATATTCTTCCTTGGTGATAAGGTGAAATTTTAGGAGAAACGAAAATGAAAAAAGCGATTCGTTTCGTCGTAGCTGCCGCAGCGCTGGTTCTCGCCCTCCAGTCGTTTGGCGGGACGGTCAATGTCTTCGCCCAGTACATCGGCACAGCTTCGTATTCGTCGCCCTCTCAGGAACGGCAGGACGCCTACGCCGCCTTTCTGTCACAGGGAAACATTGACTTCGGCGTCTTCTACGGCCCGTCCAGCGCCGGAAACTTTGGATTTACCCATGCTGATTACACGAAAAGCTCCGGTTCAGAGGCAGGCGGATGCGGAGGATTCCATGTCTTCATCTACAAGACATCTAGATGGCAGCTCGTGAAACGGTACGCATTGGCTAAGGTAAACAAAAACTCGGCGGACGCCTGCGTGATGGAGGATAAGACAACGGGTGAGCGGTTTGCCTTTGTGATGCCAGTAGGCAGTTCATACAGATATGCCGATATCGGTACGGACGTAACAGCAATTAACAGCATTAAAAATTCATGCCAGGCTGAATATCCGGAAGCTAAAATGCTTTTCGGCGTGTCGTATACGAACGGTTATTCTTTTAGCAATCTTCGTACAACTATCGTTAATTATGGTTGCACGTTGGCACGCAATGGAAGTAAAGGCGCAATCTATGCGCAAAACCACGACTCTCGTACCACACTTACCGCAGGGACCGTTTCCTGGCTTCCCAATGCCCCCGCCGATGTCGAACCTGCCGCAACAGCCACGGTCACCTACCGCCAGCAGTTCACCATCGCCTTCGAGGACTGGGACGGTACGCCCATCGGCAATACGCAAACGGTGTACATCGGCGATGACGCCACGCCTCCTGCCGACCCGACGCGCGAGGGCTACCACTTCATCGGCTGGAGCGGCTCGTACCAGAACGTCCAGGCGAGCGCGACGCTGACGGCGCAGTACGCGATCAACACCTATACCGTTCGATTCCTCGACTGGAACGGCACGGTACTCAAGAGCGAGACGGTCAACCACGGTTCCGACGCGACGCCGCCTGCAGACCCGACGCGAGAGGGATATCGCTTTGTCGGCTGGCAAAGCGACTATACCGGCATTACCGCCGCCACGGACATCACCGCCACCTACGTCGAGGCGAGCGCCGTCACGCATTGGGTGACGTTCCTCGATTGGGACAATACGCAGCTTTCACAGCAGGAAATCGTCGAAGGCGAGGACGCCACACCGCCCGCCGATCCCGACAACAAGACCGGCTGGCACTTCACCGGCTGGCAGGGAACCTACACAAACATCCAGCAGGACGAAAACGTCACGGCGCAGTACGCCATCAACACCTACGTCGTGACGTTCCAGGACTGGGATGGCTCCGAACTCAAGGCCGAGACGGTGAACCACGGATCAGACGCCACGCCCCCCGCCGACCCCTCGCGCACGGGTTGGCACTTCACAGGATGGAGCGGAACCTACCAGAACGTCCAGGCTGCGACGACGGTCACGGCCCAGTACGAAATCGACACCTTCACCGTCACGTTCCAGTACACCAATGGCGTCGTAATCGCACAGCAGACGGTCAACTACCAGGGTTCCGCGACTCCACCGGCGACCCCTGCCCCGATCGAGGAGGACACCGCCTTCTACCGCTGGGAGGGCTCTTATTCGTCTATCACGGAAGACACAACTGTTACTGCCATCTTCGTGCCAAACGTCATCGAAATAGGCACGGGAGCGGAGTTCGCAGAGTACATGGCATCTGGCCTTGTCTCGCTGTCCGACGTCACGTTCGCCTTCACGAATGACATCAGCATGTCCGGCGTCACCTATACAAGGCCAAGCGGCGAGTTCAACGCCACTCTCGACGGGCGCGGCCACACCCTTACACGGCTTTCGCTCAGCAAGGACAAGCCAAATCTGATTAACATTCTTCGGGGAACGGTGCGCGACCTTCGCATTGCGGGGTATAACTCCCCCGGAAACGTCGGCGGAACATCTCTGATTGCCTCGGCCTCAAGGGGCGGGACGCTTTCCGGCGTCATCCTCACGAACTGCACTTGGTCCCTCCCGAGCGCCACGCCCGGCACCTCGGGCTTCATCTACGAGACGCTGGTCAACATGACGACGATAACCAACTGCTGGCTCATCGACTGCAAGGTGATCGGCAACAACGCCACGCGGGGCACGCAGGTGATCGGCGGCTTCGTCGCCAAGGCGGCCCAGCTCAAGATGGTCGATTGCCATGTCGTCTTCTCGGACACGAACGTCGTTTCGATTGGCAACGGCATACCCACCGCCGGCGCGTTCATCGGCCAAGCCGCAGGGGGCGTAACCATCGAGCGCTGCAGCAACAACGCCCGCGTCAAAGTCGCCGGCTCTGTGGCCGCCCAGGCCGGTGGCGCGGGCGGCTTTGTGGGTGTCGCCACGGTGAGCGGTTCGCCCACGATCCGCGACTGCGCGAACTTCGGCACCGTGGAATCGACGGTGCCTGCGTATCCCGCCGGAGGTTTCATTGGCGACGCTGGTTCGGAGAGCGGCACGTTCTCGCTTACCGTGCAGAGCTGCTTCAACTACGGCGCTGTCTCCTCGCCCCTCGCGGCGGGCGGTCTTATTGGCCGCTATCGGGGCGTGGTCTCTACGCTGAGCAACAACGGAAACTCCGGTGCCATCTCTTCTGAAGCAGGATTCGCGGGCGGTCTAGTCGGCCAGATTCGCTATAACGACGCCAACCGGACCTGGCGCATCTGCAATGCCATGCAGGCGGGCGCTGTCTCGACGATGAGCGGCACCGCAGGACTTCTCGTCGGCTGCATCGAGGAATCCGACCTCGCCGGACTCACGCTGTCCGTTAGCAACACCTGG